>NZ_JBSFSO010000001.1:226861-370323 GCF_053589795.1 Micromonospora sp. NPDC003241 | reverse complement strand
CGCCCGGGAGCAGTCCCCGGAGCTGACCGTGGACGCGCTGGTCGCCGGCTGGGCGCAGTCGTCGCCGGATGCGGTCGCGGTGGTCGACGGTGCCCCGACCACGGTGGGCTGCCCGGAAACCCTTACCCGACCAGGGTGGGCGGCCCGGAAACCCCTGAACGACCGCCGACTACGCCCGGCGACGCATCTGGAGTTCGCGGAGGGCGGGGACGGTGGGGTGTGGCACCCGTACCCCGGTGTCGGCGAAGCCGATCCGTTGGTAGGCGCGGAACGCGCGGTCGTTGCCCACCACGACTTCGAGCATCAGTTCGCGCCGCCCGCAGTCCCGGGACCAGGCACCCACCGCTTCGATCAGGTCCGCGAGCAGGCCCGTGCCGCGCCACGTCGGGGTGACGTAGACCGCGTAGACCACGGTAACCGCGAGTTCCGTGGGGTGGGCGACACCGCCGGCGTGCCCGACCAGCCGGCCGCCGGGGTCCGCCACGAACTGGGCGGTGTGGGTGCCGGCCGAGACCTGGGCGATCCGGGCGGCGTACTCGGCGTGCGGGCGGGCGGCGGCCTCCGCGATCGTCTCCAGGAAGGCCAGCGGAGCGTCGGCGAGCATCTCCAGCCGGAGGGCCCGCATCCGGGCGGCGTCCGTCGGCTCGACCCGGCGGACGTCCGCCCGCAGGGTGCCGGTCCCGTCGATGGCGCTGGTCATGTCGGCATGCTTACCACAATGACGTACGGCGATGCCGCGAGTCGGAATACGCCCGATTTGTGGTCGTGCGCGGTCGTCACGCCTCGTGTACCGTGCGATTTCGGTCACCGTTTTCGGGGTCGTCGCGGATCGCTGAAACCGGGTGGTCTTCGGGTGCTCGGCGTGCCGGCGCCCGGAGTTGTGGTACGCCGCGCAGAGTGAGGACAACACCGTGGCACAGGGCACCGTGAAGTGGTTCAACGCCGAAAAGGGTTACGGCTTCATCGCCGTCGACGGCGGGCAGGACGTCTTCGTCCACTTCTCCGCGATCGAGATGGACGGCTACAAGGCGCTGGACGACGGCCAGCGGGTGGAGTTCGAGATCGCCCAGGGCCAGAAGGGCCCCCAGGCCGAGCGGGTACGCGTCATCTGAGCACTCCCCGGACCTCGCCCGGCTGATCGTCGGACGGGGTTTTGGGAACGTGGCCGATGCAGGGCTGCGGCGCCGGGGCCGACCAGGGAAGATCATGGGCCGATCCAGCCATCGCTGAGGAGCGTCCATGTCCGACCAGCCGCCCCCGGCGGGTCCGTCCTCGTCCCCTGACGAGCCGGACCGGCCCTCGCCCGCGAACGAGCCGAACCCGCTGGTGAACGAGCCCGACTCAGTCGCCACCGGGCCCGACCCATCCGCGAACGAGCCTGATCGGTCCACCGATCAGGGTGACGGGCGGCCACCGGTCGACCCCACCGCCCCCTACCCGCCGTCGGCCGGATCCGTGACGCCGCCGGTCGACCCGACGCCCCCGACGCCCCCGACTGACCCGACGGCGTCGGTCTCGCCGCCGGGTGCCGGTGAGCCGTCCGTGGTGTCGCCGGGGCCGGGCGTCTCGGGCGAGCCCGCTCCGGCCCCGGGTGTGGGGGCGGCGGCCGCCGCGCCGTGGGGCGGTGGCCCCGAGACCGGCGTGCCCGGCCAGCCGGGTGCACCAGCGCCCGATCCGGGCCAGTCGTATCCGGGCCAGTGGTATCCGGGTGAGCCGTATCCGGGCCAGTCGTATCCGGGGCAGCCCTATTCCGGTCAGCCGTATCCGAGTCAAGTCGGGGGGCCGCTGCCCTATCCCGGTCAGCCCTATCCGACGTCGCCCTACGGTGGGTACCCGGGGCACGGCCTCGACCCGGCCAGCCCGTTGGTGAATCCGCCCGGTGCCGGAGTGGGTGGCTGGTACGCGCGCTGTGTCGGCGCGGTTCGCCGGGGCTGGCCGGTGCTGCTGCCGATCGTTCTGATCACGCAGGTGCTGCCGGCGATGGTGGTGGCGGTGCTCGGGCTGGTGATCGACCCCACCGCGCGCTGGGAGGACCAGCTCGCCGGCGACAGCGCCGTGCTGCCCACCGGGTTCTGGGCCGACGCCTTCGTGTGGGTGGGCAGCCTGTTCGGAGCGGGTCTGATCGCCAGCCTGGCGCAGTGCGTGGGGTGGGCCGCCGGTACCTGGGTGATCGCCCGGCAGGCGGCGGGTGCCCCGGTCGACCTCGGCACGGCCCTGCGTTACGGGCTCCGGCGGGCGCTCGGGCTCTGGGGTTGGACCCTGCTGGTCGGCATGATCGTGCTGTTCGGCCTCTGCCTCTGCTTCCTGCCCGGCATCTACGCGGTGTTCGCGCTGGCGATGGTCGGCCCGGTCTACCTGTTCGAGCGGGACAACCCGATCGGCCGTTCGCACCAGATGCTGCGGCAGCGGCTGGGCCTGCTGCTCGGCCGGTTGGCGCTGGTGATCGGCGCGGTGATCGCCGTGTCGTTGGCCGCGGCCATGATCGAGCAGGTGGCGCTGCTGTCGATCGGCACCGGTCCGATGGACACCCGGACGGTGACCGTGGGCACGGTCGTGGTGACGGTGATGACGGCGCTGCTGACCCTGCCGGCCCAGCTCGCCCAGTTGGTCGGGCTGGTCGTCACGTACGCCGAGCAGCGGGCACACGAGGGGCCGGTGAACGACGCCCAACTAGCCCACGAACTCGGCTGATCACGGCGGTCGTGCTTGCACTCGGCAGGGCAGAGTGCTAAACAAGTCATTGGCACTCGCATGGCGTGAGTGCCAGTTGGTCGGGACGGTGGGGCCACCGTCGCACTCGGGGGATCACCTCGGGCGGGGCAGTGGCCGGTCGTCGCGGGCTATCCGGCCCGGCCGAGGAGACGTCGCCGTCGCCAGGTGGCGACGTCCCAAGGTGCGTACACCAGACGGCCCGTCCGGGGCACACCCCGGCTGGTCCGTGAGTGTCCAGGAGGACAACGCCGTATGGCCAAGATGATCGCGTTCGACGAAGAGGCTCGCCGCGGCCTCGAGCGGGGCATGAACCAGCTCGCCGACGCCGTGAAGGTGACCCTCGGCCCCAAGGGCCGCAACGTCGTGCTCGAGAAGAAGTGGGGTGCCCCCACCATCACCAACGATGGTGTGAGCATCGCCAAGGAGATCGAGCTCGAGGACCCGTACGAGAAGATCGGCGCCGAGCTGGTCAAGGAGGTCGCCAAGAAGACCGACGACGTGGCCGGTGACGGCACGACGACGGCGACCGTCCTGGCCCAGGCTCTCGTTCGCGAGGGTCTGCGCAACGTGGCCGCCGGCGCCAACCCGATGGCCCTGAAGCGGGGCATCGAGTCCGCCGTGGCCAGCGTCTCGGAGGAGCTGCTGAAGCTCGCCAAGGACGTCGAGACCAAGGAGCAGATCGCCTCCACCGCCTCCATCTCCGCCGGTGACAACACCGTCGGTGAGATCATCGCCGAGGCGATGGACAAGGTGGGCAAGGAAGGCGTCATCACCGTCGAGGAGAGCAACACCTTCGGGCTGGAGCTGGAGCTCACCGAGGGCATGCGCTTCGACAAGGGCTACATCTCGGCCTACTTCATGACCGACCCGGAGCGTATGGAGGCCGTCTTCGACGACCCGTACATCCTGATCGCCAACAGCAAGATCTCGTCGGTCAAGGACCTGCTCCCGATCCTGGAGAAGGTCATGCAGTCGGGCAAGCCGCTGCTGATCATCGCCGAGGACCTGGAGGGCGAGGCCCTGGCCACCCTGGTGGTCAACAAGGTCCGGGGCACCTTCAAGTCGGTCGCCGTCAAGGCGCCGGGCTTCGGTGACCGCCGCAAGGCCATGCTGACCGACATCGCCATCCTCACCGGTGGCCAGGTCATCAGCGAGGAGGTCGGCCTCAAGCTGGACGCCGCCGGTCTCGACATGCTGGGCCGCGCCCGCAAGGTCGTGGTGACCAAGGACGAGACCACCATCGTCGACGGTGCCGGTGACGCCGAGCAGATCCAGGGCCGGGTCAACCAGATCCGGGCCGAGATCGACAAGAGCGACTCCGACTACGACCGGGAGAAGCTGCAGGAGCGCCTGGCCAAGCTGGCCGGCGGTGTTGCGGTGATCAAGGTCGGCGCGGCCACCGAGGTCGAGCTCAAGGAGCGCAAGCACCGCATCGAGGACGCCGTCCGCAACGCCAAGGCCGCCGTCGAGGAGGGCATCGTCCCGGGTGGTGGTGTCGCGCTGGTACAGGCCGGCAAGACCGCCTTCGACAAGCTGGATCTGGCCGGCGACGAGGCGACCGGCGCGCAGATCGTCAAGATCGCGCTGGACGCCCCGCTGCGGCAGATCGCCGTCAACGCCGGCCTGGAGGGTGGCGTCGTCGTCGAGCGCGTCCGCAACCTCGACGCCGGCCACGGCCTGAACGCCGCGTCCGGTGAGTACGTGGACCTGCTGGCCGCGGGCATCATCGACCCGGCCAAGGTGACTCGCTCGGCGCTGCAGAACGCCGCGTCGATCGCCGCGCTGTTCCTCACCACCGAGGCCGTCGTGGCGGACAAGCCGGAGAAGACCCCGGCCGCCCCGGCTGGTCCGGGTGGCGGGGACATGGACTTCTGAGTCCAGCTCCAACGCCGGAAAGGGCGGGCCGCGTCAGCGGTCCGCCCTTTCCTATGTCGGTAGCGGCCGCTCGTCGCGCCGCTGCGCCCGGTCGTACGGTGGGCGGTGCGGCGCCGGTTCGTCGACCAGGATGAGCGGCTCCTCGGGTGCTTCGGCTGCCCCGCTCATCTCCGCCAACTGCTCCGCGTCGCCGTAGTCCAGCCGGTCGATCGGCAGTTGGGCCGGGAGTTCGGGAACCGCGACCAGGGGCACCGCCAGGGTGTCCCGGGTCTGCTCGTCATCCGTGGTCATGGCTGCCTCCTCTATGCAAAACCGTAGGGGGCGTCGATGACCGGGGTGGGTGAACGGTGCTATCGGCGGCTATGAGCCGGTTGACTCGTTCCGGCTGCCGAGCGCCCTGCGGTACAGGAAGAAGACCCGCTCGATCCGGGCACCCGCGCTGCCCGAGTAGAACGCCACCGGCCCGACCCAGCCGATCTGCGCGAACTCGACGCCGGCCGCCCGCTGGTCCCGTAGGCAGCGACGGAGCAGGACACCGCCGATCCCCGACCCCTCGGCGGCGGGCGCGGTGCCCATCGGCCCGAACCAGCTCGGCCGGGACGACCCGTACGCGGCGAAGCCGAGCAGCTCACCGTCGCGCTCGGCCAGGTGGCAACCGGCGTCGGGGCGGCCCACCGAACCGGCCAACTCGGCGTCCCACGCCCCGCCGAAGGTCGTCCGCGCGAACGCGGCGAGCGCCGGCAGGTCGCTCGACTCGGCCCGGCGTACGGTCACGCCCTGTCCGGCCAGCCGGGCCTCGGCGGCTTCGGTGGAGCGCAGGGCCGGCGACGAGTCGTACGACAGGTCGGCGGTCATGTTCCAGGCGGTGCCGTCCTGGCGGTAGCCGAGCGCGAGCGCGAGACAGATCGCCGGGGTGTAGCGGACGTCGATGCCGGGCCAGCCGTAGTGCGGCGGGTTCCCGGCGAGCACCATCTCGACCGCACCCGACTCGGCCAGCACCCGTTCGGCGTGCCCGAGCAGGGCCCGAGCCACCCCCTGACGGCGTACCTCCGGGGCCACCGCCAGCAGGTCCACGTGCCCGGCCTCGCCGGAGCGCGACCCGATCAGGACGCCGACCAGGGCATCCTCCCGGTACGCGCCGCACACCCGCACCGGCCGGTCGGCGGCGGCCCGGTGCCAGAGCGTCGCCACGAGCGGTTCCGCCTCGGCCGCGTCCTCCGGCAGGTCGAGCGCCCGGCGGCAGAGCTCCACCACCTCGGCGGCCCGCTCGACGGTCAACTCGACGATGGTGGTCCCGTCCATGCCTGCCGACCCTAGATCACGACCAGTCCGGTGTCAGGCCGCGATCCGGCATCAGCCCCGGGCGGCCTCGACGGCGGCGTACGCGTCGACCAGCCCGGCGCCGGCCACGTTCGCCGTACCGCCGCAGTTGCGGGAGCCGCTCGGGGTGTCGATCGGGGTGGCCGTCTCGCGCAGGATCCGCCGGGTCCGGTCCAGGTCACCGACGAGCTGCGGGTTGGCCGACCACATCAACGCCACCACGCCCGCCACCTGCGGGGTCGCCATGGACGTACCGGCGAGCGCGGCGTAACCGCCCCCGGGCATCGCGGAGAGGATGTCCTCGCCCGGCGCCACCAGGTCCGGCTTGTGCACGCCCGACGGGGTGGGACCTCGGGACGAGAAGTCGGTGACCCGCCGCCGCTCGTCCACCGCGCCGACCGTCAGCACGTCCGGGTACGGGGCCGGCGGGTCCTGGATGGACCGGCAGTACGGTCCGGTGTTGCCGGCGGCGGCCACCACGAGGATCCCGGCGGCCTCCAACGCGTCGACGGCCGGCAGCAACGTCCGGGGGTCACAGCCCTCGATCGACGGGCAGCCCCACGAGTTGGTCAGGATCTCCGGGGCCCGCGCCGGGCGCCCCTGCGCGAACGGGTCGCCGCCCGGCGGGAAGGGCGCCAGCATGAACTGGAGACAGTCCAGGTACGCGGCGGGGCTGCCCAGGTTGCGGTCGAGGTTGACGCAGCCCACCCACTGCGCTCCCGGTGCCACGCCGATGCCGCCCCGCCCGACGGCGCTGCCCGCCGTGTGGGTGCCGTGCCCGCTGCGGTCGGTCGGCGTACGGGTGTCGTTCCACGGGTCGAACCACGAGTCGTCGCCGCCCCGGAACCCGGTGGTCAGCGCCGGGTGACCGGCGTCCACCCCGGAGTCGGAGCTGCCCACGGTCACCCCGGCGCCGGTCACCGCCAGCTCTGACCAGACCCGGTCCGCACCGATCATGGTGATGTTCCAGGGTGGTCCGGTCGGCGCGGGCGCGTCGCCACGCGTCGTGCCGTCCGGCACCGGTAGCGGGCGCAGCCGCTGGCTGACCAGGACCCGCGCCACCTCGGGCCGGGTCGACAACCAGGCCCGCGTCACCGGCCCGCCGTCCACCTCGATCGCGTTGACCAGGTAGTAGGCGGTGTGGTCGAGCCGCAGGCGGCGCAGATCCCGGCGCAGGTCGGCCTGGGTCCGCTCGGCGGTGTCGACCAGCCGCCGGTAGACCTCCTCGGCGCGGGCGTCCCGGCCCGCCTTGCCCGCCCCGGCCGGCAGGCCGGTGAGGTCGGCCTGCTCGTGCAGCACCACGAACAACCGTTCCCCGTGCAGCCCCGGCTGGCCGGCGACGACGCCTCCGACGCCGACCGTCAGCAGCATCACCACGGCGGTCGTCCAGGCCGTGGCCCGGCGCGGCGGGCGCGCCGAGGGCCGGGCCAGCACCAGCGCGTACGCGGCCGACAGCAGCAGCGCGATGAGGAGCCCGGCGCCGGTGGTGACGGCCACCCAGAACGGGATGTCCCGGCTGCCCGACAGCAGCAGCGTGACCTCCTCCGGGTCGGTGAAGGCCAGCGGACCGAAGACGCCCAGCCCGACCAGCCAGGCGGTGGGCAGGCGACCGTGCCGCCGGTCGGTACGCCGGGCCAGCGCCCGCAGCGCGGCCAGCGCGAAGCCGGCCGGTGGCAGAGTCAGCAGCAGCGGCAACTGGGCACCCGACTGGCCGGTACCGGCGCCGACCAGCAGCAGCACCACTCCGGCGACCAGCCCGCCGAGCAGTACCAGCCGGGCCGGTCGGGGCGGCTCGCCGACCTCGTGGCGGCTCCAGAAGCGGGCATCCAGCAGTTCGCCGGCCAGCGCTCCCACGGCGGCGGCGGCCAGCCCGGCCAGCAGCGTCTCCAGCAGCCCGCCGAGCGCGCCGAACCGGACCCAGGGCATCAGCAGGACCAGCCCACCCGCGATGCCGAGCAGGGTCACCACGGTCGGCCGGGGAGCCGGCGGCGCGGCCCGGTCGGGCCCGACCGCGTCCGACCGATCATCAACCGGTCCGGAACGATCGCTGACCGGAGCAGCGACCGGCTGCTCTCCGAGCGACTCTGGCCCCGCCCCGGGCGGCCCCGGCGGCGTCGTGGGCGGAGCCGCCGGAGTGCTGGGCCATCCCGGCGGCGTGGTGGGCCAGCCGGGCGGTGTCGTGGGCCAACCGGGCGGTGGGAGCGGCCCGGGGCGGGCGCGGCGGGGAGCGGGGGCCAGGCGGGGGGAGAGCCGGTGCGCGAGCAGCGCCAGCAGCGCGGCGGTCACGGCCAGTGCGGCGAGGTACGCCTCGTGGTGCACCGGGGGAATCGTCCGCAGCAGCCCGAGCACGCCCATCGCGAGCGTCGCCGCCAGCCAGACCCGGCCGGCGGCGCGGATCGCGGTCGAGCGGGGGACCAGGGCCAGCGGCAGCGTGGCGGCACCGATCAGGAGCACGGCGAACAGGCCGGTCAGCGGCCAGAGCGGCACGAACCGGTCCAGCCCGCTGAGCAGCAGCACCTGGTCGACCAGCCAGCCACCGGCCTGTGTCAGCAGGGCGATGGTGACCGTCACGCCACCGACCAGCACCGCTGCGACAACGGCCCAGGGACTGCCGGCGTCACCGGACGTCAAGTGATCGTCACGCATCCGCACACCTTACGGTCCGGCTTCCAGCGGCCGTCCCGGGCGGCCGTCGCATGCCACCAGGTGATCGCTGCGGCTACCGTGGACGGGTGCGCGATCCCCACGTCTTGCGATCCGTTGCCGGCCAGCTCTCGCCCGCCCGCCGGGCCGACGACCTGCGTCGGCTACGGGCCGAGCGCTTCGACGTACTGGTCATCGGCGGTGGTGTGACCGGAGCCGGTGCGGCCGTCGACGCGGCCTCCCGTGGGCTGAAGGTGGCCCTGGTCGAGGCCCGCGACTTCGCGGCCGGCACGTCCAGCCGATCCAGCAAGCTGATCCACGGCGGCCTGCGCTACCTGGAGCAGTTGGAGTTCAACCTGGTGCACGAGGCGCTCACCGAGCGGGGGCTGCTGGCCACCCGGTTGGCGCCGCACCTGGTGCGTCCGGTGCCGATCCTGGTGCCGCTCCCCGCCGGGCAGGGCGTACGCGATCTTCCGGCCCGGGTGCTGCGCCGGGCGTACTACGGCGCCGGAGTGGCCGCGTACGACGTCTTCGCGGGTCTCTTCGGCGGCGGCCGGGGCATGCCGCTGCACCGGCACCTGAGCCGCGAGGGTGCCCGCCGGGTCTTCCCGAGCCTGCGTACCGAGGGGCTGGCCGGCGCGATCCGCTACTACGACGGTCAGGTGGACGACGCCCGCCTGGTGGTGACGCTGGCCCGCACCGCGGCGAGCCTGGGCGCGACGGTGGTGAGCAGCGCCCGGGCGGTCGGGCTGATCCGGCAGGCCCGCGAGGTGACCGGGGTGCGGGTCCGCGACCTGGAGGCGCCCGCCGGGTCCCCGGAGGGCGAGTTCGAGGTACGCGCCCGCACCGTGATCGCCGCCACCGGGGTGTGGACCGACGACATGTCGCGGATGCTCGACGACGTCGGGTTGCGGCGCGGCATCCGGGTCCGGGCGTCCAAGGGGGTGCACCTGGTGGTGCCCCGCTCGGCGATCACCGGCGAGACCGGGCTGATCCTGCGGACCGCCCGCAGTGTGCTGTTCGTGATCCCCTGGGGTGGGCACTGGATCATTGGCACCACGGACACCGACTGGCGGCTCGACCGCTCGCATCCGGCGGCCTCCGCCAGCGACATCGACTACCTGCTGCGGCAGGTGAACACGGTGCTGGACCGGCCGCTCACCACGGCTGACATCGAGGGCGTCTACGCCGGGCTGCGCCCGTTGCTGGCCGGCGAGGCGGACTCCACCTCGAAGCTGTCCCGGGAGCACGCCGTCATCGAGCCGATGCTCGGGTTGTTGCTGGTGGCCGGCGGCAAGTACACGACGTACCGGGTGATGGCGTCGGACGTGGTCGACCGGGCCGCGCACCGGCTCGGTACACAACGCCCGTCGCGGACCGCCGATCTGCCGTTGCTCGGCGCGGACGGGTACGCGTCGATGTGGCGGGACCGGGCCGACCTGGCCCGTCGGCACGGGGTGCCGGTCGGGGTGGTCGAGCACCTGTTGGAGCGCTACGGCAGCCTGACCCTGGACCTGCTCGCCCTGATCGACGCCGACCCGTTGCAGGCGTCTCCGCTGGCCGGCGCGCCGGAGTACCTCGCGGCGGAGGTGACCTACGCGGCCCGTGCCGAGGGTGCGCTGCACCTGGAGGACGTGCTCACCCGGCGTACCCGGATCTCCTTCGAGACCGCGCACCGGGGGCTGGAGTCGGCCGAGCACGCGGCCGAGCTGATGGGCGCGGTGCTGGGCTGGGACGCGGCCCGGCGGGAGCGCGAGGTGACGCACTACCGGGCGCGGGTGGAGGCGGAGCGGCAGTCCCAGTTGATGCCGGACGACGCGACCGCCGACGCCGCCCGGCTGGGTGCGCCGGACGTGCGCGGCTACCCGGCGGACCGTGGTGCCGACGACGGCGCGGCCGGGCTGCCGCGCTGACCTGGTCCACTCTGGAGATCAGGCGCGGTGGATGTCCGTCCGGACGGTTCCGTGCCCTACCTACGGTAAGGTAAGTTCCGCGCGTGATAGCGCAACCCTGGTCACGGCTGGTGTCCCTGCCCGTCACCGTCCTGGTGGCGGTCGCCCTGAGCGGATGCGCCCCGTTCGGCCAGCGCGCCGAACCGGAGACCTCGGCGAGCGGGTCGACCGCCGACCAGCCCGGTGCCGGCGGCGCCGCGACCAGCGGCCAGGGACGGGTCAGCCTGTTGCAGAACCTCGGCAGCGACGGTCCACTGCGCACCCTGAACGTGGCCCCCGACGGCCGGTGGGAGTGCATCGACTGTGCCGGCGACGGCGTCACCTCGACCGGCACGCTCAGCGAGGAGCACCGCGAGCGGTTGCAGCAGTTGCTCGCCGATCCGGGGCTGGCCGAGGAGACCGACGAGGCCCGGGGTTACCGGGTCACCTGTGTCGGCGCGTTGACGTCCAGCCTGCTCACCTCGGCGGGTCTGATCACCTCGCAGGACTGCCCCGGTGAGGAGCGCCCCGAGGTGGCCGAGGAGATCCTGCTGCTGCTCACCCAGAACACCCCGGCCGAGATGGTCGGCTGAGGCCGCCCGCCCGGCGCACCTCGCCGGTATCGAGAATCCCGCCGCTCAGAGCACCTTGCCGGGATTGAGCAGCCCGGACGGGTCGAGTGCGTCCTTGATCGCCTGATGCACCCGGACGCCCACCGGCCCGATCTCGCGGGCCAGCCACTCCCGCTTGAGCAGCCCGACGCCGTGCTCGCCGGTACAGGTGCCGCCGAGTGCCAGGCCGAGGCGCATGATCTCGTCGAAGGCCCGGCGGCCCCGTTCCAGGCTGGCCGGATCGGCCCGGTCGACCACGATGTTGGGGTGCATGTTGCCGTCACCGGCGTGACCGACCACACCGATCGGCACCCGGCACTCGGCGGCGATCCGGGCGACCCCGTCGAGCAGCGCGGCCAGTGCCGCCCGGGGCACCGCCACGTCGTCGATGACCAGGCCGCCGTTGCCGCCCGGGTACGTGTCCGAGGCGTACTTCTCCATCGCCGGGTGAGCCAGGCGTCGGGCCTGTAGCAGGGCGGCGGCCTCCACCGCGTCGGTGGCCGTGTACACCTCGGCGGCACCGGCGTCCGCGCAGACGGCGGCCAACTCGGCCAGGTCCTCGGCGGCGCGGGGACCGGTGTCGACGGCGGCCAGCAGCAGCGCCTCGGCGTCGGTGCGCAGCCCCATCGGCCGGTACGCCTCGATCGCCACCAGGTGCGTGCGGTCGAGCAGTTCGAGCAGGCTGGGGGAGAGGCCACGGGCGGCGACGCGGGCCACCGCGTCGCCCGCCTCGGCGGTGGAGCCGAAGACCGCCACCAGGGTCAACGACTCCGCCGGGGCGGGGCGCAACGCCACGGTCACCTCGGTGATCACCCCGAGGGTGCCCTCGGAGCCGACGAAGAGACGGGTGAGGTCGTACCCGGCCACCCCCTTGGCGGTACGCCGGCCGGTGCGCAGCACCTCGCCGGAGGCGAGCACCACCTCCAGGCCGAGCACGTACTCGGTGGTGACGCCGTACTTGACGCAGCACATGCCGCCCGCGTTGGTGGCGACGTTGCCGCCGATGGTGGAGGACTCCCAGGAGCCCGGGTCCGGCGGATACCACAGGCCCTGCTCGGCCACGGCCCCGCTGAGCGCCGCGTTGACCACGCCGGGCTGGACCACTGCGATCCGGCTCACCGGGTCGATCTCCAGGATCGCGTCCATCGCCACGGTGCTCAGCACCACCGCACCCGCGACGGCGTTCGCCGCACCGGCCAGGCCGGTCCGCGCGCCCTGCGGCACCACCGGTACGCCGTGCCGCCCGGCCGCCCGGACCACGGCGGCCACCTCCTCGGTGCGGCGCGGCCGGACCACCACCAGCGGCGTGCCGGACTCGCACAGGTCGGCCTCGTCCCGCTCGTGCCCGCGCAGCAGGTCGGGGTCGGTGAGGACCGCGTCCGGGCCGAGCGCGGCGCGGAGGTCGTCGAGGAGGCTGGCCATGGGGCCGAGGCTACGACCGGCCGACGGTGATCATCAACCTCGGGTCGCCGCCGAGTACCGTGGCTGCCGTGATCTACGTGGACCGGCCGGCCTGGCCGGCGCGGGGCCGTCTCTGGTCCCACCTGATTAGTGACGTCTCCGTCGCCGAGCTGCACGCCTTCGCCGAGACGCTCGGCGCTCCCCGGCGCGGCTTCGACCGGGACCACTACGACATCCCGGCGGAGCGCTTCGCGATGGCGGTCTGGCTCGGTGCGCAGGTGGTGCCGAGCCGCGAACTGGTCCGGCTACTGCGGGCCACCGGACTGCGCCGGCCCAAACACCTCGTCGCCCGGGTCCCGGCCGGTCAGGGCGGTCAGTTCGCGGCTCAGGTTGGCCCGGGCCCGCGCCTGTCCGGCGTCGGCCAGCGGGGCTAGCCGGAACAACGCGGGCAGGTCGAGCAGGCCGGTGAGCACCCGGGCCCGCCCGACCCGGTAGTCCGGCTCCGGCACGTGGGCGTACTCCCGGCGGATCGCGGCCGCGTACCTGTCGTACTCCGGCTCCGGTGCGGCCAGCACCGCCAGGTCGGCGTCGCAGAGCAGCACACCGTCGGCGTCCGCCGGGTCCACCGCGTGCCCGGCGGTGAGCAGGACCAACCGGCCGACCTCGGCCACCTCGGCGGCGGGCAGCCCGGCCCGGGTGAGCAGGACCTCGGCGAGCGCCGCGCTGTCGCGTTCGTTGCGGTCGCCGGGTGCCCGGGGGTCGTACACCGCGTCGTGACACCAGGCGGCGAGCCGGACCAGGTCGGGTCGGGACGCGGCCGGTGCGTACCGGTCGACGACGTCCAGCACGGCGGTCAGGTGCTCGACGGTGTGGTAGTGGCGGTGCGGCTCCCGCCACCGGGCGAGCAGCTCGGCCCCGGCGTCGTCCACCGCCGTCGGCGTGGTCGCGCCCGCCGATCCGGCGGCGGCACGCCAGCGTTCGATCAGCCCCGTCACCCGGACGAGTCTGCACCACCGGGCGCCCTCTCGGGTTGCGGCGGATCCGTCACCCGATGGGTGGGTGCACCCGCCCAGCGAGGATTGTCCCTTCGTGCCGTGGGTAGTCGCGGCCATGGCGGTGGCCCGGGACCGACGATTGCGCCTGCTGCGCGGCAACCGCATGCGCGACGGCCTGTCGGACGTGGACACCCAGCGGATCGCGGAGACGGTCGCGCAACTGCACCACCGGGGCAAGGCCACCCTCAAGGACCGCCTGCACCGGGTGCGGATGTCACTCGCCCTGGCCCTCCAGGCGGGTCTCGCGGCCGGGCTGGCCTGGGTGGCCGCGCACGAACTGCTGGGCAACCCGCAGCCGGTCTTCGCGCCGATCTCGGCGGTCGGCACCCTCGCCGTCTCGGTGGGCCAGCGGTTCCGCCGCACCGCCGAGCTGATCATCGGGGTGGGTGTCGGGGTGTTCGTCGGCGACCTGCTGGTCTATTTCCTGGGCACCGGTCCGTGGCAGCTCGGACTGATCGTCACCTCGGCGATCCTGCTCACCATCTTCGCCGGTGGCAGCGTCGCCATCGTCATCCAGGCGGCGGCCACCGCGGTGCTGATCGCGACGCTCAGCCCGTCGGTCGAGGACCTGGAGATCCCCCGGTTCATCGACGCGCTCGTCGGCGGCAGCATCGCGTTGCTGGTCACCGCCGTCCTGCTGCCACTCAACCCGCTACGGGTGCTCAACCGCGCCGCCCGGCCTGCTCTGGACCTGCTCGCCGAGCAGCTCGACCACACCGCCGACGGACTGCGCAACCGGGACCGCGACCGGATCCAGCAGGCGCTGGACCGGTTGCGGGACAACAAGGAGGAGCTGTCCGCACTCACCGAGGCGATCGAGGGCGCGAAGGAGACCGCCCTGCTCTCCCCGGCGCGCTGGCACCGGCGCAGCGAACTGACCCACTACGCCGAGGCGGCCGAGCCGATCGACCGGGCGATGCGCAATAGCGGCACGCTGATCCGGCGGGCCGTCACCCTGATCGAGGACGACGAACCGGTCCCGGGGCCGATGCCGGACGCGGTCGCGCACCTCGCCGAGTCGGTCCGCCTGCTCAAGAAGGAGTTCGCCCAGGGCGAGGAGCCCGAGCAGGCCCGGGAACGGTCGCTGCGCGCGGTCAGCGAGGCCGGCCGGGCGTACGCGGAGGGGGTCGGGTTCTCCGGCAGCGTGGTGGTCGCCCAGGTGCGTACCACCGCCAGCGACCTGATGGTGGCCTCGGGGATCAGCCAGGAGGAGGCGAACCGGCTGGTCCGGCAGTCCTTCGGTGAGCTGGAGCGGCCCGGTGCGCCGGCCGGCCCGGAACCGGCCGCCAAGGCGCCCACCGCACCCCCGGTCGGCTGAGCCGGGGGCGTGGTGCCGATGCGCCGGGCCGGGTGGGCCCGGCATGACTACGCTGACCGCATGGCCGACACCCCGTCCGGCGGATACCTGCCGCCGTCGCCTCCCGTGCCCGGCGCGCCACCCGGTGGCCCCGGCGCGCCCGGCATGCCACGTCGCCGGTTCCGCTGGCGGCGGGCCCTGGTGCTGGCCGGGGTGATCCTGCTGATCGCCGTCGGCGCGATCTTCATCATCTTCACCATCGGCGCCAGTATCGGCACGGAGGCGTTGCTGGTCGGCACGGCCGCCGCGATCCTGCCGGTGCCGGTGCTGGTGGCCTGCTTCCTCTGGCTCGACCGGTACGAACCGGAGCCGTTGAAGTATCTGATCTTCTGCTTCGCCTGGGGCGCCTTCGTCTCCACCTCGATCTCGCTGCTGGTCAACGAGACGGCCGCCAACTGGTTCGACGACCAGGGACTGCCCGCCGGGCTGACCGCGGTGCTGGTCGCGCCGTTCATCGAGGAGCTGACCAAGACCCTCGGCCCGATCCTGCTGCTGATCTTCCGGCGGCGGGAGTGGTCGGGCATCACCGACGGACTGGTCTACTGCGGACTCTCCGCGATCGGCTTCGCGATGGTGGAGAACATCCTCTACCTGGGCGGCCTCGGGTACGCCTCCGGCGTCGAGCAGTACGGCCCGGCGACCGGCGCACAGCAGGTCATCGCCATCTTCATCGGCCGGATCCTGCTGTTCGGTTTCGCCCACCCGCTGTTCACCTCGTTGGCCGGTATCGGTCTCGGTATCGCCGCCCGGTCGGCCGACCGGCGGGTCCGCTTCTTCGCCCCGGTCGCCGGCCTGCTGCTGGCGATGATGCTGCACGGAGCCTGGAACCTGCTGCCCACGCTGGCCGAGGCCACCGGCGAGGTGCTGATCTCGGTGGTCGGCATCGTCGGTGTGATGGTGCCGATCTTCTTCGGCATGGTCGGCTTCGCCGTCTGGCTGCGGGCCTGGGAGGGTCGGCTCACCGAGCGGGTCCTGCCCGACTACGTCCGCGCCGGGTGGTTGACCCCGCCGGAGGTGGCGGCGCTGAGCAGTCTCGGGCGGCGGCACGCGGCCCGGGTGTGGGCGCAGCGCGTGGGCGGCGAGGCGGGGCTGCGGGCGATGCGCGGCTACCAGTTCGCGGCGACCCGGCTGGCGCTGCTGCGCGACGGCGCGACGCGGGGCCTGGACCGCCGGCCCGCCGACCGGGAACGGACGGCACGGGAGGAACGGGAGTTGTTGGACTCGATCAGCCTGTACCGCTCGTACTTCGTGGGCCGGGACCCGCAGACCCCGGTGGGTGTCTGGGACGGGCAGCGATACCACCTGCGCTTCCCGGACGGCTCACAGCGGGCGGTCGAGGCACCGGAGGAGCCGGTGGTGCCCATCCCGGTGGTGCTCGCGCCCCCGCAGCCCCCGCCGCCGCCCGCCTATCCCGCCGGGTACGGCCCGTACGGCTGGCACGGGCAGCACCCGCCCGCGCACTGGCCGCCGGGCCACCGCTGAGCGGGCGGGCGCCTGTTCAGGCCAACAGGCTGGTCAGGAAGTCCCCGAGCCCCTGCGCCATCATCATCAGGGCCGCCCCGATCGACCGGAACATCTGGGCGGCGCCCTCCGGCCGGAAGGCCATGAAATAGATCAGGAACGCGAGGCTGCCCCAGGCCAGCACCTTCTTCACGAATACCGGCATCGTCCCTCCCCAGGGCCGGTGGTGCGGCTGGCTTCCCGCCGGGGAGCGTGGCAAACGACGCGGACGGAGTCAGTGCCGTCCGGGAGCGGTCGGGCAGCCCACGAGGGGCGCTGCCGTCGCCGGGTGTATCGGTGTCTTCGGGTGTCTCGGTGCCACCGGGGTCACAGATAGAGCCCGGTGGCGTCCTCCTCGACCCGCTCGGCGGCCACCGCGTGCACGTCACGCTCGCGCAGCAGCACGTAGCCACGCCCGTGCAGCTCCACCTCCGAGCGGTCGTCCGGGTCGAAGAGCACCCGGTCACCGGAGACGATCGAGCGTACGTGCGGCCCGACTCCGACGGCGGTGGCCCAGGCCAGACGCTTGCCCACGGCTGCGGTGGCGGGGATGACGATGCCGGCGGTGGACCGGCGCTCGCCCTCGCTCCCGTCCACCCGCACCAGCACGCGGTCGTGCAGCAGCCGGATGGGCAGGCCGGAGTCGAGATTCGGGTCGGCTGTCACGCCGCAGACGCTACCGTGTCGCCTCCGGCGCACCACCGGTGGTCACCCGGGTTGGGCAGCCGTCCGTGGGGGCAATGTGTGGCGGAAGTTTGCCCTACCGTGGAGCGGTCGGACGTATCCTGTCCGCCCCTGGCGCCCATGCGCGGGCCGAAATCTGCCTGGAGGTGCCCGTGAGCCGGTTCGAGCGGATCCGCAGCCGCGTGCGTCGCGCGTACGAGTCGGGTCGTGATTCGGTGCGTACCGCCCGGAACCGGCCGCCGGACGTGCCGGAGCCGGCCGCCACAGCCTCACCGTCGCGGCCCGGTCCGGCCGCGACGTCGGCCGCCACCGTGGTCGACGAGGAGTCACCGGAGCCCGGGCCCGCCTCCACCTCCAGCCGCGACGACACGGACGTGCCGCACGCGTTACGCATCGCCGCCGGCTGGTCCTGGCGGCTGATCGTGGTCGGCGTCGTGTTCTGGGCGCTGGTGAAGGTCGTCAGCACGATCAGCATCGTGATCATTCCGCTCGCCGTCGCCCTGTTGCTGTCGGCGTTGCTGGCCCCTGCCGTCGGGTGGCTGCTGCGGGCCCGGTTCCCGAGGTCGCTGGCGACGGCGGTGGTGCTGGTCGCCGGCCTGGCCGCGGTGATCGGCACGTTGACCCTGGTGGTCAACGAGTTCATCAAGGGCGTACCGGAACTGGCCGCGAAGTCGACCCAGGGCCTGCAACAGATCCAGGACTGGCTCAAGACCGGGCCGCTGCACCTGTCCGACAACGACCTCGACCGGTACATCGAGGAGATCCAGCAGTTCGTCAACAACAACACCGAGCGGTTCACCAGCGGCGCCCTCTCCACCGCCGCGACCCTGGCCGAGGTGCTGACCGGTACGGTCCTGGTGCTCTTCGCGGCGTTCTTCTTCCTCCGTGACGGCACCGTCATCTGGCGGTTCCTGGTCCGGCTGTTGCCGGTGGCGGCGCGCTGGAAGGTCGACGACGCCGGCCGGGCCTCCTGGGCGACCCTGGGCGCCTACGTCCGGGCTACCGTGCTGGTCGCCTTCATCGACGCCGTCGGCATCGGGATCTTCCTCGTCATCTTCGACATCCCGTTCGCGTTCCCGCTGGCCGCGCTGGTCTTCCTCGGCGCGTTCATCCCGATCGTCGGCGCCACGCTCTCCGGTGGCGTGGCGGTGCTGGTCGCGCTGGTCGACAGCGGCCCGGTGACCGCGTTGATCATTCTCGGTGTGGTGATCGGCGTGCAGCAGGTGGAGGGGCACATCCTCCAGCCGCTGATCATGGGCCGGGCGGTGGCCATCCACCCGCTCGCGGTGATCATCGGGTTGGCCGCCGGCGTGGTGCTCGCCGGGATCACCGGCGCCCTCGTCGCCGTGCCGCTGATCGCGGTGCTCAACACGGCGGTACGCCGCCTTGCCGCGCGCCGCGTACCGGACACCCCACCGGACGCGGTGGTCGTCGCCTCCCGCGCCCCCTGACCCACGGTGGCCCTGCCCGGCTCGGCTTGGGTCCCCGGCCTGGCCCAGCCTTGCCCGGCGCGGCCGAGCCGACGTCAGTCGGCGGCGAGCCGGGTCAGCGCGCCCTGGACCACCTCACGCCGGGTCGTGTACCAGAACGGCGGCAGTGAACGGCGCAGGAACGGCCCGTACCCACGGGCGGTCTCCAGCCGGGAGTCGAGCACCGCCACCACGCCCCGGTCACCGTTGGCCCGGATCAGTCGCCCGACCCCCTGGGCCAGGCGGACCGCCGCGATCGGAACGCTGACGGCGGCGAAACCGGAGCCGCCCTGGGCGTCCACCGCCGCCGCCCGCGCGGCGGCCAGCGGCTCGTCCGGCCGGGGGAAGGGCAGCCGGTCGATCACCACCAACTGGCACGCGTCACCGGGCACGTCCACCCCCTGCCACAGCGACATCACCCCGAACAGGCAGCTCGACCGCTCCTCCCGGAACCTGCGCACCAGCAGTGGCAGCGCCTCCTCGCCCTGGAGCAGCACGGGCAGGTCGGTGCGCGCCCGCAGCAACTCCGCCGCCTGCTGCGCGGCCCGCCGAGAGGAGAACAGCCCGAGCGTACGGCCGCCGAGCGCGGTGACCAGTGAGAGCAACTCCTCCCCGGCGGCGTCCGGGAGCCCGGAGACACCGGGTCGGGGCAGGTGCGCGGCCACATAGAGGATGCCCTGGCGGGGGTAGTCGAAGGGGGAGCCCACGTCCAGCGACCGCCAGCCCGCGCCGGAGTCGGTCGCCGCCTCGGCCGTGGACCCGGCGGGATCGCCGCCCGAACCGGCGTCGACCGGAGTCGCGCCGCCCGACGCCGTCCGGGGCCGACGGGTGGTGTCGGCGAGCGCGGCGGCGGCCGGCGTCGGCGGGGCGGGCGGCGGCGCGTCCAGCCCCAGGGCCCGGGCCACGGTGTCGAAGCGCCCGCCCAGGGCCAGGGTCGCCGAGGTGGCCACCACGGTCCGCTCGTCGTACAGGTGGGTGGCGAGCGTGCCGGCGACGGACAGGGGCGCGACGACCAGGGCCCGTCGACCGGTGTTGTCGTTGCGCTCCACCCACGCCACGTCGTGCTCCGCCTCGTCCAGCAGCCGCTGGGCGGTGGTGGAGAGTTCGTCCAGCACGGACTTGGCCTGCTGCTTGCGGACCGGGTCGGGGTCGTCGGCCTTGATATCACCGATGCTGTCCAGCGCCGCGCGGGTCGCCGCGTCGAGCAGCGTGCAGGCTTCCCGCAGCGGGTCGGGCAGGCCACCGGTGATCCGCCCGACCGGCGCCTCGGCCAGCCCGACCGCGAGGGCGTCACCGGACGCGGTCAGCGCCTCGGCGGTCTCCGGCCGCAGCAACGGGCGGGCCCGCCGGGCAGAACGGTCGATCAGCTCCGGAGTCAGCTCGGCCTGGGCCGCCGAGGAGACCCGGTCGGCCAGCTCGTGCGCCTCGTCCACGACGAGCAGCTTGTGCGGCGGGACGATGTGCCGTCCGGCGAGCATGTCCACGGCGAGCAGGCTGTGGTTGGTCACCACGATGTCGGCCTCCCGGGCGCGGGCCCGGGACGCCTCCGCGAAGCACTCCGCGCCGTACGGGCAGCGGCTCGCGCCGACGCACTCCCGGGCCGGCATGGAGACCAGCCGCCAGGCCTGGTCGTCGACGCCCGGGTCGAGTTCGTCCCGGTCACCGGTGTCGGTCTCCATGGACCAGTCCCGCAGACGCTGGATCTGCTTGCCGAGCCGACCGGCCTCGCCCAGCCACTTGGTGCCGCCGCCGGGGCGCTCGGTCGGTGCGTCGAAGAGGGTGTCCTCCGGCTCGTCCTCGTTGGAGTTCTCCAGGCGGGCCATGCAGAGGTAGTGGTGGCGGCCCTTGAGCACGGCGAAGGTCGGCCGGCGGCCGAGCACCGGCTCGACCGCGTCGGCCAGTCGCGGCAGGTCGTGCTCGACCAGTTGGGACTGCAACGCCAGGGTGGCGGTGGAGACCACCACCGGACCGTCGACGGTCAGCGCCGGTGCCAGGTAGGCCAGGGACTTGCCGGTCCCGGTGCCGGCCTGCACCAGCAGGTGGTCGCCGGAGGAGACGCACTCCTCGATGGCCGTGGCCATCTGCTGCTGACCGGGGCGGGCGGCGCCGCCGGGCACCGCGCCGACCGCGGCGGCGAGCAGGTCGGCACCGCCGGGCCGGTCACCTCGACGGCGGGCCTTGGCGCGGGCGGAGCCGGTGGTGGTACGGGGCGGAGTCACCGTGGCACGGTACCCGCCGGGACCGACGCGGACCGTACCGAGCGGCCGTGTTGCGGTGTCACGGTGCGGCACATATCTCCCCGTCGTCCGGTAACTTCCTGACGGCGACGGGTGGGCGGAATCGGTTAGGGTGCGACTCATGCCGAGCGACGTGGTCCGCGTGATCTACCGCAAGTACGACGGCAGCGCCCACCGCGACTACCCGGCCCGCCGGCTGACCGAGGACGACCTCGGCGTCTGGCTTGGCGTGTCGGCCGGCACCAGCTCCGTCTACCACGGCCGCCCGTCGGTCGAGCAGATCCCGTTCGTGTTGCTCGTGCCGCACCACGCCTGGTGGACCGGCATGTTCAACCCGCCCCCGCGCACCAGCGAGGTCTACTGCGACATCGCCAGCCCGGCCCGCTGGGAGGGCGAGGACACGGTGCACCTGATCGACCTGGACCTGGACGTGGTCCGGCGTCGGGAGACCGGCCTGGTCGAGCTGCGTGACGAGGACGAGTTCGCCGAGCACCGGGCCCGCTTCGGCTACCCCGACGACCTGGTGGTGGAGGCCGAGGCGGCGGCACGGTGGCTGCTCGGTGCCCTGGGTGACGGCACCGAGCCGTTCGCCTCCGCGTACCGCAAATGGTTGGCCTTGGTGGTCTGAGCCCGGCCCGCGTCGGCGTCGCCGCGCGCCACCACCGTCGTCGCGCGATGATGCTGCGATGGGCTACGAGGGAACTGACGTGGTGGCGCCGGTCGGCGGCGCGGTACGCGACCTGCTCCGGGTGGCACCCGGAGGGCCGGTCGACCTCGGGGCGATCGATCCGCGTGCGTCGCCCGGGCTGCCCGGCCCCGAGGTGACCGGGCCGGACCGCAAGGGCTGGGCCCGCCGGCAGGTCAGGTGGGTCGGCGACGGGTTGGCCCGCCAGCAGGAGATGCTGTTCGCCGGTGCGAAGGTCGACCCGGGGTCGGGACGTCGGGTGCTGCTGGTCCTCCAGGCGATGGACTGCGGTGGCAAGGACGGCACGGTCAAGCGGGTGGTCGGCGCGATGAACCCGCTCGGCGTGCACATCCGGGCGTTCGGGCCGCCGACCGCCGAGGAGCTACGGCACCATTTCCTGTGGCGAATCCGACAGGCGCTGCCGCCCGCAGGTCATCTGGGGGTGTTCAACCGCTCGCACTACGAGGACATCCTGGTGCCCCGGGTGCAGGAGCGCGCGCCGGAGGAGGTCTGGCGGCCCCGGTACGCCGAGATCGACGACTTCGAGCGGGAGCTGACCGACGGCGGTACGGCGATCGTCAAGGTCTTCCTGCACATCTCGCACACCGAGCAGGCGCGCCGGCTGCTGGCCCGGCTGGACGACCCGACGAAGCACTGGAAGTACCACCCCTCCGACGTCGACGCCCGCGCCCGCTGGGACGACTACCAGGCCGCGTACGCGGAGCTGCTCGGCCGGTGCGGCAGTGACGCCGCGCCCTGGTACGCGGTGCCGGCGGACCGGAAGTGGTATCGGGACTGGGCGGTGGCGCACCTGCTGCGTGAGACGTTCGACACCCTCTCGCTCGGGTATCCGCCCGCGGATTTCGACATCGCGGGTGAACGGGAGCGGTTGTTGAGGACAGCGGGTCTGCTGAAGGTGAACGGAAGTTGAACGAGCGGTGAATGGCACCTGGCCAGGGGTGGGCCGACGAAGGGCCGCTCGGGGGGTTCCCTAGCATTCCCTCAGCAGGGCGCCGGACGGCGGCTGCACCCCTACCACCGACACGACGAGGTCCGTGCTGTGAGGTTTTCATTCCGCCCCAACGAGGGCGCCTTCTACGAGCTCTTCACCAGGGCTGCGCAGAACCTGGTCCGGGGTACCGCGCTGCTGAACGAGCTGGCCCTGCCCGATGTCGAGGTGCAGTCGGTCAGCGAACGGCTCACCGAGGTCGAGCACGACAGTGACCAGATCACCCACGAGTTGTTCAAGAAGATCAACTCGACCTTCGTCACTCCGTTCGACCGGGAGGACATCTACCGGTTGGGGTCGCTGCTGGACGACGTGATGGACCACCTGGAGGCGGTCGGCAACCTGCTCTACCTGTACGGGCTGACCAAGCTGCCCTCGCTGCCCCGGGAGATGCACGAGCTGGTGCACGTCCTCGACCAGCAGGCCAAGTTGACCGCCGAGGCGATGCCCCGGCTGAAGTCGATGAAGGACCTGGAGGACTACTGGATCGAGATCAACCGGCTGGAGAACGACGGCGACCAGGCGTACCGGATGCTGCTGGTGCGGCTCTTCTCGGGCGAGTACGACGCCTTGACCGTGCTCAAGATGAAGGAGGTCGCCGACGAACTGGAGGCCGCGTGCGACGCCTTCGAGCACGTGGCGAACACCGTCGAGACCATCGCGGTCAAGGAGTCCTGATCCTGTGAGTCCCGAGCTCATCGCGGTGCTTGCGGTGATCGGGGTGGCCCTGGTGTTCGACTACACCAACGGCTTCCACGATGCCGCGAACGCGATCGCGACCAGCATCTCCACCCGGGCGCTCACACCCCGGGTCGCGCTCGCCATGGCGGCGGTCGGCAACTTCATCGGCGCCCACTTCGGCGCCGAGGTCGCCAAGACCGTCGGCAGCGGGCTGGTGGCGCTGCCCACCGGTGTGTCCAGCCTCGGTATCGTTTTCGCCGGTGTCATCGGCGCGATCACCTGGAACATCATCACCTGGTATTTCGGGCTGCCGTCGTCCTCCTCGCACGCCCTGATCGGTGGCCTGGTCGGCTCGACCGTGGCGGCCTCCGGCACCGTGCTCTGGTCGGGCATCGGCGAGAACGTGATCATCCCGATGATCCTGTCGCCGATGGTCGGCTTCATCCTCGGCTACATCGCGATGATCGCCGTGCAGTGGATCTTCCGCAAGGGCCACCCGGGCAAGCTGAACCGGGGCTTCCGCTGGGCGCAGACCGCCTCGGCGGCGGCCATGTCGGTCGGCCACGGCATGCAGGACGCCGCCAAGACCATCGGCATCGTGGTGCTCGCCCTCTTCGTCGGTGGCTACCAGGAGGACGCCACCTACATCCCGGAGTGGGCGTTCTGGACCTCGGCCGCCGTGCTGGCCGCCGGCACGTACGCCGGTGGTTGGCGGATCATCCGTACCCTCGGGCGGAAGATCATCGACCTGCGTCCGCCGGAGGGCTTCGCGGCCGAGACCGTGGCCAGCGGCGTGCTCTACTTCAACGCGCTGGTGCTCGGCGCGCCCATCTCGACCACCCACACGATCACCTCGGCGATCATGGGCGTCGGGGCGACCAAGCGGCTCTCCGCCGTGCGGTGGGGCGTGGCCGGCAACATCGTCGGCGCCTGGATCCTGACCTTCCCGGCGGCCGGCTCGATCGGCGCGATCATGTACTTCGTCGTCCGCCCCCTGTTCAGCTGAGGTGAAAGGAAGGGTCCCCTGCTAACGCCTCGCGTATAGCAGGGGACCCTTCCTAACATCGCTCAGAGGTAGGAGACGCCGATCTGCGCGCGGACGTCGTCCAGCAGGGTCATGATCTCCAGGGTCGCCGAGTGCGGCACCAGCGGGCTCTCGGTCAGCCCCTCGGCCAGGCAGCGCTGCACCTCGATCGCCTCGTACTGGTAGCCGTTGCCGACCAGCTCAGCGCTGATCGTCTCGGCCGGCGCGTCCGCCCGGTGCAGGACGAAGCCGTCCGGCCGGAAGAACGGGTCGGGCAGCTCGATCCGCCCGGTGGTGCCGATGATCGAGGCGGTGAGCCCGGTCGCCCCGACCATGCCGCAGCTCAGCGTGGCGACGGCGCCGGAGTCGTACCCGAGGACGATGCCGGTGTTCTCGTCCGTGCCCTCCGGGCCCAGCTTCGCCCACGACCGGACGTGCTGCGGCACGCCGAGGATCAGGTGGGCCAGGCTCACCGGGTAGACGCCCAGGTCCAGCAGCGCACCCCCGCCCAGCGCCCGGGCCCGCATCCGGTGCTCGGGCGGGAACGGCCCGGCCACGCCGAAGTCGGCGCGTACGCCGGTGACCGTGCCGATCGCCCCCTCGGCGATCAGCTCACAGGCGCGCAGGATGAGCGGGTTGCACCGCATCCACATGGCCTCCATCAGGAAGACGCCGCCCGCGCGCGCGGTCTGGACCAGCTCGGTGCTGGTGGCCAGGTCGAGCGTGAACGGCTTCTCCACCAGCGCCGGCTTGCCGGCGGCGAGGCAGGTGCCGGCCGCCTCGTAGTGCGCGGCGTGCGGGGTGGCGACGTAGATCACGTCCACCTCGGGGTCTGCGGCCAGGTCGTCCCAGGTGCCGTGCGCGCGGGTCGCGCCGTGTCGTTCGGCGAAGCGCTCGGCGCTCTCGGCGGTCCGTGAGCCGACCGCGACGAGTTCCGCGCCCGGCACCAGGCGGAGGTCTTCGGCGAAGCGGGCGGCGATGTGGCCGGTGGCCAGAATGCCCCAACGAGTCATGGCGTGACGTTACCGAAGATCACCTCCGGGCGGCACCGCTGATCCACCGGCCGGGACATCGCTCTAAGCTCGGCGTATGACCCTGGATCGTGGTTATCCCGCGCCGCCCGCGCTGGTGGAGCACGCCCGCCGGTTCCAGGCGTCGGGCGGGGTTCCCGCGGTGCCCCGGACGGCCGCCACCGTGCTGCTGCTGCGCCCGGCGCACGAGGGCTTCGAGGTCTACCTGATCCGCCGGGTCGCGGCGATGGCCTTCGGCGGCATGTACGCCTTCCCCGGCGGCGGCGTCGACCCCTCGGACTCGACCGCACACCTCGACTGGGCGGGACCCGAGCCGGCCGACTGGGGCGTACGGCTCGGTGTGCCGCCGCAGGCCGCGCAGGCGGTGGTCTGCGCGGCGGCCCGCGAGGTGTTCGAGGAGGCCGGGGTGCTGCTCGCCGGCCCGGATGCGGGCCGGGTGGTCGGCGACGTCAGCGACGACGGCTGGGAGGCCGCCCGGGTCGACCTGGAGCAGCGGCGTACCGGCTTCGCCGAGTTGCTGGCCGCGCGGGACCTGACGCTCCGCTCCGATCTGCTGCTGCCGTGGAGCCGCTGGGTGACCCCGGACTTCGAGCCGCGCCGCTTCGACACGTACTTCTTCGTCGCGCTGCTGCCCGAGGGGCAGCGGACCCGGGAGGTCTCCGGCGAGGCCGACCACGCCCTCTGGATCCGTCCTGCGGACGCCTGCCGACGGGCTGCGGCCGGTGAGTTGACGATGCTGCCGCCGACCCAGGTCACGCTCGCCGAGGTGGCCGCCTGCGACGACCTGGCGGCGGTGGCGCGGGCGGCGGCGGCCCGGGACGCGGCCACCCCGATCACGCCGGTGCTGGACCTCACCGACGAGGTCGATCCCCGCTTCTATCTGGGTGACCCGCCGACGCGCTGACCCGCCTCAGCCCAGGTGGTAGTTGACGTGGGCGGACCAGCGGGCGAACCCGGTCCGTTCGTAGAGCGCCACCGCGCCGGTGTTGGACTCGTCCACGTAGAGCATCACCCGGTCCAGCCCGCGCTGCTCCCGCAGGTACGCCAGCCCCGCCGTGGTCAGCGCCCGACCGAGCCCACCGCCGTGCGCGGACGGCTCCACCCCGAGTACGTACACCTCGCCGATGCGCGCCGAGCCCTCTCGCTCGTGCACCTTCGTCCAGTGGAAGCCGAGCAGCCGACCGGTCGCCGATTCGACGGCGAGCAGGAAACCGGCCGGGTCGAACCACGGCTCGTCGAGGCGTACCCGTAGGTCGTCGGCGCTCCACCGGCCCTGCTCGGGATGGTCGGCGAAGGCCCGCGCGTTCAGGGTCAGCCAGGCGTCGTCGTCCTGGCCGGGGCGGAACGCACGCAGTTCCACCCCGTCGGGCAGGCGTGGCGGGTCCAGTGCGGTCAGCGGCCGACGCAGTTGCCAGAGCACCCGGGCGCGGCGGAAGCCGAGGTCCACCGCGAGCGCGGCGGCCGACGGGTGGTCGCCGTGTGCCCAGGCGCGCAGCGGCCCGGTGGCGGCGGCGACCACCGCCCGGGCCAGCGCCCGACCGATGCCGCGTCGCCGGTACGCCGGGTGCACCACGAGTTCCGCCCCGATCCCGCTGCCCGGGTCGCCGGTGTCCAGGTGGGCGTACCCGGTGAGAGTGCCGTCGTCGCGGGTCAGCAGATGGATCGCGGGTGCCCGCTCGTCGCGCAGCCGGAGCAGGACGTGTTCGTCCAGCGGGTCCGCGCCGTCGGAGTCGCCCGCCGTCCGCGCCAGCGCCAGCACCTCGGCGATCTCCGTCGGCCCGAGCCGCTCGGTGCGGTGGACCTGGTCGCCGGTCGATCGAGTGCCGCTCATCCCGTCACCGTATCCGGGTCACCGGCGACATCGCGGCGGTGGGCGGGACGACGCCGGTCAGAAGCCGTGACGCGGCAGCGCCTGTACGTCGAGCCGGCCACTCAGCTCGGGCAGGATGCGGTACAGGGCGTCCACTGTGCCCTGTCGGTCGCCCCCGGCGTCGTGCAGCAGGACGATCGAACCGGGCTGCACCCCGTCGAGCACCGACGCGGCGATCCGGGTCGCGCCGGGCCGCTGCCAGTCGGAGGTATCCAGCGTCCAGTGCAACGGCGTCATGCCGAGTTCCCGGGCGGTGGCGACCAGGGAGTACGTCCAGGCGCCGCCGGGCTGGCGGTACCAGGCGATCGGGGCGTCCGGCACGGCGGCGCGGATCGCCTCACTGGTCCGCAGCAGATCGTTGCGGATCTGTTCCGGTGACCGCGCGCCCAGCGTCACGTCGTGTTCCCAGCTGTGATTGCACAGCGTGTGACCGTCGGCCACGATCTGCTGGACGAGCCACGGGTACGCCTGGACGTTCTGGCCCACCAGGCAGAAGGTCGCGGTGACCCGGTGCTCCCGCAGCAGGGCGAGCACCTGGGGCGTGTAGTCCGGGTTCGGCCCGTCGTCGAAGGTGAGGGCGACGGTGCCGGTGCCGGTGGTGACCCGGGTGCCCATCGGGCCGAAGTTGGGGTCCGGGGTCTCTCCGTGGTCCGGGTCGTGCGGGACACCGCTGGGCGGGACGGAGCTGGGGGTGCCGGTGGGTGCGGGGGAGTCCGCCGAGGGCGGGACCTGGTCGGCGTACTCGGGGTGCTCGGCACCGGTCGCGGTGACCGCGGAGTCGTTGCGCGGCTCCTCGGGCAGCAGGTTGCGCCCGAGCAGGTACGCCGAGCCGAGCACCGCGGACACCACGAGCGCGATGATGCCGACCGCCTGTGCCGTGCCCACCGGAGGTCGTGCCGAGCTCCCGTAATACGTGCCCACCGCAGCCCCTTTTGCTGGTCGACTCGGCAGTCACCATAAGACCGGCAAGTCGACCAAAAGGGGCGTATAGGGATTTAGCCCTCGACGGTGAGGGGGCGCAGCGCCAGGGCCGCGTGCTCGGTGGCCTCGGCCAGTGCCCGGTTCGACGGCACGACGAACTTGTAGCCCACCTGGCGCACGGTGCCGATCATCGACTCGTACTCGGAGCCGAGCTTGGCCCGCAGGCGGCGAACGTGTACGTCCACCGTCCGCGTGCCGCCGAAGTAGTCGTAGCCCCAGACCTCGCGCAGCAACTGGTCGCGGGTGAACACCCGGCCCGGGTGCTGGGCCAGGAACTTCAGCAGCTCGAACTCCTTGTAGGTGAGGTCGAGCGGGCGGCCCTTGAGCTTGGCGGCGTAGGTGTCCGGGTCGATCATCAGCTCGCCGGCCCGGATCGAGCCGCCGGCGCCGGCCGTGGCGTTGCTCAACCGGCCGACCGCGAGCCGCAGTCGGGCTTCCACCTCGGCCGGGCCGGCGGAGGCGAGGATGACGTCGTCCACGCCCCAGTCGGCGTTGAGCGCGATCAGGCCGGCCTCGGTGACGACCGCGACCAGCGGTACGCCCAGTCCGGTGGCGTGCAGCATGCGGCAGGTCGCCCGCGCCTCGCTCAGCTCGGAGCGGGCGTCGACGAGTACGGCGTCCGGGCTCGGGCCGGCGACCAGAGTGCGGACGTCGCGCGGTGCGGTGCGAACCGAGTGCGGCAGCAGGTCGAGTGCCGGCAGCACTGCGGATGGTTCGCCTGCCCGTGCGGTCACCAGCAGCAGGATCTCCACGATCACCTCCGTCCCGGCGGCCGGTGTGGCCGCACGCGACCAGCGGCACTCAGGGCGAGTGGGCGCTGGGAACTTCCGTGGGTCCCGGCGTCGCTGACGGGCGGGTTTCGGCTTGAGACTAGCCGATGGCCCGGCTCGGACCTTGTCGCGGTTTCCTGTTTGCACCTTCTGCCCCTGATCGCGGCCCAGGTTTTAACGTCGCGGAAACCGTGGCACCCGAGTTGTGCATATGGTCTGGCACGATCGGTGGGTGTTTCCCTCCAACTCGCCCGAGACCGACCGCGACCCGTGGGCGGACGGCGCGCCCTCCGGTGAGGGCTCGGCACCGCGTACCGGTCCGGCCGTAGAGACCGAGGAGCGGGGCCGCTCCCGGGGCCCGCGACGCCTGCGCCGTGGCGGCTCGCCCCGGCGTGCCGACGACGCGCTCGACGAGGAGGAGGACGAGGACGAGGAACCACCGGTCGAGGTCCCCAAGAAGCTCTCCCTCGCCGTCGGCGGGTTCGCCGCGCTGCTCGGCGTCGGTCTGATCGTCGGCGCGCAGACCTCCGGGCCCGGCGACCGGGTGCCCTTCGCCATCGTGGTGTTCCTCGTCCAGGTGCTGTTCGTGCTGGCCTGGACGGTGGTGAACCGGCCGCCGGCCTCCGCGGTGGTGATCGGCGTAGGCGTGCTGGCCGCCGCCGTGGCCGACACCGTGGCCATCCGTACGGCCGAACCTCGCCTCCTACCGCTGTTCTACATCGCGGTCGGCGGGGTGCTCGTCGCGGTGCTCGGCCAGTTGGTCCGGCGGGTGGACCGGGTGCGGGTGACCGACTCGGTGCGGACCACCGCGACCATCGTGCTCGGCCCGGTCGCGTTCGCCACGCTCATCGTGCTCACCCGGGTTCCCGCCGGCACCCAGGCGATCGCGGTCTGCCTCGCGGCGAGCGCGGTCGCGCTGACCGTCGCCCGGCTGACCGACGCCGTCGCGGCCTGGCCCCGACTCGCGCCCCAGGTGCCACGGGGGGCCGCCGGGGTGGTCGGTGGCGCCATGATGGGTACGCTCGTGAGCGCGTTGCTCGGCGGCTATCTGGTCACTCCGTTCACGCCGACCCGGGCCGCGATCATCGGCCTGGTCACCGCAGTCGTCGCCGTGCTGGCCGACCTGGCCTCCGGGTACGCCGCGGCGGGTCGACTGATGGCGGGCGAGCTGCCCGACGCGTGGGCGGCCCGGCACGTGCAGGGGCCGCTCGCCGGCTTCGCGATGGCCGCCCCGGCCGCGTACCTGATGTGCCGACTGGTGTTGTAGCCGGCCGCTGCGGCGGGCGGTTGAGGAATCCGGACATCGGGTAACACCGGTGCGCCGCCGGGCGTACCGGCGATTCGACCGGTGTCGACGCGACAGGACAGGAGAAGGCGTGGAGCGCGAGCAGACCTATGGACGGCGACCGCGGCGACGGGGGCGCAAGGTACTGATCGGCTTCGTCGTCCTGCTGCTCGTACTCGTCGGGCTGATCGCGATCGCCGACCGGGTCGCGGCGAACGTGGCCGAGCGCACCATCGCCGACGAGGTCCGCCAGCAGGTGGCCCAGCAGGGTGCGCAGTCCTCCCCGCCCGAGGTCGAGCTGGGCGGGTTCCCCTTCCTCACCCAGGTGCTCGACGGCCGGTACGAGCGGATCACCATCCGGCTGCGCGACGTACAGGGCTCGGTGCAGGGTGACGCGGTCGCGCTGCCCAGCCTGGACGTGGACGCCCGCAACGTGCGCGCCTCGCTGGACACGTTGCGCACCGGCCAGGGCGAGGTGGTGGCCGAGACGGTCAACGGGACCGGCACGATCAGCTACCAGAGTCTGGCCGCGCTGCTCGACCGCGAGGGCCTGACCCTCGGTGAGCAGGACGGGAAGCTCGCCGTGACCGCCCCGCTGGACGTCCTCGGCCAGCGGCTCACCGTCACCGGCATCGCCGAGATCGTCGTCGGTGAGCAGGGGCAGATCGCGCTCCGTTTCGAGGACCTGGACGCCGAGGGGCTGCCCAACGTCGCTATCGCCCGCACTCTGCTGAACAATTTCGCCCGCAGCATCTCGGTCGACGTACCCCTGCCGGAGCTGCCGTTCCAGCTCACCGTCCGGGAGGTCGTGCCGAGGCCGGAGGGGCTGACGGTGACCGCGGATGCACGGGACGTACCGATCAACTCGGTCGGCTGATCCCGGCGCCGACGTCCCGGATGCTGGTCGGCCCGGTGGAGATTCATGAGATCGCTGGTAGGCTCCCTGGTCATGGGGACGCTCCTCACCAAACGGCGCGCGGTCGACCTGTGCCGCGTGGCCACCTGCCTGTGTCGCCCCGTCATCTGACGGCGGGGCTGTTTCGGGCCGCCTAGCGGCCTAAGGCACTCGGGGTACGCGTACCTGATCCCGGTGCACCCCACCGGACGCCCGGCAGCGGCGCCGTCGCACGAATCCCGTGATCCGTTCCTAGCTATGGGTCCCGCGCGTGGTGCGACTCCTTCGTCACAGCGATCTCCGCGCGCTGGCTCACCATCCATCCTCACCAGGGAGTGATCTGATGAGTCGCGACACCGCACTCGTCTCGGCCGAGTGGGCCGAGAAGAACCTCGACGCTCCGGGCGTCGTCTTCGTCGAGGTCGACGAGGACACCTCGGCCTACGCCACCGGTCACATCGCCGGTGCGATCAAGCTCGACTGGAAGACCGACCTGCAGGACCCGGTCCGCCGGGACTTCGTCAACAAGGCCCAGTTCGAGGCGCTGCTCTCCGAGCGCGGCATCGGCAACGACGATGTCGTCGTCCTGTACGGCGGCAACAACAACTGGTTCGCCGCGTACGCGTACTGGTACTTCAAGCTCTACGGCCACGGCGACGTCAAGCTGCTCGACGGCGGTCGCAAGAAGTGGGAGCTGGACGGCCGTCCGCTGGTCCGCGACGAGGTGACCCGCTCGGCGACGCAGTACGTCGCGCAGGAGCCGGACACCAGCATCCGGGCCTTCCGCGACGAGGTCGTCGCCGCGATCGGCACCAAGAACCTGGTCGACGTGCGCAGCCCCGACGAGTTCGCCGGCCGCCTGCTCGCCCCCGCCCACCTGCCGCAGGAGCAGGCCCAGCGGGGTGGCCACATCCCCACCGCGATCAGCGTGCCGTGGTCGAAGGCGGCCAACGAGGACGGCACCTTCAAGTCCGACGACGAGCTGCGCAAGATCTACGGCGAGGCCGGGCTGGACGACGGCAAGGAGACCATCGCGTACTGCCGGATCGGCGAGCGCTCCTCGCACACCTGGTTCGTCCTCCAGGAGCTGCTCGGCCACCGCAACGTGAAGAACTACGACGGATCCTGGACCGAGTACGGCTCGCTGGTCGGTGTGCCGGTGGCACTCGGCGACGAGCCCGGGGAGGCCTGAGATGACCGCTCCGACCGCCGCCGGTTGCGCCGCACCGGATCAGGCCGCGCCGTTGCCGGCCGGCATCGACCTGGAGAAGGAAACCGTCATCACCGGCGTCGTCCGCGCCGCCGAGGGTGACCCCGTGCCGGGTGCCTACGTCCGGCTGCTCGACTCGACCGGCGAGTTCACCGCCGAGGTGGTGACCTCTCCGGCCGGTCAGTTCCGGTTCTTCGCCGCTCCCGGCAACTGGACCCTGCGGGCCCTGTCCCGGCACGGCAACGGCGACACCGCCGTGACCGCAGGCCGGGGCGTCACCGAGGTGACCGTCACGGTCACCGACTGACCCACGCTCTGATCGGCCTCGTGGCCCGCGTCCCCCGCACCGCCGGGGGATCCGGGCCACGAGCCGTCTCCGCCCCTCCTCGACCGGGACCGCGCGGTGAACATGGGAACGGCCGCCGGGCGTGATGCCGGCGGCCGTTTCCACGTCGGGTCGTGCCGGCGGTACGTCAGCCGACCTTGCGGCGGGCCTTGGCACCCCACTTGGCGGCGGTCACCAGCAGGGCACCGAGCCCCAGCAGGATGCTGCCGAGCAGGCCGACGGTGGCGGTGGAGGCGCCGGTCAGCGGGAGGTCCTGGTTCGCGGACATGTTGTCACCTCCCTCAGCCCTTCACGCCGACCGCCATGCGCGCCGGGGAGTCCCAGACGCACCGGTCGACCGTCGGCTGTCGGATCGCCTTCACCAGGGCGTGCACCAGGATCACCCGGTACAACAGGTCGGCGAAGACGATCACGGGGAGGAACAGCGGTAGGCGGGGGCGTCGGAGCCGCCACGCGGCGAGGCCGACCCAGAGGCTCTGCCCGGCCAGCATGAGCCCCAGCCCGGCCAGCAGCCCGGGGCCGGCGGTGGCGAGCAGCCAGAGGGTCATCGGGGCGCCCGCCACATAGAGCACCCAGTGCAGCATCAACAGCAGGTACGCGAAGTCGAAGCGGCTGGTGTGCCGACCCACCCGGTGCCCGATGACGCCCTGGAAGGTGCCCCACATCCAGCGCAGGTTCTGCCGGTACCAGTCGGGCAGCGTGGTCGGGTCCTGGAGGTGTGCCAGGGCGCGCGGCGCGTACACGACCCGGCCGAGGTTGCGCCGGTGCGTCTCCAGCACCCAGTACGTGTCGTCGACGATGTAGGGCGGCTGCTGCGGCAGCACGGTGTCCAGCAGTTCGGTGCGGTACACCGAGTTCGAGCCGGAGATGCAGTTCATGACGTTGAAGTGGCTCTGGATCCGGCGGATCACCGCCTGGTACATCCAATAGCTGTAGGCGCGCTTGGCCAGCCACGGGTTCCACCGCCGCTCCGGCGGCCACCACGTGACATTGTGGCCCACCGCGATGCCGACCTCCTCGGTCAGCTCGGCCAGGGCGGCGGTGACGAAGTCCGGCGCGACCACCACGTCGTCGTCGAGGATGGCGACCGCCCGGTAGTGCGTACCGAGACCGAATTCGACGTATCCGGCGTGCAGGGCGGCCGGCTTGCCGACGTTGCGGGTCAGGGCCAGCACCCGGGCGCCGGCGGCCTCGGCGAGGTGCGCCGTGTCGTCGGTCGAGGCGTCGGAGACCAGGTACACGTCGCTGCCGGTGGCGCGGGCCGCGCGTACCGTCTCGGCGACGGTCGCGGCGCCGTTGCGGCAGGCGATCAGGACCGCCACCTGGTCGGCGCGCACCGGGCCGTAGCGCGGTGGCCGAATCCCGTGACGCGGCCGGTAGGCCACCTCGGGGCGGACGAAGCCGTACCCGAACGATCCGACGACCAGCAGCAGCGCGACGGCACTCACAGTGATGGTCGAGGCCAGGAGGACTTCCAGCATGACAGCCAATCCGCAGGCGGGAGGGGTTGTGAACGCCGCTCGCGTTGAGGCGTGCTGCTAACGCTAAGTGATGTACCGCTGGTCGCCAAGAGCGATGATCGCTTTCGTCCGTTCGGCCGACGACCGGATGACCCTCCGGCCGGTCGGAAACGCCGATGACCAGGAGAAACAGTCGGGTGGACGGACGCGCGACAGGAACCGGCGGGCGCGCACCATGTCGAGTGCGCACCATGTCGAGTGCGCGCCCTGTCGAGCTGACGGCGAGAACGGATCAGGCGTCATGCCGCAGCGCGTCGGTGTGTCCGAAGGCGCGAGGGGGCCCGCCGAGATCTCAATCTTGGAGCGTTTCCGTTAGCAACTAACGGAAACGCTCCAAGATTGGCGGTGACTCTCGCTCGCGAGCCGCCTCGGTCAGGTCGGCAGCGGGGGTAGCGGGAGCAGCCGCCGTCGTGGTCGGGCCGCAGCAGGCGACCCAGCAACGACCTCATCGTCAGCGTCCCCACCCGCATTCTCGACTTGCGGCCACAGCCAATGGCCACGGCCACGGTCCACGGCCACGGCCCACGGTCCACGGCCACGGCCCACGGTCCACGGCCCACGGTCCACGGCCACGGCCCACGGTCCACGGCCACGGCCCACGGCCACGGCCCACGGCCACGGATCAGGCGTCAGGGCCACGGCTACGGGCCACGGGCTACAGCCAGGATTCTGGGCGGATAGAGCGGCGATGGCCGCCGGTCCGTGAACGGACCGGCGGCCACCACTGGTGGTGCGTCAGATACCGGTCGCTCTGGTGCAGGTCGACGCGGGATCAAGGGCGAAGTCGAGCGAGCCGACGATGCCCGCCTCGATCTGGTGCCGCTTGACCTGCGGCACCCAGCCGTCCTTGGCCACGATCACCTCGTACCGGCCCTTCGGCAACCACCAGGCGTACCTGCCGTTGGTGCCGGAGGTCAGGGTCGTGCCGGTGCCGGCCGAGATCAGGTTCACCCGGACGGTCGCCGCCACCGGCACCGTGACCCCACCGCAGGTGGTGCCGGTGATGGTGCCCTGGATCTTGCCCCAGCTCGACGGCGGCGAGACGTTCATCTCCACCGACACCGGGGTCACCGGGTACGGGGTGTCCGAGGCGACCGCCAGTTCGGCGTCGTACCGCCCCGGCTGCTGCAACCCGGCCGCCGCGGTGGCGGTGAGCGTCACCGTCACCGTCCGGGAGGCGCCCGGCGCCAGCGTGAAGGTGGCCGGGGAGCTGGAGAGCCAGGGTACGTCCGCCTCGGCGGCACACTGCTCCAGACCACCGAGCCGCTCGCTGTCCGCCGAGCCCACGAAGGAGCTGGGCGAACCACCGATCTTGTACGCGCCGCAGGCCGCCGCGCCCCGGTACCGGCCGAACTGGGCGTTGGGCAGGTCACGCCAGGCCCCGGTGGCCGGGTCGTAGGCGATGGTGCGGTTGCTGACCGCCGTCGAACCGGCCGTCACGCCACCGGCCAGCACGAGCATCCCGCCGGCCGCCGCGTACTGGGAGCCCCACAGCTCGGTGGGCATGCTCGGCAGCGCGCTCCACGTGTCGGCCGTCGGGTCGTACCGGTAGGCGTCGGTGTACTCGGTGCTGCCGGTGCCACCGGCACAGTGCACCGTCTCGCCGAGCCCGCCGCAGGCCAGCCAGGACACCGGGTGCGGGTAGGCGGCCCGGGTGCCGAACGTGCCGGTCGCCGGGTCGAAGACCACCAGCCGGTCGGAGTCCGTGCAGGTGGCGTCGGCGCAGCCGCCGACCAGGTACACCTTCCCGTCGACCACCGCCCCGCCGGCCGCCGCAGCCGGTGCCGGGTTGGTCGCCCCCGGCACGGTGCTCCAGGTGCCGACGACCGGATCGAAGACGTCGACGGTGGCCACCGTACGGTCGTCCGCGCCCCAGCCGCCGATCACGTACAGCTTGCCGTTGACCGCTGCCGCGACCGGCTTGGAACGCACCACCGGCAGGTCCGGCAGGGCCGTCCAGGCGTCGGTACCCGGGTCGTACGCCCAGGCCCGCCGCTCGGTGCCGGTGCCACCGCCACCACCGACCGAATAGATCTTCCCGTCCAGCCACGCGGCGGCGTTGTCATAGATCGCGGCCGGCAGCTTGGCGATCGGGCTCCACGCGTCGTCGGCCGTGGTACGCACCTCGGGTGCCGCCCCGCCGTACGCGACACCGGTGCGGGCCTTGCTGATCCCCTTCATCTTCTGTTCCCGCAGCGGTGCGCCGGACTGGTTCAGCAGCTCGAACGTGCCGGTGCGTTCCAGCAGCTCGACGGCGGCCGGTGCGCTGCCGGTGTTGCGCACGGTCAGCTTGGTGGTCCGGGTGCTGTTGTAGGGCTGGTGCGACACGACCGACGCGGGGCTGACCGTGAGCCGCCCGGCGCCGAGGGCGAAGTCGGCCCGCTTGACCCGGTCGGCGTCGACCGTGACCTGCTTGGTGGCCGGCTGGTACGGGGGACGGCTGGCGGTGAACGGGTGGGCGCCGGTCAGGCCGGAGAAGAGCCAGTAGAAGCCGTCCGGCTCGGCGGTGTCCTCCGGGGTCGCCGTCGACACCGCGCGGTCCTGCGGCCGATCGTCGCTGACCACGGTCACGCCGTCCACGGGCGCACCGGTGTTGCGGTCGGTGGTGGTGCCGACCACCAGCCCACCGGGCACCGGGGTGCACTCGCGGTTGACCACCTCCACGTCGTCCACCTGCCACCACCAGGCGAAGGTGCCCTTGAACCGGAAGCGGACCAGGGCCGAGGCGGCGTTCGCCGCCGAGGTCAGCGCCACCTCCTCGACGCGCGGGCCACGCCGGCTGGTGGTCTGGTGCCAGACGTTGGTCCAGGTGACGCCGGAGTCGACGGAGACGTCGACGTCGGCGGTGTCGGTGATCCCGACGGCCCGCCAGTCGCTGCGGAAGCGCAGCACCGGCGCGGCGGTGCCGGAGAGGTCCAGCGGCGGGGCGATCAGGTCGGTGTCCTGGGTGTTGCCGCTGCCCAGGGCGTCACTGTCGACGATGGCGAACCCGCCGGCACCACCGGTCAGGTTGCCGCGCGACCGGGCGTCGGTGAAGGTCCAGCCACCGGAGGCGGTGCGGTTGTCGACCCGCCAACCGGCCGGGGTGCCGGTGCCGTCGAAGCTCTGGGTCAGCAGCGGGGCCCCGAACCGTCCGGTGTAGCCGGCGGCGGTGCACCCGGCCTCGACCGGGACGGCCACGTCGGCCGTGGTGGCCGCGCTGCCGACCGGCACCTCCCGGGTCACCGTGCGGTAGCCCGGGTAGCGGGCGTTCACGGTGAGCCGGTACGTGCTGCCGCCCGGCGCGGTGAACGAGTAGCGACCGGTGACCGGGTCGGTGAAGACCGGCCCACCGGGCCGCCCGGCCACCTCGACCTTCGCGTACAACGGCCAGCCGTGTCCGGAACCGTCGGTGACCTTTCCGCTGACCGTGACCGTCGGGGTCGCCGTCAGCGCGAAGTTCCGGGTGACGGCCTCGCCCTCGGCCACCGTGACGGTCGCCGACTGACCGGCATAGCCGTAGGCGCTGACGGTCAGGCTGGTCTCGCCGGCCGGCACGTTGAGCGCGTACCGGCCGTCGGCGCCGGTGGTGGAGGTGCGGGTGCCGTCGGTCACGGTGGCACCGGCGACCGGGTCGTCGTCGGCTGCGTCGGTGACCACGCCGGTGACCCGGCCCACCGGGCCGCGTGGGGCGTCCCGCACCGCCGCGTACGCGTCCAGGCGTCCCTCGCCGAAGACGTTGTTGTCGGCCGGGGTGCCCCCGCAGGTGGTGGCGTCGACGTCGCGGGCGGTGCGGTCGAGCAGCGCCTCGGTGCCGGCCACGTCCCCGCGCAGGCTCGGCGCGGCCGCCCAGACCAGCGCGACGGTGCCGGCCACGTGCGGGGCGGCCATCGAGGTGCCGCTGAACGAGGCGTACCCGCCGTTGCGGACGCTGGAGCGGACGTTGCTGCCGGGCGCGGCGATGTTGGGCTTGATCTGGTCGGTGCCGGAGCCTCTGCCGGAGAAGCTGGCGATGGCGTTGTTCACGTCGTACGCGCCGACCGCGTACGCGTTGGCGTTGTCACCGGGCGAGCCGGCGCTGCCGCAGGCCGGTCCGTCGTTGCCGGAGGAGAAGACCGGGAACATGCCGGCGGCCCGCCAGGCGGCGACGGTCTGCTGGTACCACGGGTCGCCTCCGTCGCCGCCCCAGGAGTTGTTGACGATGTCGGGGCGCAGGTCCGGTCGGGGGTTCTGGCCGGCCGCGTCGGTCGGCGCGAGCACCCACTGGCCGGCGGCGAGCAACGAGGCGTCCGCGCAGGTGTTCGAGCCGCAGCCCTTGGCGGCGATCCACCGGGCGCCCGGGGCCACGCCGATCTGGTTGCCGGCGCCGTCGTCGCCGACCATGGTGCCCATGGTGTGCGTGCCGTGGTCGTTGTTGTCGCAGGGTGCGGTGCCGGCGCAGACGCCGGTCGGGTCGAACCAGTTGTACGCGTGGTCGAAGCCCTCGCCGAGGTTGCCCCGGTAGGAGGCGACCAGCGCGGGGTGGTCGTACCGCACGCCGCTGTCGATGTTGGCGACCACGACGCCCTCGCCACGGTCGCCGAACTCGTCCCACACCTGCGGTGCGCCGATGTTGGTCAGGCCCCACTCGACGGCCGCGGTGCGGGCCCGGGCGGTGTCGGTGGCGGTCGGCCGGACCAGCGGGTAGCTGCGGCTGGGGGAGATCCGGGCCACCTCGGGCCGCCGGGCGATCTCGTCCAGCAGCGCCTTGTCACCCTCGACCCGGATCGCGTTGGCGATCCAGTACGCGGTGTGCGGCACCTTGCGCTCGTCGAGCAGCGCCCGCAGGTCATGTTGGGTACGGCTGGCGGTGCCGGTCAACAGTCGGTGCACCTCGTCCGCCCGACGGTCGGCGTCGCGCAGTCGGGCGGCGTCGGCCAGCGGGGCGGTCTCCCGCAGGTACACCAGGAACGTCGTGGTCGACGCGGTGTCGAACCGGTCGAGCAGCCCCTGGTCGACGGCGGCCCGGTGTGCCGTCGGCTGGGGGGCCGGTGCGGCGACGGCGGGCTGGGCGGTGACGGCGAGTACGGCGGCGGCCAGCAGCGTCACCGCCCGCCACCGTGATGACCGTGCGGATGGTCGTGTGAACAAGGTTCCTCCCCCACGTCGTCGGCCCCGATCCGTTCGGGGCCGGAGACCCGCGCGCCGGGATGCGACGTCGCGGAGCGGACCGGACGATGTGGGTGGCTGATGGTGAGCGCCCGCCCGCTGAGAGTCATGCTCTTGCTCCGACAGTCAGTGATCAATGGACGGCGTCGGTCAGTACTCGGTCAGTGACGTGGCGGGATCCTGACCGTTAGTCTGATTCGGGGGCTCCATCGGTGACTGTCGTTGGCGATTGATGGAAAGTCGCAGGTCAGCACGGTGCTCTCGGGGGAGGCAACGTGTCCGTTGAGGAGATACCGATCCTGGTCTGCGTCAGCTCCGACGCCTCGGTCCGGCACCGGGTCATGCAGCGGCTGGACGGGGTGGGGCCGGTGGTGATCTGTAGCGATCTCGCGCAGTTGCGCGCGATGTTCCCGGCCCCGCTGGCCGAGCCCGCCGGGTCGACCGACGAGCCGACCAGCCGCCCGGCGAGCTGGGGCGATCTCGTGGTGGACCGGGCCGGGCACCTGGTCACCTGGCGGGGTGCGCCGCTGGGCCTGACGCGTACCGAGCGGGAGCTGCTGGCCCGGCTGATGAACCCGCCGCTCGCGCTCTGGAGCTACGAGCGGCTGTTCGCCTCCGTCTGGGGCGGCGCGTACCTCGGTGACACCGCCATCCTGCACTCGGCGGTGAAGCGGTTGCGGCGCAAGCTGCGGGCGCTGCCCGGGGGCCCGCAGGTGCAGACGGTCCGGGGGGTGGGCTACCGCCTGAGCACCCCGCCGGAGGCCGCCGACGGGCGTCCCGGCGAGGCGGTACACCACGCGTGACACCATGACCCGGTGAGTGGCGCTGTCCAGACGGGGTTTCCCCCGCCCGCAGGTCCCCGGCCCCCGGCCCCCGAACCCCGGTGGCCGCGCTGGCTGATCGTGGCGACCGTGGCCTGGGCGGTGCTGCTCGCCGGTCTCACCTGGCGCTCCGCCCGGCAGGACCCGCCGACCGTCCGCGAGCAGCGCACGCTGGCCGAGGCCGGCCCGGTGGTGGATGCCGCCATCGGCGAGCTGGTGGCGGCGAGCTGGGGTGCGGTGCCCGCGCTGGTCGCCCCCGAGGTGGACCGGGGCTGCCGGATCACCCCCTTCGCCGAGGGAGCGGAGCTGGTCCGGGCCGTCGACCTGGCGGTGCCGGTAGGCGAGGAACGGGCCGCGCTCCAGGAGATCTCCGACCGGCTGCCCACGGCGTGGCGGTCCGGCGTCCGGGTCACCTCCGAGGGGCCCCGGCTGCGCGCCGACGCGGGCGAGTTCGTCACCGTGCTGGGACGACCGGTTTCCGACGGCCGGATCCGGTTGACCGCGGACACCGGGTGCCGGATGGTCGGCGACGACTACTCCGCGCCGGGGACGGGCGCCGCCGGAGCCGAGGTCGGCGCCCTGACCGAGGCGCTGCGCACGCTCGGCGGCACGGCGACCGAACCCGACGAGGTGGTGGCCGCGCCGTGCCCGGGTGGCGGGTCGGCGCGTACCGTCCGGTCCGCCGCCGGCGCGCTGCCCACGTCGCCGCAGGCCACGCTCGCACCGCTGGCGGGCGGCACGCCGGTGGTCGACACCAGCGAGGTGTACGCCTTCCGGCGCGACGGCGTCGCGGTCCTCGCAGACCTGGGCGCGGGCGAGGTGGTGCTCGCCGCCACCACCGGCTGCGCCGGCTGATCGGCACCACCGGCTGCGACTGCTGACCCGCTCAGCCGAGCGCGTCGTCCCGGCTGCGACTGCGGCTGCGACCCAGCGCGTCCGCGCGTCCCCAGCGGCCGGGGATGTCCAGCAGCTCGACCCGCCCGATGCCCTGCGGCACGTACGGGTCGACGATCAGGTGCTCGCCCTGCGGTTCGAGCCCGAGCATCACCCGCAGCAGCATCAGCGGCGTCCCCGCCGACCAGGCCTGCGGGCTGCACGCGGTCGGGTACTGCACCGGGTACTCGGTGAGGTCGCGCTCGTACCCGGCGAACGCCTCCGGCAGCCGACCGTCGAAGTAGCGCGCCGCCGCCAGGATCGACTCGCAGATCTGCCCGGCCTGGGCGCGGAAGCCGTACTTCCACAGTCCCCAGGCGATGAGCGAGTTGTCGAACGGCCAGACCGTGCCGACGTGGTAGCCGATCGGGTTGTACCGCCCCTGGTCGTCGGCGAGGGTACGGACGCCCCAGCCGGAGAAGAGGCGCGGCCCGACCAGGTGGTCGGCGATCCGCCGGGCCCTCGACTCCTCGACGATGCCGCTCCAGAGCAGGTGCCCGATGTTGGAACTGAGCGCGTCCACCGGCGTGCCGTCGGCGTCCAGGGCCAGCGCGTAGTACTCCTTCTCGGGCAGCCAGAAGTCCCGGTTGAACCGTTCCTTCAACTCGGCGGCCTCCCGTTCCAGCCGGTCGGCGTACTCCGGGTCGTTCCAGAACAGCCGGGCCATCCGGGCGCCGCGCAGCTTGGCGTCGTACGCGTAGCCCTGCTGTTCGCAGGTGGCCCGGGGGAAGCTCGGCAGCCGGCCGTCGGCGTAGGAGATCGCGTCCCACGAGTCCTTCCAGCACTGGTTCTCCAGGCCGGTCTTCGGGTTGCGGGTCTGGTACCAGAGATAGCCGGTGCCGAGCAGGTCGCCGTACGTGTCGATCCAGGCCAGCGCGCCCCGGGCGGCCAACTCCAGCCGTTTGACCAGGGCCACGTCGCCGGTCCACCGCTCGTACTCGTCGAGCAGGATCACGAACAGCGGCGTGGAGTCGGCGGCGCCGTAGTAGGGCGAGTGCGGCTGCTCCTCGAAGCCGGCGGTCTCGCCGTAGCGCAGCTCGTGCAGGATCTTGCCGGGGTCCTCGTCGCGGAAGTCGTCCAGTCGGTGGCCCTGGAGACCGGCCAGCATCGTCAACGTCGGCGGGATCAGCTCCGGCTGGAACGGCAGCACCTGGAGCGAGGTGATGATGCTGTCCCGGCCGAACAGGGTCATGAACCAGGGCAGCCCGGTGGCCAACAGGCGGACGCCGAGCGCGATCGACTCGTACCGGAGCGCGGCCAGGTCGTCGAGGCTGCGCCGGTACGCCTCGGTCAGCGGCTGGTAGTCGCAGCTCAGCTTCGGCGCCTTGGCGATGAACTCGGCGTGCTCGGCCTGGATGACGGCGGTCGTCCGGCTGCCGGAGAAGGGGAGTTTGCTGCGGACGTCCTCGCCACGGGCACCGTAGATCGTGGTGGCGACGGTGAGCCGGGTGGTCCACTCGCCGTGCGGCCCGATCTCGATCGGAAAGGTCATCCCGGTCAGGTCGACCTCCGCCGGTGCGCTGCTGCTGATCACCGTCTCCCGGTGGAACGCCTCCCGGCGGTAGTCCAGGCGCAGCGCGTTCTCGCCGGGGGCGGAGGTGTGCTCCCCGCGCTTGCGCTGGGTGTCCTTGATCTCGAAGAGGTCGGCGAAGTCGGCGCCCATCTCCATCCGGACGGTGAACGTCATCGGCTGCCCGGAGTGGTTGAGCACGGTCAGCTCCTCCTCGAAGCTGCCGCTGATGGCCCGGCTGCGGATCACCGAGACCTTCGCGTCCAGGAAATGGGTGGGCTCGCCCGGCACCAGGAAGTACCGGGTCCGATGCGACTCCGAGTCGTCCATCGACAGCGCGTGCAGCCGCTCGCCGTCGAGCAGCAGCAGCCAGGTGGAGAGGAACCGGGTGTCGAAGGAGAAGAGTCCGGTGGGGAAGTCGATCGCCGGCTCGATGTCGCCGCGTCTGTCGCTGACCAAGAAGGTGTTGCCGTCCAGGATGCTGACGAGTTCCTTCACCGGGTCCGCCTGACGTGCTCGCGGGCCACCTCACGGGGGTCCCGGGTGCCGGGCGGTGGTGGGAAGAAGCGCCGGAAGGCGAGGAACAGGACCACGTCCCCGGTGTACGTGCTCTCGTTGCGGAACACCGCGGAGATGCTCTGCGCCTGGCCGGTGACCAGCCGGTCGAACAGGTTGACGCCGCAGTACCAGACGGCGTCGGCGGACTCCGGGCCCTGGCCCACCTCGGCCGCGCCCGGTCGCATCCGGACCAGCCAGTGCTCGGTGTGGTGGCCGTCGGAGAGGTCGATCCGGAGCTTGCCCGCCACGGGGGCGCGGAGTACCTCCGGGGCCCGGGCCGGCAGCGCCGCGAAGAACTGCTCGGTCGCCTCGGTCACACCCGAATCGTAGGCATTAGCCCGAGTTGTCGGGCCGGTTCCGGCGCGCTGCCCTCAGTACACGAGTGCCTGTGCGCCCTCGGCCATCGTCTCCTCCACGAAGACGGCGGCACCGGCGATCCGCACGCCGGGGATCACGTCGCCGGTGCCGATGTCCCGGCGGGCGGCGCACTGGGTGCAGGCGGTCACCGTGCCGGTCGCCAGGATCACGTGCAGCAGCTCGGCCAGTGGCGCGGAGTGCGGCAGCTCGAAATTCTGGGCGCGACCGGGCAACGCGAACCAGGTCGACTCACCGGTGAGCCAGAGCGAGACGTGTACTCCGGCTGCCGCCGCAGTGGCGGCGACGGTGAACGCCTGGGCGCATCGCTCCGGCGCGTCGGCGCCGGCGGTGGCCTTGACGACGAGAGTGCGGGCCATGCCGCCCAGCATAAGATGGCCCGGATGGTCACCGAGATCGGGTTCGTCAGCCTGCTGGTCGCCGGCCTGGGCGCGCTCGCCGGTGGCTTGGTATATGTGGCGGTCCTCCTAGCGAGAGGCAGACAGTGAGCGCGAGGAGTGAGCCGGTGTTGCGAGCCCCGCAGTCGCGAACGAAAGAGGCACAGTGAGCGCGTCGGACGACAATCCGCTGGCACCGCCGCCGTGGCTGAACGCGCCGCCGGTCGAGCCGTACCCCTTCGAGGAGAGCCACGACCTGCGGGTCGGGCCGAAGCTGCATCCGAGCCTGGACGGGCTGCTGCCGTACGTCGGCGTCTGGCGGGGACGCGGCCGGGGTGGTTTCCCCACCATCGAGGACTTCGACTTCGCCCAGGAGATCCGGATCAGCCACGACGGCCGTCCCTTCCTGCACTACGAGTCGCGGGCGTGGATCCTCGACGAGCAGAGCCAGCCGGTGCGTCCGGCCGGTCGGGAGGTCGGCTGGTGGCGTCCGGTGTTCGACGGTGACCGGGTCACCGACGAGCTGGAGGCGCTGCTGACCGTCCCCACCGGCGTGATGGAGCTGCACGTCGGGCGGCGCAAGGGCACGCAGATCGAGTTCGTCACCGACGCGGTGGTGCGGACCTCCACCGCCAAGGAGGTGACCGCCGGGCACCGGCTCTTCGGCATCGTCGAGGGAGCGCTGCTGTACGCGCAGGACATGGCCGCGGTCGGCCAGCCGCTCACGCCGCACCTGTCGGCACGCCTGATCCGGGTGGCCGGCTGAGTCGACGGGCGTCTGGCGTTCGGCTTCCGGCGTCGGCCGTGACGGCGGCCCTCCGGCCAGCCGTCAGGGCAGCGGGAAACCGAGCAGTTCCTGCACCGCCCCGGTACGCGTACCGGGCGGCAGCGGCGTGCCGTCGAGACTGCGCACCGCCACCGCGCCGCGTACCGACGAGGTGAGCCAGACGCCGTCGGTGGTGTGCAGACCGGCCGGGGTGACCATCCGTTCGTCGGCCGTGCAGCCCAGCTCGGCGGCGTGCGCCAGCAGCCACGCGACGGTGGTGCCGGGCAGGATGCCGGTGTCCCGGGCCGGCACCGTGCACAGGGTGTCCCCGTCCAGCCAGACCACGTTGGCGGTCGGCCCCTCCAGCACGTACCCGTCGGAGGAGACCCAGAGCACGTCGTCGACGCCGACCCGGGCCGCCCAGCGGCGGGCGGCGGTGCTCGCCCGGTACGAGGTCGACTTGAGGCCGGCGGGGAGCCAGTCGAGGTCCGGTCGGGCCTGCGCGGGTACGCCCAGCGGAAGCGTGGCCACCCGTACCCCGTCCCGGCGGGCCTGCCGAGCCGTGGTCGGCACCTCGGCGAGGGTGGCGTACACGGTGGGTCCTCCGCCGCCCTCGGGGCCGCGCGTGCAGACCAGCCGGAGCGCGCCCTCGACCTCGGTCGGCCAGCCGGCGGTGACGTCGTCCAGCAGCGCGACCAGGTCGGCGTCGGGGGGCAGGGGCAGCTCGACGGCGGCTGCGCCGGCCCGCATCCGGGCCAGGTGCTCCTGCCGCAGCCACGGCCGACCGCCGCGCAGGTGCATGGTCTCGAACAGCCCGTCGCCGTGCAGGACGCCGAGGTCGTCGCCGCGCAGCAGCGGCTCGCCGGGCGGTCGCAGGCCCCGGCCCAGTACGCCGATCCGGGACGCCACCATGCGGCCGAGCCTAGTGCCGACGCCCGCATCCGGAGGTACGCGCATCTCCGAACTATGATCGGAGGGTGTCCGAATCCTCCCTGGCGGAACTGCTCCGCGCCCGTGGGCTGCGGCTGACGGCGCAGCGGCAGCTGATCCTGCAAGCGGTGCTGGACCTGGGGCACGCCACCCCGGAGCAGGTGCACACGGCGGTCCGCGAGGTCGCCGCCGGTGTCAACATCACCACCATCTATCGCACGCTGGAGCTGCTGGAGCGGCTCGGCCTGGTCACCCACACCCATCTGTCGCACGGATCGCCGACCTACCACGCCGCCGGGGAGGACCAGCATGTCCACCTGGTCTGCCGGGAGTGCGGCGCGATCGACGAGATGGAACCCGAGCTGCTGCGCCCGCTGGCCGACCAGTTGGCGACCGAGCGGGGCTTCCGGGTCGACATCGGCCACGTCTCCTTCTTCGGCGTGTGCGAGCGGTGCGGAGACGGGGACGGGGAGCAGAAATGATCGACATCGCGGGTGCGGTGACCGTGGAGAGCATCGACGAGGCCAGCCGGGACCAGCCGGAGCCGGCACACGCGGCGGCCGGCGTACGGTCGGTGGCCGCGCACTACGGCGACCCGATGCGTGAGCAGCGGCTGCTCGACACCGAGGTCGGCCTGGTGGACCGCTCGCACCGGGGCGTGGTCGCGGTGCCGGGCGCGGAGCGGATCTCCTGGCTGCACACCCTCACCACCCAGCACCTGGCCGACCTGGGGGCCTGGCAGGGCACCGAGCTGCTGGTGCTCTCGCCGCACGGGCACGTCGAGCAGCACGCGATGGTGACCGAGGACGGCGACACCCTCTGGCTGGACACCGAGCCCGGCGCCACCGGGGGCCTGTTGGGCTACCTGGAGAAGATGCGCTTCTTCAGCCGGGTGGAGCCCCGCGACGCCACCGCCGAGTACGCGCTGCTGTCGCTGGTCGGGCCGAAGGCGCCCGACGCGGTGGCCCTGCTGGACGTGCCGCCGCTCGCCGAGCCCGAGGTGCTCGGCGTACCGGGGGCCAAGTTCCGCTCCGGTGAGCTGCCCGCCCGCCCGACCGCCCGGTACGACGTCACGCCGCTGCCCGATGGCGGCTGGGCTCGCCGGGTGCCGCTCGGCGTGGACCTGCTGGTGCCCCGGGCCGCCATGGAGCAGGTGGTGAACCGGCTGCGCGACGGCGGTGTGCGGCCCGCCGGGCTGTGGGCGTACGAGGCGGTGCGGGTCGCCGCCCACCGGGCTCGGGTCGGTGTCGACACCGACCACCGCACGATCCCGGCCGAGGTGGACCTGATCGCCCCCGCCGTGCACTTGGACAAGGGCTGTTACCGGGGGCAGGAGACGGTCGCCCGGGTGCACAACATGGGCCGTCCGCCGCGTCGGCTGGTCCTGCTGCACCTGGACGGGGTGATGACCGACCAGCTCCCGGCCGCCGGCACCCCGATCACGCTGGACGACCGGACGGTCGGCTTCGTCGGCACCGCCGTGCTCCACCACGAGCAGGGCCAGATCGCGCTGGCCGTGGTGAAGCGCTCGGTCTCGGACGACGCGACGCTCCGGGTCGGCGAGAGCACCGCCGCCATCGACGTGATGTAAGGAAGGGCACCTTATTAACGCCTGCGGTATAGCAGGGGTCCCCTGCTAACACCGACGGCTCCCGCTCCCTGCTCGCACCGACGGCACCTGCCTGCGCCGGGGACCGGGAAGGGGGTTCTAGGATCGCCGGCATGACAACAGCGACGTTGATCACGGTTGCCCCCACCGGCGCGGAGTCGGCCAAGACGGAGGTGCCGGCGCTGCCGGTGACCCTGGACGAGCTGCTGCTCACGGCGAAGGAGTGCGAGGCGCTGGGCGCCTCCGTGATCCACGTCCACATCCGCGACGGCCAGGCGCGCCCGACGCTGGACCAGGGACGGTTGCGGGAGACCGTGGCGGCGCTGCGGGAGAGCACCGACCTGATCGTGCAGCTCTCCACCGGTGGGGCGGTCACCGACCCGGAGTCGCACCGGCTGGCCGTGCTGGAGGCGGGACCGGACATGGCCTCGTGCACCATGGGCACGGTCAACTTCGGCGACGACGTGTTCCTCAACCGCTGGGAGTTCATCGTCGACCTGCACACCCGGATGCAGGAGCGGGGCGTCGTGCCCGAATACGAGATCTTCGACCTCGGCCACCTGACCGCGTTGCAGCGGCTGCTCGGCCGGTACGGGCTGCCGCACGGCGGTCACGTGCACGTCGACTTCGTGATGGGGGTGCCGGGTGGGATGCCGGGCACCACGGCGACCCTGGTCGCGGCCCAGCAGATGCTGCGGGACCTGCCGGAGGGGACCACGTTCTCGGCGACCGGCGTCGGCCGCACCAGCATTCCGGTGCTGCTCGCGAGTCTGTCGGCCGGAGGCCACCTGCGGGTCGGCATGGAGGACACGATCACGTACGCCAAGGGGCGGCCGGTGGAGTCCAACATGCAGCTCGTCGCCCGCGCGGTCGGCTTCGCCCAGCTCGCGCAGCGTCCGCCGATGACCACCGCCGAGGCGCGCGAGATGCTCGGAATGTAAGGGGAGACTTCCCCACCGTCGCTGTACACCCGGAGGTGGCGTCCCTGCTCACCCCGGTGCCGGCCCACACCGCATCGTCGGTACCGTCCACGTTGTGGGAGAGACGTACGAGGGCGGCGCGGCCCTCGCCGAGGTGGTCCGGTCCGGCTTCGTGGAGGGCGTACACCGGGGGTCGGTGGTGGTGCTCGACGCCGACGGCGCGGTGGTCGCCACCGCGGGTGACGTGACCTCGCCGATCTTCCCGCGCTCCGCGAGCAAACCGATGCAGACGGTCGGCATGATCGGCGCCGGGCTGCCGCTGACCGGGTCGGCCGACCTGGCCCTGGTGTCGGCCAGCCACGCGGGGGAGGAGTTCCACCTGGCCCGGGTGGCCGGGCTGCTCGCCGCCGCCGGTCTGCACGAGGACGCGCTGCACTGCCCGCCGGACCTGCCGGTCGGTGAGCAGGCCCGCGAGGCGGTGCTGCGGGCCGGGGGCGGTCCCACCCGACTCCAGATGAACTGTTCCGGCAAGCACGCCGGGATGGTGCTGACCTGCCGTGCCGCCGGTTGGCCGCTGGACGGGTACTGGCGGCCGGAGCACCCGCTCCAGCAGCGACTGCGGGACGCGGTCGAGGAGCTGACCGGGGAGTCGGCGGTGGCGGTCGGTGTGGACGGCTGCGGCGCGCCGGTGCTGTCGGCGTCGCTGACCGGGCTGGCCGGGGCGTACCTGCGGCTGGTGACGGCGGAGGAGGGCACGGCTCCGCGTACGGTGGCCGACGCCATGCGCGGGCACCCGGAGATCGTCGGTGGCACGGAGGCCGACGACACCCGGCTGATGCGCGGCGTACCGGGGCTGCTGGCGAAGGTGGGCGCGGAGGGCGTGATCGCGACCGCGCTGCCCGGCGTCGGCGCGGTGGCGTTGAAGATCGACGACGGCGCCGGTCGCCCCCGGATGCCGGTGCTGGTCTCCGCGTTGCGTCGGCTCGGTGTCGACGCGCCGGTGCTGGCGGAGTTCGCCGAGGTGCCGCTCTTCGGCGGTGGCCTGCCGGTCGGCGCCGTCCGTCCGCTCTGGTGACGCCTCGGCGGCAGCCGTCGTTCGCCGCCGGCTGAGTGCGCCGTCGTTCGCGGGCGGCTGAGTGCGCCGTCGTTCGCGGGCGGCGGAGTGGTTAGCAGGGGTCCCCTGCTATACCGCAGGCGTTAGCAGGGGACCCCTCCTTTCATCCCTATGCCGCAGGCAGGAAGTCGAGCAGCGCGGCGTTCACCGTTGCCGGGCGCTCCAGGGGGAGCAGGTGAGCCGCGTCCGGCACGTCGGGCAGGCGTACCGCCTGCGGAGCCTCGGCCGCGATGCGGTCGGCCAGGTGCCGGATGTCGGGTACGTCCGCCGCACCGGCCATGACCAGTACGGGCATGGTCAGCTCGCCGAGCCGCCCACTGGCCGGCGGATCCAGTTCGGCGATGTCCACCGCGCTGAGCGCCAGTTCGGCGGCGAGCGCGTGTTCGTCCATCGCGGTGGCGAACGCCACCAGGTGCGGGTCGACGTCTGCGGGGTCCCGTTCCGGGCCCACCACCCAGAACCGCACCTCCCCGGCGGCGGTGGCCGCGAAGTCCTCCGGGTCCACCTCGCCGACCAGGCTCTCCCACAGGTCGTTTGTCTGCTCGGACCACTCGTGGCCGGAGACGGCGGTGCCGAGCAGGGCGAGTGCGCTGACCCGTGCCGGGTAAGCAAGGGCGGTGTCGATCGCCACCGCGCCGCCGAACGAGCAGCCGACCAGGGCGGCCCGGGGCAGGTCGAGCGCGTCGAGCAGCCCGGCCACGTCGTCGTGGTGGGCGAAGGCGGTGGACGGCAGCTCGGATTCGCCGTAACCACGCAGGTCGACGGCGATCACCCGGTGCCGGACGGCGAGCGCGTCGAGCTGCGCGTGCCACATCCGGCGGTCCGCGATGCCGGCGTGCAGGAGGACGACCGGCGATCCCGAGCCCGTCTCGTCGTACGCCAACTGTGCGCCATTCACTTCGATCTTGGTCACGGCGAGACGGTACGACCGGGCGCGCGCGGGCGCAAACCCGCACGCGGCGGGACGGCGTGCCGCCGTGCGCGGGGCCCGCGAACCGGAGGCGGCGAGGACGGTACGACCAGCCGGACGCGGGCGCGAATCCAGCCCGATGAGACCTTGCTAACTCGGGCTAGCGTTTTGCTTGCAGGAGCTAGCAGTGCCGGTTAGCGTGGAGTCATGGCCACTTCCAAGGACCTTCCCGACGTCGGCGGGTTCATTCGTGACCTGCGGCGGAACGCGAAGATCTCGCTGCGGCAGCTCGCCGAGCAGGCCGGGGTGAGCAACCCCTACCTGAGCCAGATAGAGCGGGGCCTGCGCCGTCCCAGTGCCGAGGTGCTCCAGCAGCTCGCCAGTGCGCTGCGGGTCTCCACCCCGGCGATGTACCTGCGCGCCGGGCTCCTCGACGACAAGGAGGGTCAGGGCGTGCTGGCGGCCATCGCGGTCGACCCGGACCTGACCATGGCCCAGAAGCAGTCCCTGACCCAGATCTACGAGACGTTCCGTCGGGAGAACGCCCGGCTCGCCGACGCGACCGCCGCCGCGGACGCCGCTCGGGAGGACGCCGCCGACACCGACGTGGCCGGCGGGACGAACGTCGCGAACGACGTTCCCGACCTCACCTCGCCCGACGTGGCGAACCTGGCCGCCACCGGTCCCACCACCGCCGAGGGATCGCCGACCGAGGCCGTTCTCGAATCGGTCGCCGTGACGGAGGCCGGTCCGGCCCCCGCGCCGACCCGTACCCCAGCCAAGAAGGCCGCCCGCACGGTGGTCCGCAAGGCCTCCGCCGAGGCCCAGGAGGAGAAGTCATGACCCAGCCGAAGACCGACCGCATTCCCGCTCCGCTCTACGCTGCCGCCGGTGCCGGCGACCTCGCCCTGAAGCAGTTGCGGCGACTGCCGACCGTGGTCGGCGAGCTGCGCGACCGGGTCACCGCCGACGGCGGGCGGGTCGTGAGCGACCTCGGTGGCAAGGCCGTCGTCGCCGGATTCGAGCTGCGTCAGAAGGCCAACGACGCGCTGCGCAACGCCAACCAGACCGCCGAGTCGCTGCGGCAGAAGGCCACGCCGGCCGACCTCAACCGGCTGCGTGAGGCCGCCGACCTCAACCGGTTGCGTGAGGTCGCCGACCCGGCGAAGCTGCGCGAGGCCGCCGACGTGCAGAAGCTGCGCGAGGCCGCCGACCTGGATCGGCTGCGTGAGCTGGCGACCCGCAACGCCGCCGTGGTCGTCGCCGGTGCCCACGCCGCCCAGGAGCGGGCACTGGCCGCGTACGGCGCGCTGGTCGCGCACGGTGAGCGGGTCGTCGGTGCGGGCGTGGTGGAGGCCGCCGAGACGGTGAACGCCGACATCGACGCCACCGAGGCCACGGTGGAGCCCACCGCGATCGCGCCGGCCGCCGCGCCGGTGACGCAGCGCAAGAAGGCCGAGGCGCCCAGCCCGGCCGAGGTCGCCGAGATCGTGGAGGCCAAGCCGGCCGCCAAGAAGGCCGCGGCCAAGAAGACCACCGCGGCGAAGGCGAGCACCGGGCAGTCGGCCGCCGCCAAGAAGGCCACGCCGTCGGCGAAGCTGCCCCGGGCCACGAAGCGGACCCGCCCGACGGCCGAGTGACCACGACAGACACATCGACCACGGCGACCCCGGTCCCGTCCTGTCGGACGGATCCGGGGTCGCCAGCATAAGCTTGCCGTCATGGCCAACGCCGCGCCGATCTTCGTCTTCGACGTCCGCTACGTGATCGAACTGATCCTTTTCGTGTTCGCACTGGTCGTGCAGGGGGTGGCACTCGTGCACGCCGTCACCCAGCGCTCCGACGCCTTCCCCGCCATCGGCACCCTGCCCAAGGGTGGGTGGATCGCGATCCTGGCGGTCACGACCCTGCTGACCCTGCTGACCCGCAGCACGCTGAGCATCTTCGGGCTGATCGGTGTCGCCGCCGCCCTCATCTACCTGCTCGACGTGCGCGTCGGCCTGCGTGAACTGGGCGACGGTAGAGGATCCTGGTGAGGGCGTTCCGCTGGCCACCACCACCGGACGGCGGACCTCGCACCTGCGGGCCGGGGCCGGGCGCACCGCGTACCGGTCGCCCGCCGCTGCCCGACCCGGACACCGAGCTGGTCGACACCCCGCACGGCGTACGCCTGGAGCGGCTGGTCACCGGCGTCGGTGACCCGGTCACCGTGTTCGCGCACGGCTTCGGCAACGGCATCGCCACCACCCGCCCGTTCGGCAGCGGGGTGAACGGGCGCAAGGTCTTCTTCCAGTTCCGTGGCCACGGTCGCTCGGACGCGCCGGACGGCCCGTGGAGCTACCTCGACCTCGCCCGGGACCTGCGCGCCGTCGCCGATCTCAGCGGTGCGACCCGCGCCTTCGGAGTGAGTCTCGGTGCGGGCGCACTGTGCCGACTGCTGGTGGAGAGCCCGGACCGCTTCGACCGGCTGGTCTTCTTCCTGCCCGCCGCGCTCGACCGGCCACGGGGACCGCTGGCCCACGCTCGGCTGACCGAGCTGCTCGCGGCGGTGGAGGTCGGGGACGCCTCGGCGGTGGCCGAGGTGGTCTCGGCCGAGATGCCGCCGGCCGTGCGCAACACTCCGGCCGGTTGGGCGTACCTGCGGCAGCGGCTGGACCATCTGCTCCGCGACGGACTCGCCGCCGGACTGGCCGACCTGCCGGGGCAGGTGCCGGTGCCGGACGCCGGGGCGCTGGCGGCGGTGACCGTGCCGGCCCTGGTGATCGCCGCCGAGGGGGACGACCTGCACCCGGTGGAGGTGGCCGAGGAACTCGCCGCCGTGCTGCCGGGCGCCACCCTGCACCGGTACGCCCGCCCCGGCGTGCTGTGGACGGAACGCGCCGATCTGCGCGGCCGGATCTCCGAGTTCCTGAACGGGTAGCCTGCGCTGTCATGGGCGTCACACACCATGGCCGCACCCACCGCCTCGACCTGGCCGACCCGAACCTGCGCGAGTGGGAGTGCACGGTCCTGCACAGCGACCCCGAGCAGGGCATCGTGCTGGACCGCTCGGCCTTCTATCCGGGCGGTGGCGGCCAGCCGCCGGATCACGGTGTCCTGCTGTGGCAGGGGGTGCAGACCCGGATCGCGGGCACCCGAAAGGGCGACGACCTCTGGCTGATCCCCGCCGAGGGTGATCCGTTGCCGCCGGTCGGCAGCACGGTCACCGGAGCGGTGGAGGACGAGCGGCGCAGCCGGCTGATGCGTACCCACTCGGGGTTGCACGTGCTCTGCGGGGTGGTCTTCCGCGACTTCGGCGCGCTGGTCACCGGCGGCAACATGGAACCCGGCGAGGCACGGATGGACTTCAACCTGCCCGAGGTGCCGCCGGACTTCAAGACCCGGATCGAGGAACTGGTCAACGCCGAGGTGGTGGCCGACCGATCGGTGGCGACCCGGGTGTTGCCGCGTACGGAGGCGCTGGCCCTGCCGGACATCATCCGTACCCAGTCGAACCTGATCCCGCCGGACGAGGCGGAGGTGCGCATCGTCGACATCGTCGGTCTGGACGTGCAGGCCGACGGGGGCACCCACGTGGCGTCCACCGCGCAGATCGGCCAGGTCCGGGTGGTCAAGGTCGAGAGCAAGGGCCGGGCGAACCGTCGGGTACGCATCCGCCTCGCCGACTAGCCGCCGGCCGGAGTGCGTACGGACGGCCTGTTCGGGCCCGCCGAGCCGGTCCGGCCTCGGCATCCTTTACCCGATCGTCGCGACAGATTACAAGATCATCTCATCTTTGGTGGCGATTTCTGCTGTACGGTCTGTGGGTGAGAACCGAGCGTCACTGGTGGAACGGCGACCGCACCGTGCGTGGACGTCGCGATGTGTTCATCCGCACCGACGGCGAGTCGTGGGAGGTCGAGGCCCGGGCCGGCGGCGGCGCCGGCGGGTCGAAGATCATTCCGTGTCCGGGCCTGCGGTCGGCGGAGATCCTGGCCGGAGCGTGGATGGACGGCCAGCGTAAGTGGCAGGACGTCGCCACCACCTGAGCAGATCGTGCTCCCGCACGTCGGTGGGCGGCAGGGGGTAGACTGACCTTGCGGCCCTGTCCTGGCGGGCCGGCTCGATGTTCCCAGGCCACGCGCCGCGGCCGGTAAGCGGTCAGCGCCGGGCGGGATCTCTCTTCGACGTTCGGAGCATTCATGGCGGCACGCCGCCCACAGCAGCAGAACACCTCCTCGACCACTCCCACCTTCGCCGATCTCGGCGTGCCCGAGGCGCTCACCCGCGTCCTCGCCACGGCCGGGGTGGACCGGCCGTTCCCGATCCAGGCGGCCACGCTGCCCGACGCGATCGCCGGACGCGACGTGCTCGGCCGTGGCCGCACCGGTTCGGGCAAGACGTACGCCTTCGTACTGGCGGTGCTCACCCGCCTGGCGGCCACCCCGGCGCCTCGACGGGCCGGGCGTCCCCGGGCGCTGATCCTCGCGCCCACCCGTGAGCTGGCCTCCCAGATCGACGCCGTGATGGCCCCGCTGGCGCAGGCCCTGTCGCTGCGCACCATGACCGTCTTCGGCGGTGTGGCCGCCAATCCGCAGATCAAGGGGCTGCGGGCCGGGGTCGACGTCGTGGTGGCCTGCCCGGGCCGGCTCGCCGACCACGTCGACGCGGGCCACGCGCACCTGGACGCGGTCGAGATCACCGTGCTCGACGAGGCCGACCACATGGCCGACCTGGGCTTCCTGCCCACCGTACGGCGGTTGATGGACCAGACCCCGCGCGGCGGCCAGCGCCTGCTCTTCTCCGCCACCCTGGACGCCGGTGTCGACGTGCTCGTCCGTCGGTTCCTCACCGACCCGGTCACGCACAGTGTCGACTCGGCGCAGTCCCCGGTCACCGCGATGACGCATCACGTGTTGCACGTGCTCGCCGACGAGCGGTTCGCCGTGCTGGTCGACCTGGTCGCCACGCCGGGTCGCAGCGTGGTGTTCACCCGCACCAAGCGGGGGGCCAAGACGCTCACCCGTCGCCTGGTCGCCGCCGGGGTGAAGTCCGTGGAGCTGCACGGCAACCTGGCCCAGGGGGCGCGGGCCCGCAACCTCCAGGCGTTCTCCGACGGCGAGGTGCAGACGCTCGTCGCGACCGACATCGCCGCCCGGGGCATCCACATCGACGACGTGGCCCTGGTGGTGCACGCCGATCCGCCCGCCGAGCACAAGGCGTACCTGCACCGGTCGGGTCGTACCGCCCGGGCGGGCGCGGCCGGCACGGTCGTCACGTTGATGACCGACCAGCAGGCGTCCGAGGTGCGGGAGCTGACCCGTAAGGCGGGTATCCGGGCGACCACCACCCGGCTGCGTCCGGGTGACGCGTTGCTGCGCGAGATCGCCCCGGGGGAGCGGACGCTCGTCGCCCGGCCGGTGGAGTCCGCCGAGCCGGTACGCGAGCCGCGCTCGAACCGGGGCGGCCGTCGCGGCGGTACGTCGGCACCGACCGGCGCCACCCAGAACGGTGCGGCGCGACCCCAGACGGCACAGGCCGGCACCGGCCGGTCCCACGGCGGTCAGGGCGGCACCGGCCGGTCCCGGGGTAATCAGGGCGGCGCAGCTCGATCCCAGGAGGCGCAGACCGGTTCGGGTCGGGGCCAGCGTGCCCAGGGGGCGCAGGCCGGTTCCGGTCGGTCCCAGGGCGCGCGGTCGCAGGCGGCCCGCTCCGGCGCGGCACCGGCCGGCGGGACGCGGTCCGGAGCGGCGGCCTTCTCCGCTCGCGCCCGGCCGAGCGGACGCCGCCGGCAGGGCTGACGTCGGCACCGCCGGGTCCGACTCGTCGCCAGAGCCGGCGGGACGTCGTCGCCAAAGCTGACGTCGGTTGTCAGGTATCCCTGGCACCGTGACCGTCATGACGACATCGTTGACGGGAAAGGTGGCGCTGGTCGCCGGCGCCACCCGGGGAGCCGGTCGGCAGATCGCGGTGCAACTCGGCGCGGCCGGTGCCACCGTGTACGCCACCGGTCGCAGCAGCCGGGCGGCGCGCTCCGAGCTGAACCGGCCGGAGACCATCGAGGAGACCGCCGAGCTGGTGACCGCCGCCGGAGGCACCGGGATCGCGGTCCGGACCGACCATCTGGTGCCGGACGAGGTGCGGGCCCTGGTCGAGCGGATCGACGCCGAGCAGGGCCGACTTGACGTGCTGGTCAACGACGTGTGGGGTGCCGACCCGCTGATCACCTGGGAGAAGCCGGTCTGGGAACAGCCGCTCGACGCCGGTTTCCGGACGCTGCGGCTGGCGGTGGAGACCCACGTGATCACCAGCCACTTCGCGTTGCCGCTGCTGACCCGCCGTCCCGGCGGGCTGGTGGTGGAGGTCGGCGACGGCACGAAGGCGTACAACGACGAGAACTACCGGTTGTCGGTCTTCTACGACCTGGCCAAGACCTCGGTCAACCGGCTCGCCTTCATCTGGGCGCACGAGCTGAAGGAGTACGGCGGCACGGCCGTCGCGCTCAGCCCCGGATGGCTGCGGTCGGAGGCGATGCTGGAGCACTTCGGTGTCACCGAGGAGAACTGGCGGGACGGCGTAGCCACCGATCCGCACTTCCTGATCTCCGAGACGCCGGCCTTCGTCGGCCGGGCGGTCGCCGCACTCGCCACCGACTCCGACCGGCACCGCTGGAACGGCCGGTCCGTCTCCGCCGGTGAGCTGTCCCAGGTGTACGGCTTCACCGACGTCGACGGTAGTCAGCCGGACGCCTTCCGCTACATCAGCGAGGTGGTCGACGCCGGTCGCCCCGCCGACGTCACCGGCTACCGCTGACCCCCGACCGCCGACCGGCGGTGCACGCCGGTCGGCGGCTAACGGTCGGTGGCGTAGAGGGCGACCGTCCGGGCCGCCGCCTCGGCCAGCCGGGCCCGTAACTCGGGCGGGTCGCAGACCTCCACCTCCGGCCCGAGCCCGAGCAGTTGGGCGTACGCCACGTCGACGGACTCGACGGGCAGCCGGATCGTCGACCAGCCCTGTTCGTCGGGTCCGCTCGCGGCGGCGACCGCCTCGTCGTACCCGAACGGGGCGTCGACCAGGTGCCGGAGCACGCGCAGGCCGACCGGGCTCAGCCGGAGCGTCACCTCGGCCCGCAGCATGCTCCGCAGGAACGACGCGGCCTCGCGCTGCCAGTGCGCCGCCAGGTCGAAGTCCGGTTCCCGGTCGAAGGTCTCCTCGTGCGGCTCGACGGCGGTGACCCGGTCCACCCGATAGGTGCGGACGTCCTCGCCGACGCGGCCGACGAGATACCAGGTCCCGTTCTTGAGCACGAGACCGTACGGACAGATCCGGCGGGTCACCTCGCGCTCCCCGCGCTGGTAGCGCAGCGTCACCACCCGGTCCCGCCAGACCGCGCCGGCCAGCTCGGTCAGCCACGTCGGCGGGGCGGTCCGGTGGTGGTACCAGCCCGGCACGTCCAGGTGGAACCGCTGCCCGGTGCGGGCCGGGGCGTCGCGCAGGCTCGGCGGCAGCGCGGCGAGCACCTTGAGTTCGGCCGCCGCCACCGCGTCGGCGAGCCCCATCTCACCGGCCGGGCCGGGCAGTCCGGCCAGGAAGAGGGCCTCCGCCTCGTCCCGGGTCATCCCGGTCAACCGGGTCCGGTAGCCGCCGAGCAGCCGGTAGCCGCCCGCCGGCCCCCGGTCGGCGTAGACCGGCACCCCGGCGGCGGAGAGCGCCACCACGTCCCGATAGACGGTGCGTTCGGAGACCTCCAGCTCGCGGGCCAGCTCCGCTGCCGTCATCACCTCCCGGGACTGCAACAACAGCAGCAACGAGATCAGTCGGGCGGCGCGCACCGGTCACCGCCCGCCTGGGGTGAGCAGGCCCCGGTCGTACGCGACGGCGACCGCCGCCGCCCGGTCGTTGACGCCGAGCTTGGCGTACACGTGCAGCAGGTGTGTCTTGACGGTGGCCTCGCTGATGAACAGCCGGGCCGCGGCCTCGCGGTTCGACGAGCCTCGGGCGACGAGCGTGAGCACTTCGAGTTCCCGCTGACTCAGCGGCTCCTCGGCCGGCGTACGCGGGGTCCGCAGCCGCCCCATCAACCGCCCGGCGACGCTGGGAGAGAGCACCGACTCGCCCCGGGCGGCGGCGCGTACCGCCCGGACCAGTTCCTCGCGGGGTGCGTCCTTGAGCAGGTAGCCGGTGGCGCCCGCCTCGATCGCCGGCAGCACGTCGGCGTCGGTGTCGTAGGTGGTCAGCACCAGCACCTTCGCCGGGCTGCCGGAGGCGGCCAGCCGCCCGATCGCGGTCACCCCGTCCATGCCCGGCATCCGCAGGTCCATCAGCACCACGTCCGGCCGCAGCGCCTCGGCCAGCGCCAGCGCCTCGGCACCGTCCGCCGCCTCGCCGAGCACCTCGAACCCGGGGTCGCCGGTGAACATGCCCCGCAGACCGTCCCGGACCACCGGATGGTCGTCGACGATGAGCAGGCGTACCGGGCCGGTCATGCGGCCGCTCCGGGCAGCGCCGGCACGGACGCGGAGACGGCGGTGCCGGTACCCGGTTCGGACTCGACGGCCAGCCGACCACCGACCCTGGTGACCCGTTGCCGCATCGCGGTGAGACCGAAGCCGCCGTCCCGGTCCGGTTCGCCGCCACCGCCGATGTCGAACCCCGACCCGTCGTCGCGGACGTCCAACGTCACCACGTCCGACATGTACGACAGGGTGAGCCCGACCCGGGACGCGGCGGCGTGTCGGGCGACGTTGGCCAACGCCTCCTGTGCGGCCCGGAGCAGCGTCACCTCGATCTCCGGGTGCAGCGGACGGGGCGTACCGGTGGTGCTGACGCTGGCCGCCACCCCGTGCCGGGCCGACCAGCGGCCACCCAGCTCGGCGAGCGCGTCGGGCAACCGGGCGGTCTCCAGCGGCTCCGGGCGCACCGCCCGGACCGACCGGCGGGCCTCGGTGAGGCTCTCCCGCGCCAGGTCCAGCGCGTTGTCCACGTGCCGCTGCCAGTCGGCCGAGCGGTTTCGGGACTGCTCGGCCGCCTCCAACTGGGTGATGATGCCGGTCAGCCCCTGGGCCAGGGTGTCGTGGATCTCCCGGGCCATCCGCTGGCGTTCGTCGAGCACACCGGCCTCCCGGGCCTGCGTGATGAGCTGGGCGTGCAGCCCCTCGTTCTCCCGCACGGTCTCGGCGAGCCGTTCGTTGGCGTCGGTCAGCTCCGCCACCAGCCGCTTGCGCTTCTCGCCCTCCCGTTCGGCCACGAAGGCGAACCAGCTCACGCCCCCGGCGACCACCAGGTTGAACAGCACCATCACCAGCCAGACCAGCCAGTGTGCGGAGATCGACGGCAGCCCGCCGCTCTGCGAGGTGCCGAGCAACGCGGCGGTGACGGTCACCCCGGCCATCGGCCACCGGCCCGGCAGGAAGAACGCGTAGACGAAGCCGACCCAGGCGAAGAAGCCGTACCACGGGCTGGCGATGACCAGCGTGGCGGCGAAGCCCAACAGCCCCACGTAGAAGAACGCCATCGGAGCCCGCCGGTCGTGCCAGTCCGGATGCAGGGTGACGAACCAGGCGACCCAGCAGGCGGCGGCTCCGACGACGGGCAGGATCACCGTGAGCGGGAGACTGCGCGGGGTCGGCGCGACGGTGGCCAACAGGGTGCCCACGGCCAGCCCGCCGAAGGGCAGCACCCGGTAGAGCCGCTCCTGCCAGATCTGCGGCCGGTCGCCGGTCTCGCCGCTGCTGGTCACCTGGCCCCCCGTTCACTGCCAGCGGAACAGTTTCGCCGCGACGGTGCCGGCCGTCAGGGCGATCGCCGCCATTATCCCCAGGTGCAGCGGCTCCGGTGCGGTGCCCGTCCAGGCGTCCAGCAGCGCCTGCACCCCGGGCGGGAGGTACGCGCCGAGGTCGGCCAGCACGTCGGGCAGCAGGAACCGGGGCAGGTAGACCCCGCCGAAGAACATCACCACCATGAACAGCGGTACCGACATCGCCTGCGCCGACCGGCCGGTGCCTGCCACCGCCGCGATCACCAGACCCAGCGCCAGCAACGCCGCCGTACCCAGGACCAAGGCGGCGGCGAACCCCCAGGGATGCTGCGGCAACGGCGAGCCGAACGCGAACCGGGCGACCAGGGCGAGCAGCACCGCGCTGGTCAGGATCCCGGCGAGAGCGAGGACGAGCTGGGCGACCAGCAGCGCCGCCGGGCTCGCCGGAGTGGTCGCCAGCCGTCGCAGGATGCCGCGCTCGCGATAGGTGGCCAGCACCGACGGGAGTACGTTCACCCCGACCATCGCCACCGAGGCGACCAGCAGCGACGGCGTGAAGTACGTGAGGAAGGACTGCCCACCGAAGTTCGGGTCCGGTTCGCGGAACGACGGGACCAGCCCGAGCACCGTCAGGATCCCGGCGGGCAACAGGATGGTGAGCAGCAGCGTCGGGAGGTCCCGCAGATAGAGCTTGGTCTCGGTCCGGAGGATCTGGCCGAAGGCGTGCATCGTCGTTCCCTTCAGTCGGTGAGCCGGTGCCCGGTCAGCTCGACGAACGCGTCGTCGAGGCTCGCCTGCTCCACCCGCAGGTCGGCGGCGGTGATCCGGTGGCGGGCGAGCACCGAGGTGACCGCGTGCAGCAGCTCGCCGGTGCCGGCCACCACCACCTGGCTGCCGCTACGGGTCACGGTGGTCACCTGCGGCAGATCGGTGAGTAGTCGATCGTCCAGCGGAGCGGACGGCCGGAACCGGATCCGCTGCTCCGGTGCCACCGCCGCGACCAGACCGGCCGGGCTGTCCAGGGCCGCCACCCGCCCCTGATCGATCACGGCGATCCGGTCACAGAGCCGCTCGGCCTCCTCCATGAAGTGGGTGACCAAGACGATCGTCACGCCTCGGTCCCGAACCCGTTCGATCAGTCCCCAGGTGTCACGTCGAGCCTGCGGGTCCAGCCCCGTGGTCAGCTCGTCCAGAATCGCGATCCTCGGGTTGCCGACCAGGGCCAGCGCGATCGACAGTCGCTGCTTCTGGCCGCCGGAGAGCTTGCCGTACGGCGCGTTCCGCTTCGCGCCGAGGCCCAGCTCCTCGATCAGCTGCTCCGGATCGGCCGGTCTGCGGTAGAACGACGCGTAGAGTTCCAGCGCCTCCGCGACCCGCAGCTTGTCGGGCAACTGGCTCTCCTGGAGTTGCACCCCGACCTGCTGGCGCAGCCGGGCACCGTCCCGGCGGGGGTCGAGCCCGAGGACCGACACCCCGCCCCCGTCAGGGACGCGCAGCCCGGCGACGCACTCCACCGTGGTGCTCTTGCCGGCGCCGTTCGGGCCGAGCACGCCGAAGATCTCCCCGTCCGCCACGGTGAAGGACACGTCCGCCACCGCCACCGTCTCGCCGTACCGCTTGTGCAGACTGGTCACCTCGATGACCGACATGCCGCCTCCCGCCGCCGCGTTCCCGTACCCCTCAAGCGTCGCGGCTGCGGTCCGGCAGCGGATCGACCGACGGGCGACGCCCGGCGGCGGCCCCGGTTGATCCCGGCGATCCGTCAACCGGTTGATGTGGCGGCGGTGACTAGGCTCTGCGACGTGAACGCATCCGCGATCCCCGGCGCCGCCGTGGGCAGCGCCCGCCGGTTCGTCGGCGGCGCCGCGCTGCTGCTGCGCGGCATCGCCCTGTACGTCCGCAGTCCCGGCCTGATGCTGCTCGGCATCGTGCCCGCGCTGATCTCCGGGACGATCTTCCTCGCCGTGTACGCCACCCTGGTCTACTTCGTCGGCGACCTGGCCCGGTTCGTGACCCCGTTCGCCGACGACTGGGCGACGACCGCGCGCAACGTGGTCCGGGTGATCGCCGGCCTGGCGATCCTCGGCCTCGGCGGTCTGCTCACCGTGCTCACCTTCACGGCGGTCACGCTGGTCATCGGCGACCCGTTCTACGAGAAGATCTCCGAGCGGGTGGAGCAGCGGTACGGCGGCACCCCCGACGCGGTCGAGGTGCCGTTCTGGCCGTCGCTGCGGCGCAGCATCGCCGACTCGCTCCGCCTGGTGGCGCTGGCCGTCCTGGTCGGCATTCCGCTGTTCGCCGCCGGTTTCATCCCGCTGCTCGGCCAGACCGTGGTACCCGTCATCGGCGCGATGGTGGGCGGCTGGCTGCTCGCCGTGGAGTTGGTCGGCGCGCCCTTCTACCGTCGGGGCAAGGGCCTGCGGGACCGTCGGGCCGTGTTGAAGGCGGACCGCCCTACCGCGCTCGGCTTCGGCGTGGCCGTCTTCGTCTGCTTCCTGATCCCGCTCGGTGCCGTCCTGCTGATGCCGGCGGCGGTGGCCGGTGCCGCCCTGCTGGCCCGTCGTACGCTCGGCCAACCCATCACGGAGGCGTGAGCATGGACGTCACGCTGGTCGAGGGGGACATCACCGCCGAGCGGGTGGACGCGATCGTCAACGCCGCCAACTCGTCGCTGCTCGGCGGCGGGGGAGTCGACGGCGCGATCCACCGCCGGGGCGGACCGGCCATCCTCGCCGAGTGCCGCGCGCTGCGCGCCTCCCGGTACGGTCGGGGCCTGCCGACCGGCGAGGCCGTCGCGACCACCGCCGGTGACCTGCCGGCCCGCTGGGTGGTGCACACCGTCGGCCCGGTCTGGACGGACACCGAGGACCGCTCACCGCTGCTGCGCGCCTGCTACGCCAACAGCCTGGCCGTCGCCGACGACCTCGGCGCGAGCACCGTGGCCTTCCCGCTGATCTCCGCCGGGATCTACGGCTGGCCGATCGACGACGCGGTCCGCCAGGCGCTGTCGGTTCTGCGCGCGGCCAGCCCGACGACGGTCACCGAGGCCCGACTGGTCCTGTTCGGTGCGGACACGTTGGCCGTCGCCGAGCGCGTCCAGGCGATCGGCTGACGCCTGCCTGCTGCTTGCAGGGGCGGGGCGGCCATGCCGCCCCGCCCCTTCTCGACCGCGTGTGGACCCGCCTCAGCGGGCCAACAGTGCGAAAACCCCCCAGCCGAGGTACTCGCGCTGGTACCGCGTGTACCGAACAGGCTCGGTGGTGAGCTCCGCCCGTACCGTGCCGGCCAGTTCGTCATCGGGGTTGTCGTCGAGCCAGCGGCGAAGGTTCAGCCACTGTGCCGCCTGGTACCGGTCCCAACTGTCCTGATCGGCCAGCACCATCTCCACGACGTCGTACCCGAGGTCGCCGAACCGTTCGACCAGCTCCGGCAACAGCAGGAAGTCCTCCACGCTCTGTGCGAGACAGGCTCTGGCGGTCTGCTGGTCCGGCACCTCCCGCCGCCAGTACGGCTCGCCGACGAGCATCAGACCGCCGGGACGGAGACTGCTGCTCAGGAGCTCGACGGTGCCGGGAAGGCCACCACCGATCCAGGTGGCACCAATGCAGGCGACGAGATCGACCGGCTCGTCCGCGACGTACCCGGAGGCGTCGTCGTGCACGAAGGTGACCCGGTCGGCGACGCCGAGTTCAGCGGCGCGGGCACGCGCCTGCGCGGTGAAAACCGTGCTGATGTCCACCCCGGTGCCGGTGACCTGATGGTCCCGGGCCCAGGTGCACAGCATCTCGCCCGACCCGCTGGCCAGGTCGAGCACACGGGTGCCGGGGGCCAGACGCAGCGCCTGGCCCAGGGCGGCGAGCTTGCCGGGCGTGAACGGGTTGTGAATGCGGTGGTTACTCTCGCGAATGGTGAAGATACGTGGAAGATCCACGGGAGATGCTCCTTGGATTCGATGAGGTCAGGGTGCCTGCGAAGGGCGGTCGACCGGAGCCGGTCGCCGCTGCTCGGACCGTCATCAATGCACCTCACTCACCACGTACGAACCTGAGTCCGGCCAGCGTAGGCGGGCTGTCCCGACGCTTCCACCGATTTGAACCGACCTGCTCGCCTGGCCGACGACGAGAAGCGCCCGCCACGATTGGGCGGGCGCTTCGTCGTAGGTCTGGGTCAGGCTCGCTCGGCGAGCTGGTTGATGAACGTTCGCCACGCCGTCGGTCCGAAGGTCAGGGCCGGGCCGGTGGGGTCCTTGGAGTCCCGGACACCGATGACCCCGGGAAGGTTGTCCGCGACCTCGACGCAGTTGCCGCCGCTCGCACCGCTGCGAGTGCTCTTGCGCCACCGGGCGTTACTGAGGTCCATGATGGCTCTCAACTTTCATTCAATCGCCGAGCTGGGCGATGAACGTCCGCCACGCCGTCGGTCCGAAAGTCAGGGCTGGGCCGGTGGGGTCCTTGGAGTCCCGCACGCCGACGACGCCGGGAAGGTTGTCCGCGACCTCGACGCAGTCACCGCCGTTGGCGCTGCTGCGGCTGCTCTTGCGCCAGATGGCGCCGGTCAGCTCCATGTCTCTGCCACTTCCCTAATGAGTTCGATCGACTGCCGGTGGGACAGCGCCTCACCGCGCACATTCTCCCACGCTGCTGTGAGGGCAACCAGCTCTCCGGGCTCGGAGACCACCTGTCCGTGAAGCTGATTGTCCAGGTAGCCGGCGGTCCGGTTGTCGACGCTGCTGGCAATGACGAATGGACCTGACAGCCCGGCGTAAGCCCCGGCAGACAACGGCACCACATGCACGCGGACGTGCGGCAAGAGTGCAGTCTCGGCGAGCGATCCCAGCTGCTCCCGCATCACTTCAGGGCCTCCCACCGTGCGTCGAATGACACCCTCGTCTATGACCGCTGTCAGCCACGGAGGGCCGTCTCCGGCTAGCACCGACTGACGGGCCATGCGAGCAGCTACCAAACGCTCGACCTCATCCGACGTGTGCTGCCCGGCCGAACCGAAGATCCCTCGTGCATACCTCTCTGTCTGAAGTAGTCCGGGCAGGACCAGCGGCTGATAGGAGCGAAGCGAGTGTGCCTCACGTTCGATTACCTCCCACGGGCGGAACCATACGAGTTCGCGAGATCTCCGTTTTGTGTCCGGCCATATGTCTGACACGACGCACCCAAGTGTCCCGGCTGCCGCGTCCCGATGGACCTGGTGCGGTATGCGTCCCTCGCGCAGCCACCGGTCGGTCGTCTTGGGGTCAACACCGATGCGCTCAGCCAGGGAATCCGTTGTGTGGCCCGACCTTTGGAGCGCCATTCGGAGCGCGTCGTTCATGGAGACACCTTCCGACACAGTAGATATCTGGACACCATATAGACACGCGGTGTTGCTGTCTCGTCACAGATGGCAAGTTGAGTCAGGGCGGTGTGGCGAGTGGAGGTCCGGGATGGCCCGCTGGTCGTGCCGCCGGGGGTCGCCCGTGGGCGAGCACTCAGGGCGACCCCCTCGAACGTCGACGGAGGAGGCACCGTGCCCGAGCCTGTGAACGCCGTACCTGCCTCGCGGTGGGGTGAGCCCGTTGCGCGTACCGGCCTCGCCGTAGGGGACGTGGTCCGCGTGCCCGAGGGCGCCTACCAGCCCGGCGCGGGGGAGTTGACGTTGTACGTGGCCGAGGTGGGGGACCGGATCGAGCGCGACGGCAGCGTGTGGATCGAGGTGTACGGCCATGAGGTGCAGGAAGACGGGACGCTGCGGGTCCGTCGCCGCTATGCGCAGGTCCGCCCGGATCTCGCCGATGTCCGCCCGGCGCGTGGCTGGTGAGCGTGCGCCGGGAGGACGAGAGTCCGACGATCTGCCCCGGCGTGTACCTCCTGAGCAGGGCAGCGTCCCCACAGTTCAGCAAGCCGATCGTGGTGCGCCTGATTCGGAAGCTCGATCTGACGACGTACGACGGATGGGTCTGGATCGAGGTGTATCAGCTCAACGCGGCGGGGAATGCGACCGCCCGGCGGACGCTGTTCGTGCAGGTCGCGGGGATGAAGCGCGTGGCGGCGCCGCCGCCCGCGCGTCGCTCCCCGCCGCGCTCCGGCGGCGGGCACGGGACCGGTGCAGCGGTGACCTCGCCGCGCACGAGCCCGCGCGCCCCACCTGGCGCTGCCGGGCGTGTGGCGCGGCGTGGCCGTGTTCTCCGGCCAAGTTGCGCCTGCTGGCGGAGTACCGCACGCGCCGGGTCGAGTTGGTGGCCTACCTGAAGGCGCTGCGCGAGGATGCCGCCGACCAGCTCGCCGAGCCTGACTCGGACGCGCGTCGCGCCCACCTGGCGGCCCGCTTCACGGACTGGGCCGCTGTTCACCGCTCTCGGACGCAGGACCACTGAACGGCGACCTGCCGATAACCGAGCCGGGTGTTGACCGCCAGCATCGGCGCGTTCGCCGCGTCGTTCCCGGTGTACGCGGTGGTGACCCCGTCCTGCGCCGCGCGGTGCAGGACGGCCAGCTTGACCAGCCGGGCCAGTCCACGTCCCCGGTGCTGCGGCACCGTGCCGGTGTAATCGGACCATATCCGCGTACCGTCCCGCTTCACCAGGCTGATCGCGGCCAACTCGCCGTCGACCTCGACGCAGGTGCTGACCGCCCGGTCCAGTCCCACGTTGTCCCAGGTGGTGGCGATCCAGTCGGCGTAGCTGATCGCGCCGGACACGACGTCGCCCGGCTCGTCGGCACTGGCCAGCACGTCCACCTTGTGTACGTGGCGCGGGTCGACGTCCGCCAGCGGGACCAGCCGTACGCCGTCGGGAGGTGTCGGCAACGGTGGCAGCGTGTGCAGATCCAGGGCCGAGAACTGCTCCTTGCGGCTCGGCGTGAAGCCGTGCCGGCGGGCGAACGGCAGCGCCTCCGGCAGCGCACGCCCGTGCAGCCGGGTCAGGTCGAGCGGAGCGAGGTGCGTGATCGCCTCGGCCAGCAGCGCGCTGCCGATCCCGCGTCGCCGCTGGTCGGGGTGTACGTGCAGCAACGACACCTCGCCGACCGCCTCGGCGGTGTGCTCGTTCCGGGACGCGCACACCCAGCCCACGATCTGCCCGTCGACCTCGGCGACGAAGCCGGCCCAGTGCAGACCCGGCGGCGGTGTGGCGATCAACTGCCGCGTGGACGCGACTCCTCGCAGCAGGAAGGGGAACACGAGTCTCCGCAGCGCCACCACCGCCGGGGCGTCGTCGGGGCGGGCCAGGCGGAGGAGGAACTGTGGTCCAGGCATCCGGCGGAGGCTAGCCGGTCCACCGCCGGTGCCGCCTCGGGTTTATCGCAGGGAGGTGGGGAGAGTTGTTGTCGTCCCAGCGACAACAGATCTACCCACCTCCCCGCGAACCTCGTGACGGTCGGCGGTTGGCAGGGTGGCAGGGCTGCGGCCGGGTGGTGCCGCGACATCGAGCCTTGCCATCCGGGGGTTGCGGGTCTGCGGGCGGCACTGCCGCTGCGTCGGGCCTTGCCGACGGGCGGTGTGCGGGGCTGCGGCCCGACATCGGCCTTGCCGACGGGCGGTTTGCAGGGGTGCGACCGGGCGGTGCCGCGACGTCGGCCCTGCCAATCGGCGGGACCCGCCGAGCTGAGGCCGGCGGTGCTGCGACCCGACGGCCCGAGCGTGCTGCCCGTCCCCATCCGCACTGCCCCCGGGCCCTCTCAGGCGTTAGGAAGGGTCCCTTCCTAACACCGTTGGCTTCGCCGATCGGAGGCCGCACAACTGCGGTCCGCCTGTGGAGCGCCATCGGGGGGTATGGCGCCGGAAGAGAGGCGGTGGGCGCGGACGAGGTGGGCGCGATGCCGGTCGCACGGTGACCGCTGAGAGGCAGCGGGCCGGGCATCAGAGGCGAGCCGGGTCCGACGCCTTGTCCCAGCTGCATCGTGGCGGAAAGGACGACTTCAGCCGTACCCACCATCAGCCCTGCCAGCCGGCGGCCTCCAGGGCCGCGCGGATCTGGGCCGCCACCTCGGCCGGGCGGTGTCGGACGTCGAAGGCGGTGAAGCGGAGGATACGGTCGCCCTCGATCCAGATCTTGTTCTGTCGCCGCAGGTCAGCGGCCCAGTGCCGGGCGTCCATGTGGTGCCCGCCGTCGATCTCCACGTGCAGCGACCACCGAGGCCAGTAGGCGTCCAGGTAGCGATTCCGACCGTCGGTGTCCCGCCGCCGATGTTGTCCCTGCGGCGGCGGCAACCCGTGGCGGCGGCACAGCCGGGCCAGGTCGATCTCGGAGAGCGCCTCCGCGCCGCCCGCGATGTCGTGCAGCGTCTCCCGGATCAGCGCGCCCCGGCGGGCCTGGGGCATCCGGTCCAACACCGCCCCGACCTCCGCCGGGGTCACCCGCCGCTGTTGGCAGCCGGCCGCGAGGATCTGCTGCGCCTCGTCGTCGGTACGCACCCACTGCGCCGCGTCGACCAGGGATCGGGCCATCGACGTACGGTCGGGGCGCGCCCGCTGGCGGTCGGCGTCGGGCAGGTGTCGAGCCCGGCGTACCCGCACCGCAGGCAGGCCGAGTGGTAGCCGGCGCAGCAGGTCGGCGCGGTGGCGATGGTGCGGGATCAGCACGTCGACGGTGTCGTAGCGATAGGTGCCGCGCAGCCCGCCAGCCGTCGCCGCCGCCAGCCCGGCGAGGATCGCGCCCTCCCCGGCCGCGAGTACAGCCGCCCACCATGCCTGCGCGGGCGAGTACGGCCTGCCGGGCGGCTCGGCCCGCAGCACGCCCCGGCACACCCGGCTCCATCGCCCGGAGGTCAGCAGGTGGCGCACTGTGGACGGGCTCAGCGCGGCGGTGGCCTGCGCCCAGGTGAGGATTCCCGACTGCTCGAACAGCAGCCACTGCAACGGGTCGGCGTCGTCTCGGGGAATCCGCACGAATCGATTGAACCGTGAGGTGGGTAGATCTGTTGTCGCTGGAACGACAATAAATCTACCCACCTTCGTGGTCGCCGCCGCCTTTACGTGACTGGCAAGCCGAGGTGCGGCAACCGGCGGCGCTCGCACCGATCGCTTCCCCGGCCGACGGCTGCGGCGTCGTCAAGATCACGGCTGGCGTCGTCGTCGGGAACGCGTCCGGTGCCGCTCGCGCGGAGCGCCGCTGGTGACGTCTTCAAGAGTGGCGGTCGGCGGCGCTGTCACGGATGGCACCGCGGAGGCGGCGGAACGTAGCCCCGTCAGCCCGTCAGCCCGTCAGCCCGTCAGCCCGTCAGCCCGTCAGCCGGCCGGGACGGCGGCGACGGCCTCGACCTCGACGAGTTGGTCGTCGTAGCCGAGCACCGCCACGCCGAGCAGCGTGCTCGGGGCGTCGTGGTCGCCGAAGGCGTCGCGTACCACCTCCCACGTCGCGACCAGGTCGGCCTGCTCGGACGACGCTACGTACACGGTGCTCTTGACCACGTCGGCGAGCGTGGCACCGGCGGCGCGCAGGGCGGTCTCCAGGTTGGCCATGACCTGCCGGGCCTGAGCCGTGTAGTCACCGGGGGCGACGGTGTTCCCGTCGGCGTCCAGCGGGCAGGCGCCTGCGGTGTAGACGAGGCGGGTGGAGGGTTCCACGGTGGCTAGATAGGCGTACGGCGCGGCGGCGCTGAGGGCGGGCACGGGCAGCAATCGGACGGAACTGGACATGCGCGGCATGCTAACCAGCCCGGCGAGCCGGGTGCCACCTGGTTTCGGTGTTAGGAAGGGACCCCTTCTATACACGAGGCGTTAATAAGGTGCCCTTCCTTACACGCAGCACGCAGCACGCAGCACGCAGCCCGCAGCACTCAGGCGGACTCGCGGATGATCAGCTCGGTGGGGAGGATCAGCGCCGGCTCGACGTCCTCCCCGGCGGCCAGACGCAGCAGCAGACGGGTGCCCTGCCGGCCCAGCTCGACTATCGGCTGCCGCACGGTGGTCAGCGGCGGATCGGTGTAGGCGGCGGTCTCGATGTCGTCGAAGCCGATCACCGCCACGTCGTCCGGCACCCGCCGTCCGGTCTCGCGGAGCGTACGCATGGCGGCGTGCGCCATCAGGTCCGACGCGGCGAAGACGGCGTCCAGGTCGGGGTGGGCGGCGAGCAGTTCCCGCATGGCCGCCGCCCCGGATTCGCGGGTGAAGTCACCGACGGCCACCATCTCCGGTAGCCCGGCGGCGGCCACCGTCTCCCGGTAGCCGGTCAACCGCTCGATCCCGGCCACCATGTCCTGCGGGCCGGCGATGGTGGCGATCCGACGGCGGCCCCCGTCGATCAGGTGCCGGACCGCGCGGGTCACCCCGGCCACCTGGTCGACGTCGACGTACGGGATGTCCGCCCCGTCGAGGGGACGGCCGCTGCACACCACCGGGATGCCGAGCGCGGCCAGCTTGGCGGGGAGCGGGTCGGCGCCGTGCAGCGAGGCGAAGAGCACTCCGTCGACGTGCCGGCCGGTGGTGTACCGCTCCACCCGCTCGTGACCGGCCGGTGAGCCGGCCAGCATCAGCACGAGCTGTTTGTCGGCGGCCTCCAACTCCTGCGCGGCGCCCCGGATGATGCCCGGGAACACCTGGTCGTCGGAGAAGACCCGGGTGGCCTCCTCGGGCATGACCAGGGCGATCGAGTCGGTGCGTTGGGTGACGAGGGTGCGGGCGGCCAGGTTCGGCACGTACCCCAACTCGGCCACCGCCTGGCGGACCGCCTCCTGGATCGGCTCGGCGACCGTGGTCGAGCCGTTGACCACCCGGGAGACGGTGGCACGGGACACCCCGGCCCGTCGCGCCACCGCTTCCAGAGTGGGCCGCTGCGCCCCCGTCATAGGAGAAACCACCATCTCGTCACAGCCCGTTCCGGGAGATCACCTCCTGGTACCACCGGGCACTCGACTTCGGTGTACGCCGCTGGGTGAGGTAGTCGACGTGCACGATGCCGAACCGCTTCCGGTACCCCTCGGCCCACTCGAAGTTGTCCAGCAATGACCATACGAGATAGCCCCGCAGGTCGACGCCCCGGGCGATGGCCTCGTGCGCGGCGCGCAGGTGGCCGTCGAGGTAGGCGATCCGGTCCGAGTCCTGGAGCGGGCTGGACGGGTCGGCGGTCTTGTCCGGAAAAGCCGCACCGTTCTCGGTGATCAGCAACGGCACGCCGGGGTAGTCGGCGGCGATCCGCTCCAGCAGCCGGGTCAGCCCGGCCGGCTCGATCATCCACCCCATGTCGGTCAGCGGACCGACCGCCGGCAGGAACTCCACCGCGCCCTCGGTGCCCGGGTACGCGCCACCGCCCCCGCCGCCGTCCGGACGGCCCGCGACGTACGTGGGGGAGTAGTAGTTGATGCCGAGCAGGTCGATCGGTGCCGCGATGATCTTCTCGTCGCCGTCCCGGACGAAGGTCGGCTCGACCAGCCGCGCCACGTGCTCGCGGACGTCGTCCGGGTACCCGCCGACCAGCAGCGGGTCGAGGAAGATCCGGTTGTGCAGGCCGTCGACCAGGCGTACGGCGGCGGCGTCGGCCGCGCTGTCCGCGTCGGCGGGCTGCACGTCGGCGGGGTTGAGCGTGATGCCGACCCGGGCCGCACCGCGGCTGCGCAGGGCCTGGGTGGCCAGGCCGTGCGCGAGCAGCAGATGGTGTACGGCGGAGAAGGCCGCCCCCGCGTCCTGGACCCCGGGAGCGTGTACGCCGTTGCCGTACCCGAGGTAGGCGGAGCACCACGGCTCGTTGAGCGTCGTCCAGGTGTCGATCCGGTCGCCGAGCCGGGTGTGCACGGCAGTGGCGTAGGTGGCGAAGTGCTCTGCCGTGTCCCGGTCGGTCCAGCCGCCCCGGTCCTGCAACGTCTGCGGCAGGTCCCAGTGGTATAGGGTGACGATCGGGTCGATGCCCCGACCGAGCAGCGCGTCCGTCAGCCGGTCGTAGAAGTCCAGGCCGCGCGGGTTGACCGGCCCGCTGCCGTCGGGCTGGATGCGCGGCCAGGACACCGAGAAGCGGTACGCCTGGAGGCCCAGCTCCGCCATCATCGCCACGTCGTCGGCGTACCGGTGGTAGTGGTCGCAGGCGACATCGCCGGTGTGCCCGGCGTGGACCTTGCCCGGCGTACGGCTGAAGGTGTCCCAGATCGAGTCGCCGCGCCCGTCGTCGCGGGCCGCGCCCTCGATCTGGTACGCCGCCGTGGCCGCACCCCACAGGAAGTTCTCCGGGAAACTCAACTCGCTCATGCCGGCACTCCGCTTCGCTGCGTGCCGCCACGAGGCACGGCCCTGTGTCGATGGTTCGCTCGCTGACGCTCGCTCACGCCTTCACCGCACCTTCCATGATCCCGCCGATGATCTGGCGGCCGAACAGGACGAACACCAGCAGCAACGGCAGCGTGGCGATGGCCGTACCGGTAAACACCTGGGACATGTCCTGGTAGTAGCCGTCGGACAGAGCCCGCAGCGACAACTGCACGGTAGGATTCTCCGGGTCGTTGAGCACCGCGTACGGCCAGAGGAAATCGTTCCACGTGGTCATGAAGGTGAGCAGGCCGAGCACGGCGGCGGCCGGCCGCAGTGCCGGTACCACCACGTTCCAGTAGATCCGGGCGGTACCGCATCCGTCCACCCGGGCCGCCTCGATCAGCTCGGTGCTGACCGCCTGACCGGCGTACTGGCGCATCATGAACACGCCGAAGCCGGTGACCAGCGCGGGCAGGATCACGGCGGGCAGCCGGTCGTTCAGGTTCAGCTTCGTCATCAGCATGTAGAGCGGGATGACGCCGAGCTGGGTGGGCACCATCATGGTGGCGATGATCACCATCAGCATCGCGTTGCGGCCCCGGAACCGCAGCTTGGCGAAGGCGAACCCGGCCAGGCTGCAGAAGAACACCACCGAGACGGTGACCGTGGTCGCCACGATCGCCGAGTTGATCAGACCGGTCAGGAAGTAGGCGTCGGTGTTGTCGAACAGCCGGGCGATGTTGGCGCCCAGGTTGCCGCCGGGCGTCATCGGTGGCGGCAACTGCCCCATCGCGTCGCTGCTACGGCTGGCCACCACGAACATCCAGTAGATCGGGAAGAGCGACATCACGGTGGCCGCGATCAGCGCGCAGTACGTGAGCGGGCTGGCCCGCCAGAGCCGGCTCATCGCGCCACCTCGCTTCGCTCGGCGTCGCGACGAGGCCCCAACGCGCTGAACCTGAGGACTCGCTCGCTGCGCTCGCTCATCGCGCCACCTCGCTTCGCTCGGCGTCGCGACGAGGCCCCAACGCGCTGAACTGAAGGATTCGCTCGCTGCGCTCGCTCATCGCGGGCCTCCCTTCCGCCCGCCGATGTTCGGTCGGGCGCCGGCCCCGAGCCGGCGGATGATCAGTACGTTGATCGCCGCGACGATGGCGATCAGGGCGAAGAGCAGCCACGCCACCGCCGAGCCGTAGCCGAAGTTGTAGTAGGGCGCGAAGGCGTTCTCGAACATGTACATGGTCAGCGTCTGCGACTCGCGCATCGGGCCGCCCCGGATCGCGTTGGTGCCGGAGTGGAACAGCCGGGGCTCGGTGAAGAGCTGGAGCCCGCCGATGGTGGAGATGATGACGCAGAAGATGATCGTGGGCTTGAGCAGCGGCACGGTGACGGCCCAGAACTGCCGGGCCCGGTTCGCGCCGTCGATCGCCGCCGCTTCGTACAGGTCGCGGGGGATGGCCTGCATGGCGGCCAGGAAGATCAGCGCGTTGTACCCGGTCCAGCGCCAGTCGACCATGGCGGAGATGGCCACCCAGGAGGCGAACCGGTCGGACTTCCACCCGATCGGGTCGAGGCCCACCAGGTCGAGCATCCAGTTGACCATGCCGAACTCGCGGCCGAACAGCACCCCGAAGACGATCGCCACGGCGGCCGTGGAGGTGACGTTGGGGACCAGCACCGCCATCCGCCAGCCGGTACGGAAACGCAGGTGCCGGTTGAGCAGGTTGGCCAGCCAGAGCGCCAGGAGCAACTGCGGCACGGTGCTGATCACGAAGATGCCGAGCGTGTTCACCACCGAGTGCCAGAAGTCGCTGTCGACCAGCAGCTGGGTGTAGTTGTCCGCGCCGATGAAGGTGGGATTGCTGCCGAGCAGGTCCCAGTCGTGCAGCGAGACCCAGAAGGTGTACGCCAGCGGCCACGCCCCGAAGATCGCGAAGATCACGAAGAACGGGGCGATGTAGAGGTAGGGCGAGTACTTCGCGTCGATCCGGCTCAGTCGGCCGGACCGTGGCGGGCGGGTGTTCCGCGGTGCCGGGGCGGCCGGCGGGTGCGCGTCGAGCTGCAACGCCATGACCCGTGACTCCTTTCCACGCCCCCGCCCCGCGCCGATCCAAGGTCGCCGTCGCGTCGAGGTGGACGCGTCGGGTCCGGTGGATCGGCGACGGGGTGGGGACCGTCGGGCCGGCTACTTGGCGGCGGCCTTCTTGGCGTTGGCGATCGCGTCCTGCCACCCCTGCTCGGGGTTGCGCTGTCCCAGCTCGACGGTGCGGACCGCGTTCTCGACCTCGGTGCGTACGGCCTGGTTCTTCGGGCCCATGTAGACCGGCTTGAGGGTCTTGGCGCCCTCACCGAAGATCCGGCCGACCGGCGCGCCGGAGAAGTACGCGTTGGTGGCCTCGGTGATGGCCGCGTCGTCCAGTGCCTGCGGCGACGACGGCAGCGGGCCCTTGGCCTTGAAGGCTCCGATGTGGCCCTCGGCGCTGGTCAGGAACTTGACCAGCTTGATCGCCTCGTCCTGGTTCTTGCTCTGGCGCGGCACGGCCAGGTGCGAGCCGCCCCAGTTGCCGCCGTCACCGGGCACCCGGGCGATGTCCCACTTGCCGTTGGCCTCCGGCCCGGCGTTGCCCTCGATCACCCCGGTCATCCACGCGGGGCAGGCGATGGTGGCGAACTTGGACTGCTTGAAGGCGGAGACCCACTCGTCGGACCAGGAGCCGTACTTGCCGGAGAGGCCCGCGTTGATGATGGCCATGGTGGTGTCCCAGGCCTGCTTCACCGCCGGGTTGCTGTCGACCACCAGGTTGTCGCTGGTGTCGTAGTAGTGGTAGCCCTGCGCGTTGCCGGCGGTCTGGAGCACGATCGTGTTGAACGTGTTGGTCGCGGCGTCCAGGAACGCGGCGCCGGTGTTCGCCGCCTTGAACTTCTCACCGGTGGCGATGTACTCCTGCCAGGTCGGCCAGAGCTTGGAGACCTCTTCGCGGTCGGTCGGCAGCCCGGCCTTGTCGAACAGGTCGGTGCGGTAGCACATCGCCATGCCGCCGACGTCGGTGCCGAGGCCGATCAGCTTCTGGCCGTCGGCGGTGAGCCCCTGGTTCCACTTCCACTCCAGGAAGTTGCCCTTGAGGTCGGCGGCGCCGTGGTCGAGCAGGTTGACGAAGTTGTCCGGGTTGGCCTTGTACTCGACCATCAGACCCTCTTCGATGGCGACCACGTCACCGGCGCCCTTGCCCGCCGCGAGCCACTGGGTCAGCTTCGGCGAGTACTCGTCGAGGTTGCCGCCGGTGCCCCGCTCGACGATCTTCACGCCGGGGTTGGCGTCCATGTACTGCTTGTACAGCTCCTCGTAGCCGAACTGTCCGAAGACGTCGACGGTGAGGGTTATCGTGCCGTCCTCGGCGTCGTCGCCGCCACCGCAGCCGCTGGTGACGAGCAACGCGCCGACGGCGGCCAGGGCGACCGCAGCGAGGCGGTGGCGCGGGAAGGTGCCCATGGTCTGGTGACCCCTCTCAGGTCGGGGGTGGTGGTGGATAAGGCCCAGAGAGCGCTCTCACGAAGCTTGCGGTCCGCCGTCGATCGATGTCAAGAGAGCGCTCTCTCGACGAGGTCACAGAATGGCCACGGGCGGTCCTCCCGATCGGGAGGACCGCCCGTGGCATGTCCGTGCTGAGTCGGCTACGCCGGCTGTCGTGTCGGCCGCGTTCGGCTACGCCGGCTGTGCTGGCTCTACCGGCCGTCGTGCCGGCCATGTCGGCTTGGCCGACGTGCCGGCCAAGCGGCCGTGTCGACGGTCGGGGCGTGGCCGGCCGCCGACACGGACTCAGGCGGCGCGGACCCCGTCCAGCAGGGCGCGGTCGCCGGCCACGGTCAGGGTGTCGAAGCTGACCCGTCCCCAGAGCGCCAGCAGCAGGTCGCTCGCGGTGGCGTTGACGTGCACCCGGGCGTGGTGGTCGTCGTGGTCGAGGATGGTGCCGGTGTCGAGCAGGGCCACCCCCTCGCCGCGCAGCCGCAGATACCACTCCTGGGCGGCGTCGCTCGCGCTCAACCGCACCACGCCGCGCCACTGCCCGGTCGCCGCCCGCCGACCCGCCGGCAGCCAGGTGTCCAGCACCTCGCTCACCCCGTCGGCCGCGAGCTTGGCCTCGATCGGTTCACCGGCCGCGATGGCGAGCTGGGCGTCCCAGCGGTGCACCGCGGTCTCGTGGGCCATCCGACGCGGCCAGAAACCCGCCTTCTTCGGCTGCGGCGCCCAGTTCCACGCCGGAGCCTCCGGGTCGAGGGTGTCGAAGAGGGCCATCAGCTCGTCGTACGCCTGCTGCCACTGCGCCGAAGCGGTCACACCCGGCACCGGCTCGACCGGCTGTGCCCGGCGCTCCGGGGCCGTCGTCCCGCCCGAGCCCACGATCGCGTGCGCCCAGCGGTAGACGCCGGCGAGGTGCAGGGCCAGGTCGGCGACCGTCCAGCCGGGGCAGGAGAGCACGGGTGTCTCGGGCGGGGCTTCGGCCACCGCAGCGGCGAACGCCGGACCCTCCGTCCGAAGCGCGCCGATCCAGAAGTCCTTGCTGCCCTGCAATCTGCTCATCGCCATCCTCCCGGGGGTGACCCGGCCACCAATGGGTGCCGCGGCTACCCACCAGCCTAGGGTGAAAGGCGTGTTCGACGCCTACGCCCAGCCGACAGTCGCCGCTGAACCCGCCAGCACCGGCGATCTGGCGCAATACACCACATTACGCTTGGGTGGCCCGGCTCGCCGGATTGTCACCGCCACCACCGCCGACGAGATCGTCACCCGGGTACGCGAGGCCCAGGACGACGTTCTGCTGCTCGCGGGCGGTAGCAACGTGGTGATCGGCGACGCCGGCTTCCCCGGCACCGTGGTCCTCGTCCGGTCCCGGGGTCTGCGCGTGCTCGCCGAGAACGAGGCGAACGTCACCGTACGGGTCGAGGCCGGCGAGCCGTGGGACGACCTCGTCGCCGCCACCGTGGCCAACGGCTGGTCCGGGTTGGAGTGCCTGTCCGGCATCCCCGGCTCGACCGGGGCGACCCCGATCCAGAACGTCGGTGCGTACGGGCAGGAGGTCGCGGAGACCATCGTCGGCGTGCAGGTCTACGACCGCGTCACCGGTGAGGTGACGACGGTCCCCACCGTGGACTGTGGCTTCGCGTACCGGGCCAGCGTCTTCAAGTACAGCCAACGGCTGGTGGTGCTCTCGGTCGACTTCCGGCTGGCCCGCTCGCCGCTGTCCGGCCCGGTGCGCTACGCGGAACTGGCCCGTACGCTCGGTGTCTCGGTCGGTGACCGGGTGCCGGCGACCCAGGCGCGTGCCACCGTGCTGCGGCTGCGCGCCGGCAAGGGCATGGTGCTGGACCCGACCGACCCGGACACCCGCTCGGTCGGCTCGTTCTTCACCAACCCGGTGCTCGACACCGGCGGCTACGAACTGCTGCGGCAGCGGGCCGCCGACATCGGGGAGCCGCCGGCCTGGCCGGGCGCCGGGGACCGGGTCAAGATCAGCGCGGCCTGGCTGATCGACAAGGCGGGCTTCGGCAAGGGCCATCCCGGCCCCGAGGGTGTCGCCATCTCCAGCAAGCACACCCTGGCGCTGACGAACCAGTCCGGCACCGCCAGCACCGAGGATCTGATCACGCTGGCCCGCGAGATCCGTGACACCGTCGAGGCCCGGTTCGCCGTGACCCTCCACCCCGAACCCGTCCTCGTCAACTGCACCATCTGACCGCTCACCGCGCCCACCGCCCCCGCCGCGCCCGCCGCCCCCGCCGCCCCCGCCGCGCCCGCCGCCCCCGCCGGCCTGCATGTTAGGAAGGGACCCTTCCTATACACGAGGCGTTAGTAGGGGACCCCTCCTTACACGCGTCCCCGCGGGGCGACGGCGGGCCAGGGGATCGTGAGCTGGCCCTGACGCCACTCGCGGGGACGGCGCAGCACGGGCCAGCCCTGGGCGCGCACCGTGGACACCGCGCGCAGCCAGCGTTGGCGAGGGCCGAACGGGGCGTAGCCGGCGGCAGCCCGCCAGGCGTCGTCCAGAGCGCGGATCAGGTCGTGGATCGGCTCGCCCGGCACGTTCCGGTGGATCAACGCCTTGGGCAGCCGTTCGGCCAGCTCGGCCGGGTTCTCCAGCGTGGTCAGCCGGGCGGCCAGGGTCAGCGTCAGGGGACCGGTGGCGTCGAGCAGGATCCAACTGCCGAGTCGACCCGGCTCGTCGCAGGTGCCCTCCACCAGTAGCCCGCCCGGAGCCAGCCCGGCGAGCACGGTGGCCCAGGCGGCGGCCACCTCGCTCTCGTCGTACTGCCGCAGGACGTTGAACGCGCGGACCACGGTCGGCCGGAGCCCGGCCAGCTCGAAGCCGCCCCGGGCGAAGGTGAGACCGGGTGGGTCGGCGGCCGGTTGGGCGGCGTCGACGCGTACCGGATCGATCTCCAGCCCGACCACCCGCACGTCGGCGCGGACCCGCGCGGCCAGCCGGGCGCGCAGCTCCACCGCCGTCACCGGCGTGGCACCGTAACCAAGGTCGACCACCAGCGGGTCCGGCGCGTCGCGCAGCACGTCCGCGCAGTTCTCCACCATCCAGTTGTCCACCCGGCGCAGCCGGTTGGGATTGGTGGTGCCCCGGGTGACCACACCGAGCGGCCGGGACCTCAGTGTCGCCATCGCGCGGACCCGGCGACACGACTCATCCGGCCATTCTCGCCCCTGCTGCCGCCGCCGGGAGCGGCACCCTGGTGATGAGGTCGGTCACGCCGAGGTGCCTGGACGGCGTATTTCCGGCCGCCGATCGGGAAGATGACATCCGGCGTGGAGGTTGACGCAGGAGCGCCGGTCGCGCGCGTCGGCATCAACCGTGGCAAAGGGAGCGGACGTGGCAGAAATGCACACCGGTGTCGGACGTCAGCGAGGTGCCCTGCCGTGGCCCCGCCCCCGGCGGATCGCGACGCTCTCGGTGCACACCTCACCCCTGCACCAGCCGGGCACCGGCGACGCGGGCGGCATGAACGTCTACATCCTGGAGGTCGCCCGGCGGCTCGCCGAGGCGGACGTGGCGGTGGAGATCTTCACCCGCGCCACCTCCGGTGACCTGCCCCCGGTGGTGGAGGTCGCCCCCGGTGTGCAGGTACGGCACGTGATGGCCGGTCCGCTCGAAGGACTGACCAAGGAGGAACTGCCCGGCCAACTCTGCGCCTTCACCGCCGGAGTGCTGCGCGCCGAGGCGGCCCGCCCACCGGGTCACTACGACCTGATCCACTCCCACTACTGGCTCTCCGGCCAGGTGGGATGGCTGGCCAAGGAGCGTTGGGGCGTACCGCTGGTGCACACCGCGCACACCCTGGCCAAGGTGAAGAACGCGCGGCTCGCCGCCGGGGACCGGCCGGAACCCAAGGCCCGGGTCATCGGCGAGGAACAGGTGGTCGCCGAGTCCGACCGGCTGGTGGCAAACACCGAGGTCGAGGCCCGGGACCTGATCGACCGGTACGACGCCGACCCGACCCGGGTCGCGGTCGTCGAACCCGGCGTGGACCTCGACCGGTTCCGGCCGCTCTCCGGCGACCGGGCGGCCGCCACCGTCGCCGCCCGCACCCGGCTCGGCCTGCCCGTCCGGGGGCACCTGGTCGCCTTCGTCGGTCGGATCCAGCCACTGAAGGCCCCGGACGTGCTGATCCGCGCGATCGCGGCCCTGCGCGACCGGGACCCGGCCCTGGCCGAGGAGGTGGCGGTGGTGATCTGCGGCGGTCCCAGCGGCACCGGACTGGACCGACCCACCGCGTTGATCGAGCTGGCCGCCACGCTCGGTGTCGCCGACCGGGTGCACTTCCTGCCGCCACGCACCGGCACCGACCTGCCCCTGCTCTATCAGGCGGCCGATCTGGTCGCGGTGCCGTCGCACAACGAGAGCTTCGGGCTGGTAGCGCTGGAGGCCCAGGCCTGCGGTACGCCGGTGGTGGCCGCCGCCGTCGGCGGTCTGGTCACCGCCGTACGCGATCAGGTCAGCGGCGTACTGGTCCGTGGGCACGATCCCGTCGACTGGGCGCGCACGCTCGGCCGTCTGCTGCCGGACCGGGCCCGCCGGGCCGAGCTGTCCGTGGCGGCGGCCCGACACGCTCGCGACTTCTCCTGGCACCGCACCGCCGCCAGCCTGCTGACGGTCTACGGCGAGGCGATCGCCGCCCACCGTGCCCGCCTCACCGCCGAACTCACCGCATCCCGTTCCTGGTAGCGCTGCGCGGAACGGCTGCGCGTAGCGGTTCCGTGTAACGGCTGCGCGTAACGGCTGCGTGTAAGGAAGGGCCCCCTACTAACGCCTCGTGCATAGCAGGGGTCCCCTCCTAACACCTCGGCAGCACGGCGTACGGACCGTGCCGGCCGTAGAGTTGATCCGATGAGTGACCTTGGGGCCCTGATCGAGTCGGTCTGCGCCGAGCGGGAGTTGGACTGGGAGTCCACCGGCCCGGGGTCGTACGCGGTGACCCTGCCCGGTACGCACAAGCTCAAGACGATCTGCAACCTGATCGTCGGCGAGCACGCGCTGCGGATCGAGGCGTTCGTGATGCGCCAGCCGGACGAGCGGCGCGAGGAACTGTGGGCCTGGCTGTTGCAGCGCAACGCCCGGATGTACGCGGTGTCGTTCTCCGTCGACGCGGTCGGCGACGTCTACCTGACCGGGCGGGTCAACCCCGCCGGTGTCGACGCCGACGAACTCGACCGACTGCTCGGCGCGGTACTCACCTACGCCGACGAGTCCTTCGACACGATGCTGGAGATCGGCTTCGGCAGTTCGATCCGGCGGGAGTGGGAGTGGCGGGTCAAGCGGGGCGAATCCACCGCGAACCTCGCCGCCTTCGCGCACCTCTTCGAGCCGTCTCCGCAGGCCGAGCCGTCGCCGTAGCCGGGCGACCGCTTTTGCAGGCCGAGCTGTCTCCGCAGGGTGAGACTCTTCGTAGGCCGAGTGATCTCCGCACGCCGAGCCTGGTCCGCACGCCGAGCCTGGTCCGCACGACGAGCCCGTTCTACGCGCCGAGCCTGTTCTACGCGCCGAGCCTGTTCTACGCGCCGAGCCTGCTCTGCGCGACGAGCCGTCGGCGTCGCGGGGCGAGACGTTTCCGCAGCGGGACGAGCCGTTCGGCACGTTCGGGGATTCGGAGCGCTCCTGACGGGTAAGCCGCCGCACCGCGCGGTGCGGCGTTGGGACCCGCCGCGCCGAGACCGAGTGTCGAGGAGCGTGAGCGTCCATGGCTCAGCGAAGCAGCTCGGGTCGCGGCGGGACCGCGACCAGCACCACACGACGGAACAGCAGCACCGCCCGGATGTCGGAGTCGGAGATCTCGCAGATGCGGGCGGAGGACATCCGGGGCCAGTTGCGGCGGTACGGCGTCTCGGGGATCTCCGCGTTGCGCAAGCCCGAACTGGTGAAGACGCTGGCGAAGACCATGCGGTCGGGTGGTGCCGCCCGCCGCAGCAGCGGCCCGGCCGGTCGGGCCAAGGCCACGAAGGCGGCCGGGGCCCGGCAGACCACGTCGGCCCGTACCGCGCCGGGCCGGGCGAAGGCGGCACCCGCGAAGCGGGCCACGTCGGCCCGGAAGGCGACGACCGCCACGGCCCGCAAGGCGACCACCGCCCGCAAGAGCACCACCACCGCCCGCAAGAGCACCGCTGCGGCCCGGAGCGCCACCCCGGCCCGGAAGACCACCACCGTGGCCCGGAAGGCGACCACAGCCCGCGCGACCACCGCCCGCAAGGCGGCCCCGGCCCGCAGGGCGACGGCGGCCCGCAAGACCACGTCGGGTCCGGCCCGGAAGGCGACCACCACCCGGAAGGCAACGACGGCCAGCAGGACCACCTCGGGTCCGGCCCGCAAGACAACCGCCGCCCGGAAGACGACCACCGCCCGCAAGACGACTCCGGCCCGCCAGGCGACGACGGCCCGGAAGGCGACGACGGGTACGGCCCGGAAGACGACCAGCGCCGCCCGCAAGAGCACCACGGCCCGCAAGAGCACGTCCACGGCCCGTACGAGCGCCACGGCCCGCAAGAGCACCACGGCCAGTAAGAGCACGTCGGGGCGGGCCGGGGTCGCGAAGGCTGCGCCGTCGCGGGGCGGTGCGGTGCGTACCGGTAAGTCGACCGCGCGGTCGACCCGGTCGTCGCAGGTCATCGCCTCGCTTCAGGATCAGCCGGAGCGTCCCGGTCGCAGCCTGGTCACCACCAACCACGAGGTGATCCAGCGGTGGGCTCGGGCGCGCGGCGCGAAGCCGGCGACCATCAGCGGCACCGAGCGGGAGGGGCGGGCCGGGGTGCTGACGTTCAACATCCCGGGGTACCGGGAGAGCAGCCGGATCCGCGAGATCACCTGGGAGGAGTGGTTCCACACCTTCGATCTGCGGCGGTTGAACCTGATCTTCCAGGAGCAGATGCGGGACGGTCGGCAGAGCAACTTCTTCCGCACCGAGTCACCCGATCGGGAGGACGGCTGAGGTTTGCGGGAATCGCGGTCGGGTACCCGCTGTTGGCGCCAAGTAGGGGCAAACGTGCTGGTCCGGGGGCCGGAACTGCGCGTTGTGACGGGCGAGACAGCCGTTCGAGTTGAATAGCCCCTGCCGGCCGAACTAACTTTATTGCACCGCGCCACGCTCGGAACCGTTCGGGGGAGCGGCGGATCGATCAGGTCCGTGCACCGAGTGGGGTGTCGGGGGACGGGTGGATCAACACCGTTGGGGGACGGTGCCCCACCTGTTTGGACCGGCGGCGCGAGCGGGCGTCGCTTACGGGGGTGAGTGCCGCCCGCCGCCGCCGGTCGTACGACGCGAGTGCCCGGTACGCCCCGCGTACCGGGCACCACGCGTGTGACGGATACCGCGCAGGCGTCGACGACCAGTTCCCGCCGGTGGGCGCGTTCAGGATGCGGCGGCGACCGAGGTGCCGACGGGTTCCGCCGGAGCCTGCCGCAGCGCGGCCACCCGGCGTTCCCGAGGCGGCCCGGCGAGCAGGTGGCCACCGGCCGCCGCCAGCCCGAGCGCGCCGACGATCAGCCAGTGCCCGTCGCCCCACTGCTGGAGGCTGAACCCGCCGAGCGTCGGCGCCACGAACGACGCCGCCGGGAAGGCCAGGTAGAACACCGACTGGTAGCGGGCTCGCAGGGCCGGCGGCGCCAGATCGGCGTTGATCTGCGCGTTCGGCGGTGCGGCCAGCATGGAGCCGATCGTCCAGACCACGCACGCACCCAGGTAGAAGGCGAGGTCGTCGGCGAGCGCCAGCGCACCGAAGCCGACCGCCAGCAGTGCCGTGGAGACGGCCAGGACGGTGCCCTTGCGGTGTCGGTCGATGAGCCGGGGTACGAAGAGCTGCCCCAACACGATCAGCACCCCGCCGAGGGCCACCACCGTGCCGTACGCCGACGGGCCGAGCCCGTCCGCGCGCATCGCCAGCGGCATGATCGTCGACGCCTGCATGGTCAGTACGGCCAGCACGAAGGTCAGCCCGACGAAGACCAGGAAGTGCCGGTCGGTGAGCGCGGTGTGCAGGCCGGGGCGACGCTGTCGGCGCCGGACGGATGTCAGCGGCTGTGGTGGCGTACCCGCTGCGGTTGTCGACCTGGCGGGCAACGTCTCCGGGACCTTCCACGCGATCAGCAACGCGGTGGCCAGCGTGGCGGCGGCGTCCACCAGGAAGAGCGCGACGTAGCTCGCCTCGGCCAGCAGTCCGGCGAGCAGCGAGGCCACCGCCATGCCCAGGTTGAACGCCCAGAACTGGAGGTTGAAGGCGCGCGAGCGGCGGTGTTCCGGCACCACGTCGACGATCGCCGCGACGAACGCCGGGCTGGGCATCGAGTGCGTGACGCCGACCAGCAGGGCGAGTGCCGCGATCATCGCGAGGTGCTGGCTCAGGGCCAGGGCGACCATCAGCCCGGCGGTGACCAGGTGCGCGAACACCAGGGTCGACCGTCGTCCCCAGCGGTCGGCCAGCACCCCGCCGAGCAGCACCCCGGCCGCCCCGCCGGCGCCGTACGCCCCGACGACCACCCCGGCCAGCGACTCGCTGGCCCCTCGGGCGGCGGTCAGGTAGAGCGACAGGAACAGCATCGCGAACGCGCCGGCCCGGTTGATCAGCAGCCCGGCCCAGAGGTACCAGAAGGTGGCGGGCAGTCCCCCGGCGGTGTCGGCGAGCCAGCGGCGCGACCCGGTGGGCGTACCGCCGTCGTGCTGGTCTGCGGCCCGCACCCCGACCTCCTCGATCTGTTCGGACACCTAACAGATCTTGCCCGAGCGGGTCGGCGGGGCGGCGCGAGGGGCGGACTCAGCTCTTGCCGGTCGCCACCGGCTCGGCCGCCTGGGGTGCCGCCGGCTGCGGTGCGGTCGACTGGAGGGTCACCACGGGGGCGGCACCGGCGGTACGCAGCGCCAGCGCACGCCGCTCCCGGGCCGGCCCGGAGACCAGGTGACCGACGGCCATCACGGCGCCGATGGCGGCACAGCCCAGCCAGAGCGTGGCGTTGCCGGCCTGCTCCCGCACCAGGCCGCCGAGGATCGGCGCGGCCGCTCCGGCGAGCTGCCAGGAGAGCGAGAAGACGCCCTGGTAGCGACCGCGCAGTTCGCCGGGGGAGAGTTCGGCGATGAGGGTGGCGTTGGAGGGGGAGTTGAGCATCTCGCCCAGCGTCCAGATCAGCACGGTGAGCCCGAAGAACCAGGCCACGTCGGCGAAGGCGGTCAGTCCGAAGCCGACGCCCATCACCACCGCCGCCAGGGCGAGCACGTGCGAGCGGTTGCGGCCCCGGATGAGCCTGGGTACGAAGAGCTGGCCGGCGACGATGAGGACCCCGTTGAGCGCGATCACCGAGCCGTACGTGGCCGGGCTCAGGCCGGAGTCGGCCATCGCGATCGGCAGCATCGAGATGTGTTGGAGGAAGACCAGCGCACCGAGCAGGTTCAGGGCCACGAAGCCCAGGTACACCCGGTCGGTGAGGATGGTGCGCAGTGCGCCGGTGCGCTTGCCGTCGCGGGGCATGCCCACGGTGACGGTACGGGTCTCCCGTACCCGAATGAAGATGATCAGTGCGGTGACCAGCGTGGTCGACGCGTTGACCACGAACAGCAGCAGGTAACCGGCCTGGGCGGCGAAGCCGGCCAGCACCGCCGCGCAGGCGAAGCCGAGGTTGATCGCCCAGTAGTTGAGCGAGAACGCGCGCAGCCGGTCCCGTTCCGGCACCACGTCGATCATCATCGCGCCGAACGCCGGCCGGGCCGCCTCGGCGAAGAGGCCGAGCAGCAGCGCGCCCGCCGCGATGGTCCACAGGTCCCGCGCGAAGCCGAGGGCGAGCATCATGGTCGCCGCCCCGAGGTGGGCGGTGAGCAGGGTGGGTCGCCGTCCCCAGCGGTCGGTGAGCGTACCGCCGGCGGTGGTGCCGACCGCGCCGCCGACGCCCCACGCGCCGATCACCAGGCCCGCCTGGGAGGCCGAGAAGCCGCGTTCCTGGGTGAGGTAGATGGCGAGGAAGACGAGGACGAACGAGCCGAGGCGATTGATCAGCGTCCCGGTCCAGAGATACCAGAACGTCTTCGGTAGCCCGCCTGTGGTGTCCCGGAACCAGCCCCGTATCGCGCGCACCTCGGCGCACCCCCGTTTCGGTAATGACCAATAATCGAGATGATCCCTTACAACTTAGATGTCGGCCGGAAGCCCGGTCACCCCGTTTTCCACGTGGTGGTCGTCACCCCCCTTCCCGCGCGTCCACTCGCGGGTTGCGGCAGGATGATCCGCATGACAGCTAGCGAGGGACCCACCGTCGGGACGCTGGTCCTGCTGCGGCACGGCGAAAGCGACTGGAACGCCAAGAACCTCTTCACCGGCTGGGTCGACGTGGACCTGACCGAGAAGGGGGAGAACGAGGCGCGCCGCGGCGGCGAGCTGCTGCGCGAGCACGACCTGCTCCCCGACGTGGTGCACACGAGCGTGATGCGCCGCGCCATCCGCACCGCCGAACTGGCGTTGAACGCCGCCGACCGGCACTGGATCGCGGTGCGCCGGTCGTGGCGGCTCAACGAGCGGCACTACGGCGCCCTGCAGGGCAAGGACAAGAAGCAGACCCTGAACGAGTACGGCGAGGAGCAGTTCATGCTCTGGCGCCGCTCGTACGACACCCCGCCGCCGCCGATCGCGGACGACGACGAGTGGTCGCAGGTCGGCGACCCCCGGTACGCGCTGCTGCCGACCGAGCTGATGCCGCGCACCGAGTGCCTCAAGGACGTCGTCGAGCGGATGCTGCCGTACTGGTACGACTCGATCGTGCCGGACATCCTGGCCGGCCGTACCGTGCTGGTGGCGGCGCACGGCAACTCGCTGCGGGCGCTGGTGAAGCACCTGGACCAGATCAGCGACGAGGCGATCGCCAAGCTGAACATCCCGACCGGGATCCCGCTGCGCTACGACCTGGACCCGCAGTTGCGTCCGCAGACGCTGGGCGGCACCTACCTCGACCCGGAGGCCGCCAAGGCCGCCGCCGCCGCGGTGGCCAACCAGGGTCGCTGATCGCACCCTGCCCGTCGGGCCCGAACGTTAGGAAGGGTCCCCTGCTATGCACGAGGCGTTAGCAGGGGACCCTTCCTTCGGTCTCAGGCGGGGGTGACGGGCTCGCCGGTGATCAGGTAGACGACGTGCTCGCCGCTGTTCACCGCGTGGTCGGCGAACCGCTCGTAGAAGCGCCCGAGCAGGGTGGCGTCGATGGCCGTCTCCACGCCGTACGGCCAGTCCTCGCCGAGCAGCACCCCGAACAGCCCCTTGTGCAGCTCGTCCATCGCGTCGTCGTCGCCGTCCAGCTCGGCGGCGACGGTGGCGTCCGGACGCGCCAGCACGGAGGCGATCTTCTCGGCCATCCGGTCGGCGATGCCGGCCATGTCGGTGAAGACCGGCCGCAGCTCCGCCGGCACGGCCGGCGACGGGTGCCGGCGCAGCGCGGTCTTGGCGACGTGGTCGGCCAGGTCGCCCATCCGTTCCAGGTCGGCGGCGACGTGCAGCGCGGTGATCATGGCGCGCAGGTCGGAGGCGACCGGTGCCTGGCGGGCCAGCAGGTCACAGACCCGCTCCTCCACCTGCCGGTAGAGCGCGTCGATCCCGGCGTCGCCCGCGATCACCGATTCGGCCGCCTGCCGGTCGGCGGTGAGCAGGGCCCGGGTCGCCTGGCGCAGCGCCGCCCGTACCCCCTCGGCCATCTCCACCAGCATCTGGCTGACCGTGTCGAGATCGGCCCGGAACTCGTCGCGCATACTCACGTCCTGTCGGTCGGCGCCGGCACGTGCCGGCGAGGGTTCGTGCAGGTACGCCGCCCAAGCTAGGAGCACCGGGAGGACCCCAGGTGAACGCCGATGAACTGAGCCGGACGCGCAGGTGAACTTTCCCGGAAGTGAGAGTGCTTCGTCCCGTTCCGTACGGTAGCCGGGTTAACAATGACCCTACGATCGCCGGGTGACGTGGGCGGTGACGGTGGGAGTGGCCTCGGCCCTGGTGGTCGGCGTGGTCGCCGGGCTGTCGCTGTCCCGGTTCGTCCCGGCGGCGCGCCGGTCGGCGGGCTCCGCCGGACGTGGGTGGGCCGGTCTCCGGCTCGGTAGGGGGAGGCACACGATCGCCGACGAGGTGCAGGTCGGGCTCGGCCGCCGCGCGATCGACTCGCTGCGCGCCGGAGTGGTGGTGCTCGACCCCGAGGACGTACCCGTACTCGTCAATCCGGCGGCCCGGGCGCTGGGCCTGCTGCGTACCGGTGGCCGCCCGGGCTCGATCATCGCCCACCCGCTGGTCCGTACGCTGGCCGGGCAGGTACGCCGCACCGGCGTCCGCCGCGAGATCGAGCTGGACCTGCCCCGGGGCCGCGACAACGTCGGGGACAACCCGCTCGGCGTGCACCTGCGGGCGATGGGCCTGGGCGGCGGCTACATCGCCGTGGAGGCGACCGACGTGACCGAGTCGCACCGGCTGGCCCGGGTGCGGCGCGACTTCGTGGCCAACGTCAGCCACGAGCTGAAGACCCCGATCGGCGCGCTGCAACTGCTCGCCGAGGCGCTGCTCGACGCCACCGAACCACCCGACGGGGACCGGCCGGACCTCTCCGAGGACATGGTGGCGGCCCGGCGGTTCGCCGAGCGGATCCAGCACGAGTCGACCCGGTTGGGGCGGCTGGTGCAGGAACTGCTGGAGCTGACCCGGCTCCAGGGCGCCGAGCCGCAGCCGGCGCCGGAGCCGGTCGCGCTCGACTGGGTCATCTCCGAGGTGGTGGACCGGACCCGGACCACGGCCGCCGCCCGCCGGATCCAGGTGACGGCCGACTCCGGCCGGGGACTGACCGTGTACGGCAGCGACAGCCAACTGGCCACGGCGGTGGCGAACCTGGTGGAGAACGCCGTGAACTACTCGGGCGAGGACACCACGGTACGGATCTCCACGCGGGCCACCGACGACCACGTGGAGATCGCCGTGGCGGACCAGGGCATCGGGATCGCGCCCACCGACGTGGACCGGATCTTCGAGCGGTTCTACCGGGCCGACCAGGCCCGGTCCCGCTCCACCGGCGGCACCGGCCTGGGGCTGGCCATCGTCAAACACATCGCGAGCAACCATGGCGGCCGGGTGGACGTGACGAGCACTCTTGGTGGTGGGTCGACGTTCACCCTCCGGCTGCCGGCCCGACCGCCGGACGATCTGCTGGCGTCACTGCCGGTTGCTGGGATCGAGGCCGGTCCGGCCGACCTCCGGCAGGTCTGACCACACATGGATCAGGCCGGGCTCCCCGCCCGGCCCGACCCGGATCGAAAGGAAACACCGTTGAGCCGCGTACTGGTGGTCGAGGACGAGGAGTCCTTCTCCGACGCCCTGTCGTACATGCTCCGCAAGGAGGGGTTCGAGGTCTCCGTGGCCGCCACGGGCACGTCGGCGCTGACCGAGTTCGACCGGACCGGGGCCGACATCGTCCTGCTCGACCTGATGCTGCCGGAGATGTCCGGGACCGAGGTCTGCCGGCAACTCCGGCAGCGGTCGCACGTGCCGATCATCATGGTCACCGCGCGGGACAGCGAGATCGACAAGGTGGTCGGCCTGGAGATCGGTGCCGACGACTACGTCACCAAGCCGTACTCGCCCCGTGAGCTGGTCGCCCGGATCCGGGCCGTGCTGCGCCGACAGACCCCCGAGACGACCGAGTCGGGCCTGCCGACGCTGGCCGCCGGCCCGGTCCGGATGGACATCGAACGGCACGTGGTGACCGTCGACGGCGGCGCGGTGCAGTTGCCGCTCAAGGAGTTCGAGCTGCTCGAACTGCTGCTGCGCAACGCCGGCCGGGTGCTCACCCGGGGACAGTTGATCGACCGCGTCTGGGGCGCCGACTACGTGGGCGACACCAAGACGCTCGACGTACACGTGAAGCGCCTGCGCTCCAAGATCGAGCCGGAGCCGTCCACCCCGCGCCACATCGTGACGGTGCGCGGCCTGGGCTACAAGTTCGAGCCGTGATCCGCCGGCCGGCGACCGGCCGTCAGGCCGGGTCGGCCGGGTGCGGTGCGACCAGGCCCTGCCGGATCCGCGCCGCGCACAGCTCGGCCAACCGGGCGTACGCGGCGGCGCCGACCAGGGCGGTCAGCTCCGGCCCGTAGGAGAGGTACATCGGCTCGCTGCCGACGTGGGCGTCGGTGGAGGACGTGCACCACCAGTCGAGGTCGTGCCCGCCCGCGCCCCAGCCCCGCCGGTCGAACTCGGCCAGCGTGGAGACCAGCACCTTGGTGTTGTCCGGCCGCTTCACCCACTCCTGGTCCCGGCGGACCGGCAACTGCCAGCAGACGTCCGGCTTGTACTCCAGCGGGTGCACCCCGTCGCGCAGCGCCTGGGCGTGCAGCGCGCATCCGCCGCCGCCGGGGAAGTCGGCGTCGTTGAGGAAGACGCACGGCGCGTCCGGCCCCTGGGTGGCGGTACGCCGCGCCGGGTTCTTGCCGTCCACGGTGTCGTTCTCGGTCCAGTTCTTGGTGCCGCGCCGGTAGTGCTGCCAGGTCTGCGGGGTCAGCCGCTTCACCGCGCCGCGTACCCGCTTCTCGTCGTCGGTGTCGGTGAAGAACGCGCCGTGCGAGCAGCAGCCGTCGGCGGAGCGGCCGGCGATGATGCCGTGGCAGCCCTGGCCGAAGACGCAGGCCCACCGGGACAGCAGCCAGGTGAGGTCGGCCCGGATCAGGTGCCGCTCGTCGGCCGGGTCGACGAACTCGATCCACTCCCGAGGGAAGTCCAGCGGGACCTCACGGCTGCGGGGGTCCGTCGGGTCGTCCACCAGCACGCGGAGTTCGATCTGCCCAGTCACTCGGCCCAGCGTACGCGTGGTGTACGGGGATGGCCGGTGAGTGACGCGATCCGATCTCCCCTAGTGTTTCCCCATGCGACTGGGTGTCCTCGATGTCGGTTCGAACACGGTGCATCTGCTGGTGGTGGACGCCCATCGCGGCGCGCACCCGTGGCCGGCGCACTCGGAGAAGGCGGTGCTGCGGCTCGCCGAGCAGATCGGCCCGGACGGCGCGCTCCGGGACACGGGTGCGGACGCCCTGGTCGAGGCCGTCGGGGCGGCCCGCGCCTCGGCCGCCGCGCTGGGCGTGGACGAGTTGCTCGCCTTCGCCACCTCGGCGGTACGCGAGGCCACCAACGCCGCCGAGGTGCTGGCCCGGGTCCGGGACGCCACCGGCGTACGCCTGGAGGTCCTGCCCGGCGCGGACGAGGCGCGGATGACGTTCCTCGCGGTGCGGCGGTGGTTCGGCTGGTCCGCCGGTCGGCTGCTGGTGCTGGACATCGGCGGCGGCTCCCTGGAGATCGCGGCCGGTATCGACGAGGACCCGGATCTGGCGGTCTCGCTGCCGCTGGGTGCCGGCCGGCTGACCCGGGACCGGCTCGGCGTGGACCCGTGCAGTGACCGCCCGCCCGCGCCGGAGACCGTGGACGAGCTGCGCGAGTACGTCGACGGTCTGCTGGAGCCGGTGGCCGAGCGGATGACCGGGGTGGGCTGGGACCGTTCGGTGGCCACCTCCAAGACGTTCCGCACCCTGGCCCGGCTCGCCGGTGCCGCGCCCAGCGGCGCCGGGCTCTGGGCGAAGCGTCGGCTGACCCGGTCCGGGCTGCGGCAGGTGCTCGGCTTCATCCGGCACATCCCACCGGCCCAGCTCGTCGAGTTGGAGGGGGTGAGCGCCGGCCGGTCGCACCAGCTCCTGGCCGGTGCCGTGGTGGCCGAGGCGGTCATGCGCCGGCTCGGGGTCGACTCGCTGGACATCTGCCCCTGGGCGCTGCGGGAGGGTGTGATCCTGGACCGGCTGGATCGGCTCACGCCGGTGTGAGACCGGACTGCGACCCGATGTGACACCAGGTGTCCGTAGAATCCGATTCACGGATTAACATCGGATTAGTGCAATGGGCTGGGGGCTACCCTCGGTGGTGTGACTTCCCGCGTCCCGGTGCTCCTGTCCAGTTCCTCGGTCTTCCCTGAGCGGACCGCGGCGGCGTTCCAGCTCGCCGCGGAGCTCGGCTACGACGGGATCGAGGTGATGGTCTGGACCGACGCCGTCAGCCAGGACGCCGGCGCGCTGCGCGGGCTGGCCGACCACTACGGCGTACCGGTCCTCAGCGTGCACGCCCCCTGCCTGCTGGTGACCCAGCGGGTGTGGAGCACCGACCCGTGGGAGCGGCTGCGGCGGGCGGCGGTGCTGGCCGAGACGCTCCACGCGCCGACCGTGGTGGTGCACCCGCCGTTCACCTGGCAGCGGGACTACGCCCGCACCTTCGCCGAAGGGCTGGACACGGTGGCCGACGAGTTCGGCGGGCTGCGCTTCGCGGTGGAGAACATGTACCCGGTGCGGATGGCCGGGCGGCAGTTCGTGCCGTACGCGCCGGGCTGGGACCCGACCGAGACGGGCTACCGGTCGTACACGCTCGACCTGTCGCACTGCGCCGCCTCGCACACCGACGCGCTGGAGATGGCCGACCGGATGGGCGCCGGGCTGGCGCACGTGCACCTCGGTGACGGCACCGGTGAGGGACGCGACGAGCACCTGGTGCCCGGGCGCGGCACGCAGCCCTGCGCCGAACTGCTGCGTTCGCTGGCCGGGCGGGGTTTCACCGGCTCGGTGGCGGTCGAGGTGACCACCCGGGGCGCGAAGAGTCGTCAGGTGCGCGAGGCGGACCTGCGGGAGGCGCTGGCCTTCGCCCGCCAGCACCTGAACACGCCGTCCCCGGTCGAGGCGGCCTGACCTCGGTCGCGTCCGGCGCGGCAGCCTGACCTCAGCAGCTCGGCTGACGCGGCGGTCTGACTGCGGCCGGTCGGCCGGCGCGGCGGTCTGGCCTCGGCCGGTCGGCCGCAGGGTCGGTCAGGACACCGAGGTCAACGGGTCGCTCTGGGCCGGCACGGCAGCCCGCTTGCGGGCGCGGTGGGCGGCCACGTGCGAGCGGGTGGCGCAGCGTTCCGAGCAGAACCGGCGGCAGCAGTTCGACGAGGTGTCCAGGTAGACGTTGCCGCAGCGGTCGTCGGCGCAGACCCCGAACCGGGCGCTGCCGTACTCGCAGAGCCAGACCGACAGCCCCCAGACCGCGCCGGCCAGGTACTCCGAGCTGACCGAGGCTCCTCGGCCGGTCGCGTGCATGTGCCAGTCGCTGGAGTCGTGCCCCGAGATGCGCGGCTGCACCGGGTGGACCTCCAGCAGCGAGTTCAGCTCGGCGACCGCCTCGCCGTCCCGCCCGGTGGTGCCGTACTCGAAGACGTCCCGCAACCGCTTCTGTGCGCGCCGGAAGGTGGCCAGATCCCGCTCCGCGACCTCGTCGCGCATCCACTCGTGGTCGTCGCAGAAGATGGCCCGCAGGTCGTCGAGGTCGTCCAGGCGGGCGTTGACGAGGTCAACTCCGGTCCGGGCGTACGCGTCGAAGTTCACACTCCAACGGTAGACGACTCATCCCGGACGTGGCGCGTCGATGTAGTGCGGGAGAAATCTGGCGTAACCGTCGGTGATCAGACTGGCGCTCTCCCGTAGCCCCGCCCCGGCCGATTCGCCGTCCACCACCCACGCGCCCAGGACCAGGTGACTTCCGTTGAATTCGGGCAGTGCGCGGAACTCCTGATAGCAGAATCCCTCACTGCCGTAGTCGCCCGGATTCGTGATCTCCTCACTTTCCGTGACGATCCGTACGGCTGCGCCCTCCCGGCCGAGCAGCGGCTTGGCGACGTACTCGGTCATACCGCGCGGCGAGTCCAGGTATGCCGGCAGTAGCAGTTCGTGCCCCGGGTACAGCTCCCAGAGCACGGCCAGCAGCGCCTTGTTGGACAGCAGCAGCTTCCAGGCCGGCTCGATCCAGGTGGTCGGCGTACCCGGGTCCAGCGCCAGCGGCCCGTACGGCTCGGCCAGCATCCACTCCCACGGATAGAGCTTGAAACAGGTGGTGACCGGCTGCCCGGCGGTGTCGACGAAGCGGCGGCCGTCCCAGCCGATCTCCTGGATCGGCAGCAGCTCCACGTCCAGCCCGGCCTGGCGGGCCGTCTCGGCCAGGTAGCCGGCGGTCATGTGGTCCTCGCCGCTCTCCTCCTCGTTCGACCAGACCACGTGCACCCGGCGGTCGTGCAGGCCGGTGCCGATCTTCGCCCAGGCGCCCACCAGCCGCTCGTGCAGGCTGTTCCACTGGTCCAGCTCCGGGCGGGTGTGCTCCAGCCAGTACCACTGGATGATGCTCGCCTCGACCAGCGCGGTCGGGGTGTCCGCGTTGTACTCCAGCAGCTTCGGCGGCCAACTGCCGTCGTACCAGAGGTCGAACCGGCCGTAGAGGGTCGGCGGTGTCTCCCGCAGCGACCGGGCCACCGCCTCGACCGCCCACTGCGGGATGCCGAACTCGGCGTACCGGTTGCGGGCCACCACGTGTTCGGCGGCGGCGACCGACATCCGGTGCAGCTCCTCGGTGGCCTCCTCCAGCCGCAGCACCTCGTCCAGCCCGAAGGCGTACGCGGCGGTCTCGTCCCAGTACGACATCACCCCGCCGTCGGGCAGCTCGGTGTCGACGTACACCAGCCCCTGCGCGCGGATGGTCGCGTCCCAGTCGGGCCGCGGGGTGACCTGCTCCCGGCGCACGCTCAGCCGCCGCAGGAGGCGAGATGGGTGCCGAAGCCGCCACGATCGGGTACGGACGCGGCGACCTGCTCCGGGGCGCCCTGCGTCGTGGCCGTGGCGGCCGACGGTGTCGGGGTGTGCAGGGCCAGGGCGACTGTCTCACCGCCTCCGGACGGGCCCATGGCGCAGTCGTCATCGTCGTCGTCGGAGGACATGTTGCAGCCGGAGAGGGCGAGCGCGAGGGCGGTGAGTGCGCCGAGCTGCACGGAGGCCGACCGGAGCCGGCGGCGGGGGCGGTTTTCCACGTTCATCGTTGTAACCGATGCACGCCACGCCCGTCGCCCGGGGTCCGGTGCGCGGATCGTGCGCGCGGGCTGGGTGTGCGGGCTGGGTGTGCGGGCTGGGTGTAAGGAAGGGCCCCCTGTTAACGCCTCAGGTATAGAAGGGTTCCCCTCTCACTCCTGAGTGTTAATAAGGGGCCCTTCCTTCACCTCGGGCGGGGCGCGCTGGGGGGTGGCTCGGGCGTTACGCTCGGCTCATGCTCCGTTCCGTCATCCTCGCCGCCTCCCGGTCAACCCGGGTCGAGCGGCTCGTCGCGACGGCCCCGTTCTCCCGGGACGTCGTGCGCCGGTTCGTCGCCGGCGCCGGGACCGACGACGCGCTGCGCGTGACCCGCGCACTCGTCGGCGACGGTCTCGCGGTCACCCTCGACAACCTCGGTGAGGACACCGTCACCCCCGAGCAGGCCAACGCCACCCGGGACGAATACCTCGCCCTGCTGCGGAGTCTCGCCGAGGCGGGCCTCACCCCGGCCGCCGAGGTGAGCGTCAAACTGTCCGCGCTCGGCCAGACCTTCGACGAGCACCTCGCGTACGACAACGCACGCGCGATCTGCACCGCCGCCGCCGATGCCGGCACCACCGTCACGCTGGACATGGAGGATCACACCACCACCGACTCGACGCTGGACGTCCTGGCCAACCTGCGCAAGGACTTCCCGTCGACCGGGGCGGTGCTCCAGGCGTACCTGCGGCGGACCGAGTCGGACTGCCGTGAGCTGGCCTCGGCCGGGTCGCGGGTACGGCTGTGCAAGGGCGCCTACAAGGAGCCGGAATCGGTGGCGTACCAGTCGTCCCGCGAGGTGGACAAGTCGTACGTCCGGTGCATGAACATCCTGATGTCCGGCGACGGCTACCCGATGCTGGCCACCCATGACCCGCGTCTGATCGCCATCGGCGAGGACCGGGCGCGCTGGTTCGACCGGGGGCCCGACGGCTTCGAGTTCCAGATGCTCTACGGCATCCGGCCGGAGGAGCAGGCCCGCCTGGTCGGCGAGGGCTACACGGTCCGCACCTACGTGCCCTACGGCGACGACTGGTACGGCTACCTGATGCGCCGGCTCGCCGAGCGCCCCGCCAACCTGGCCTTCTTCGCCCGCGCCGTGGCCTCCCGGAAGTAACCCGGCCGCCCGGAGTCAGCCCGGCCGCCCAGAACCAGCCCGGCCGCCCGGCATGCAGCCCGGCCGCCGAGCAGGCAACCGTCCATCGGCCCCGGACCGTCGACCGGCGATCCGGGGCCGTCACCTTGACGAATCCAGCTAATAGGGTTAGCCTTTTGGCTATGACTGTTAGCTATGTCGAGCGTGACGGTGGACGCGTCGCCTACGAGGTGCACGGGCAGGGGCCGCTGGTCGTCCTGTCGCACGGCATGGGGGAGAACCGCCACTCCTACCGCCACCTGGTCCCGCTGCTGGTGTCGGCGGGCTACCGGGTGGCGTCGGTCGACGTCCGGGGGCACGGGGACTCCAGTGTCGGCTGGCCGTCGTACGCCCCGGCGGAGGTCGGCGCCGACCTGCTGGCGGTGGTCCGGGACATCGGTGGTGGCCCGGCCACGCTGGTCGGCAACTCGTCCAGCGGGGCGGCCGTCGTCTTCGCCGCGACCGAGGCACCGGACCTGGTCGAGGGCATCGTGCTGGTCGGCGCGTTCGTCGAGCAGCGCAAGCTCAACCCGTTCATGCGGCTGGCCATCAGCGCGGTGCTGCGTAGTGCCCGCCTGTTCGGGCTGTTCCACCGGACTCTCTTCCCGGTCCACCGGCCCGCCGACGACGCGGCGTACCGCAAGGCGATGGTGGCCGCGCTGCGCCGGCCCGGCCGGATGGCGGCGGTACGCGGCCTGATCGTTCCGGTCGAGCCGTACTGGACCGCCGTCGCGCCCCGGGTGCGGCAGCCGGTGCTGGTGCTGATGGGCACGAAGGACCCGGACTTCGCCGACCCGGCCGCCGAGGCGCGTGCCGCCCGACGACTCTTCCCGGTCGCCGAGGCGCGCATGGTCAGCGAGGCCGGGCACTACCCGCACGCCGACCGGCCCGAGGCGATGGCCGGTGAGCTGACCGAGTTCCTCGCGGTGATCGACCGTGCCTAGGGCCGGGCTCAACCCCCAGGTGGTGGTCCGCGAGGCGGCCCGGCTGGCCGACGAGGTCGGCTATCAGAAGCTCACCCTCGCCGCGCTGGCCGGCCGGCTCGGCGTCGCGCTGCCCAGCCTCTACAAGCACGTCAAGGGCGCCGACGCGCTCGCGCAGCAGCTCTCCGCACTGGCCACCGCCGAGATCGCCGACGAGATGACCACGGCAGCCGCCGGTCGCAGTGGCGAGGACGCGTTGCGGGCCGTCGCCGCCGCCTACCGGTCGTACGCCCGCCGCCATCCCGGCCGCTACCCGGCGACGCAGCGGGTGCCGGACCCGGACGACCCCGCGCACGTGGTCGCCGGCCGACGCGCGGTGGAGGTGGTCTACGCCATCCTGCGTGGGTACGGGATCGAGGGCGAGGCGGCGGTGGACGGGGTCCGGATGTTCCGCGCCGCCGTGCACGGATTCGTGTCGCTGGAGGCGGCCGGCGACTTCGGCCTGCCGCGCGAGGTCGACCGCTCGTTCGACCAGATGGTGACCGCCCTCGGCGTCGCCTACCGGAGTTGGCCCGGGGCCGCCGGGACCGGCCCCGGCTGACGGTCGTCCGTCCGTCGGCCGACGCGCCACTTCCGCGCGGGCAGGTCGACCCGTACTCTGCGCCGGTGACCGACGGGGGAACCACGGCCGGCGACCATCCGACGCCGGCCGACACGACACCGCCTGCGACCGGGGCGGCCGACACAAGCCCGGCGCAGCCGACGCTGGCCGTGACGACGCCGCTTGGGACCGCGCCGGCCGACACAGTGCCGCTCCGAGTAGCGCCGGTCGACGCGACACCGGCGCAGACGACGCCGGCCGACACGAGGCCGCCCGAGACGGCGCCGACGACACCGGTGCAGCTGACGCCAGCGCCGGGTGACGTGACGCCGGCGCAGCTGACGCCGGTCTGGCCGGGGCCGTCGGGGTTCGTGCCGCCCGTGCCGGGCCGGAGCCCGCGCCGCCGATGGCCACTGTGGACGGCACTGGTCGCGGGGGTGCTGGTGCTGGCCTGCGGCGTGCCGGCGGTGCTGCTGGCCGGCGGGCTGCCCGACACCGACCTCGGGAAGCCCGCCACCGCCGCCTCGCCGACCGAGAACCCGACCACGATCGCCGCCCGGCAGGCGGCCGAGCGGATCACGGCGCAGTTGGAGAAGCAGTCGGCCGCGTTGCTCGGTCGCGACCGGGCCGGCTTCCTGGCGATCGCCGCACCCGCCGCGCAGAAGGACCTGCGCCGCCGGTACGCCGCGCTGACCGCGCTCAAGGTCACCCGCTGGGAGGCGCGCCCGGGCGGGCTGCCCACCTCGGCCGGGCGGGCGGGCGAATGGCGGTTGCCGGTCGAGTTCCGGTACTGCTTCGTGCTGCCGGAGTGTACGACCAGCCCGGTGGTGATCGAGACCCGGTGGCGCGACGGCGCGGAGCCCCGACTGCTCGCGTTCTCCAGGTCGAGATCGTCGTTCCCGGTGAACGGCCGGTCCAACGGGCAGCCCGGCAGCCTGCCCTGGGAGGTCAGCGACCTGGTGGTGGCGGTGGGCGAGCGTACGGTCGTGGCCACCACGCCGGCGTACCGCACGCGGCTGCCCGGCCTGCTGCGGCGGGCCGAGGCGGCGGCGACGGTGGCCGACGGGTACGTGGTGACGGGTAACCCGCCCGACCGGTACCGGATCTTCTACGCCGGGCCGAAGGAGTGGAAACGCTGGTACGGCGGTGAGCAGCCGGAGTGGGGCGCCGGGTACGCGATCAACGTCGGCGGCGGCCACTACGAGATCGTGCTCGGCCCGGAGAGCTTCGAGTACGGCCCCTACCTGGACGAGTTGCTGCGGCACGAGCTGGCCCACGCCGCCTCGCTGCCGGAGAAGGACTACGCGGACGAGTCGACGTGGTGGCTGAGCGAGGGGCTGGCCGAGCAGGCGGGCGTCGACGGCCAGCCGGTCGGCCGGTACGAGGGGCTGGACTCGGTCCGCCAACTGGTCGAGGGGGACTGGGACGGGAAGCTGGAGTCCCTGATCCCGGACGCCGACACCCCGCAGGAGCAGGTGAACGGCAGCTACGGCGCCGCGTTCCTGGCGGTCCGCTACTTCGTCGACCGGTTCGGTGAGGAACGGGTGCGCGCCTTCGTGAAGGCCGTGCTGCACGACCTGCGCGTGCCGGCACAGGTCAGCGAGGAGATCTTCGACGAGGAGTGGAGCACCCTGCACAAGGAGTGCGTCGCGTACATCCGCGCCACGGTGCGCTGACCACGGCGGCGCTGCGCAGCTCCGGCGAGGGCGACTCGTAGCATGGGCGGGTGCGCCGCACCGACTCGCCGCGGCTGCCCGCAGTCACGCGGCCCCGCCTGCTCACCGCCCTGACCGCCGTCGCCGTCCTGACCCTCACCGGCGCCGCCTCGTGCGGCGGTGACCCGCCGGCGATCTCACTCGCCTCGGCCACGCTCGCCCCGGTGGCCGAGGAGATCGACGCCCCGGCCACCGTCACCGCCCGCGCGGCGGCCACCCTGACCGCCCCGGCCGACGGCACGCTGGCCAGCCTCCGCGTCGAGCCGGGCGAGCGCGTCCGGCGCGGTCAGGTGCTCGCCGTGGTCGAGTCGCCCGCCGCGCGGGAGCGTCTCCGGCAGGCGCGCGCCGCGCTCAACGCCGCCAAACGGGCTGGGCCCGGCGGTGGTGGCGGCGACCTGGCCGGCAGCCTGCGCGGCACCGACCGCGCGGCCGACGAGGCACACGAGGCAGCCCGCGCCGCCGCCCGCAAGATCAGCGACCCGGAGCTGCGCAAGGCACTGCTGGCCCAGGTCAAGGCCGCGCAGAAGCGGTACGACTCCGCCGCCCGCACCGCCGACCAGGCGGTACGCGAGGTGCAGCGCGGCGTCCGCAACCTGAACTCCGCCGTCGGCGCGCTCGCCACCGCCCAGCGCCTCCAGGCCCAGCAGGCGTACGACCTGGCCAAGGCGACCGTCGACGCGTTGACGTTGCGCGCGCCGATCGCCGGAGTGGTGCAGCCGGGCGGTGTGGCTGCCGGAGGCGATCCGTCCGGTGCGCTCGCCGGTCTGCTCGAATCGGGCGGGCTGCCGCCCGGGCTCGACCCGGCCGCGCTCGGTGGCGCCCCGGCGGGACCTCCACCCGGCGTGGACACCGCCGTCCCGGTCGGCGGCCGGGTCACCGCCGGCACTCCGGTGTTGACCGTGGTGGACACCGGCGAGCTGGGTCTGCTGGCCGAGGTCGACGAGACCGACGTGCTGCTGGTCCGGACCGGGCTGACCGGCACGGTGGAGCTGGACGCGGTGACCGGTGCCGTGTACGACGCCACCGTGAAGTCGATCGACGTGCTGCCCAGCACCTCGGCCCGGGGCGGGGTCAGCTATCGCGTCCGGCTCTCCCTCGGCCCGGGGCGGTTCGGCGAGGCGGAACCGGCTCCGGCGCCGCGCCCCGGCATGAACGCGGTGGTGCGGCTGCGGGTCCGGGAGGCGGCGGACGCGGTGACCGTACCCGCCTCGGCGGTCTTCTCCGTCGACGGGCGGGACACGGTCTGGCTGATCCGCGACGGTCGGGCCGGTCAGGCGGCGGTCACCGTCGGCGTGCAGGGCCAGGACCTGGTGCAGATCGTCGACGGGGTGCAGCCCGGCGACCGGATCGTGGTGCGCGGCACCGACCAGGTCCGGGACGGCCAGGAGGTCGGGTGAGCCGGGCTCCGGCGATCGAGGCGGTCGACGTCTCCCGGACGTACCAGCTCGACGGGATCTCCGTACCCGCCCTGCGCGGGGTCACGCTGACCGTGGCGGCCGGTGACTACGTGGCGCTGATCGGGCCGTCCGGCTCGGGCAAGTCCACCCTGATGCACCTGCTCGGCGGGCTCGACCGGCCGACCGGTGGCCGGCTGGCGATCGGCGGGCGGCAGGTCGGCTCGCTCTCCCCACCCGAGTTGGCGCGGCTGCGCAACGAGACCATCGGCTTCGTCTTCCAGGCGTTCCACCTGCTGGCGCGTACCTCGGCGGTGGACAACGTGGCGTTGCCCCTGGTCTATCGGGGGGTGGGGGCCCGCGAACGCCGTACCCGGGCCGCCGCGATGCTCGGGCGGGTCGGTCTGGGACACCGGTTGGACCACCGGCCCAACCAGCTCTCCGGCGGCGAACAGCAGCGGGTCGCGATCGCGCGGGCGCTGGTCACCGACCCGACGGTGCTGCTCGCCGACGAGCCGACCGGCAACCTGGACAGCAGCACCGGCGCGGCCGTCCTGGAACTGCTGGAACGGCTCAACGCGGAGTCCGGCGTGGCGCTGGTGATGGTCACCCACGACGCGGAGGTGGCGGCCCGGGCCCGACGCCGGATCACGATGCGCGACGGGGTGATGGTCGCGGACAGCGCGGCCGGTCCGGACGACGAGGTACGCCGGTGAGGCTGGCCGAGGCGTGGCGGGTGGCCTGGGACGCGCTGCGCGCGAACCGGATGCGCAGCGCGTTGACCATGCTCGGGGTGATCATCGGGGTCGCGTCGGTGGTGCTGCTGGTGGCGATCGGCACCGGTACGAAGCAGACGGTGGAACAGCAGGTCGAGGGGCTCGGCTCCAACCTGCTGCTGGTCGTGCCGGGGCGGCTCGACGTCGGGTCCGCCCCGGCGGTCTCCCCGCTGACCCTCAAGGACGTGGACGCGGTCGGCCGGGTGGTCGGGGATCCGAGTCGGGTGGCCGTGACGGTCGCCTCCGGCGCCACCGTACGGGCCGGCACCCGGCAGGACTTCACCACCGTGCAGGGGGTGCTGGAGACCACCCCGGAGGTCTTCGCCCGGGAGCTGGGTCGGGGCCGCTACCTGACCCGCTCCGACGTGGACACCGGTCGCCGCGTCGCGGTGCTCGGCGACTCGGTGGCCCGGGCGCTGTTCCCGGACCGGGAGGCGGTCGGCCAGCAGGTCACCGTGGCCGGCGTACGGTTCCGGGTGATCGGCGTCTTCACCCCGCTGGGGCAGAGCCTCGGCGTCGACCGGGACGACGAGGTGCACATCCCGGTGACGGCGGCCCAACGGTTGTACGGCACCCAGCGGGTCGACGCGATCGCGGTCAAGGCACCGGACCGGGAGCGTATCGACGAACTGGGCGAGCGAATCGTGGCCGAGTTGAACGGCCGGCATCCGGGCACCGAGTTCAGCGCGGTCACCCAGGAGCAGATCCTCGGCGTGCTGGGCGACATCCTCGGCATCCTGACCGGCGTACTCGCTGCCATCGCCGGGATCTCGCTGCTGGTCGGCGGCGTCGGCGTCTCCAACATCATGCTCGTCTCGGTACGCGAGCGGACCCGGGAGATCGGGCTGCGCAAGGCGGTCGGGGCCCGTCCGCGCGACATCGGCGTGCAGTTCCTGCTGGAGGCGGTGCTGCTGACCTCGGTCGGCGGGATCACCGGGATGGCCCTCGGGGTCGGCGGGGCGCTGCTGGTGGCCGCGGTGTCGCCGATCCCGGCGGCGGTGACCTGGTGGTCGCTGGCGCTGGCCTTCGGCGTCTCGGCCGCGGTCGGGATCGTCTTCGGGGTGCTGCCCGCGCAGCGGGCCGGTCGACTCGACCCGGTGGTCGCGCTGCGCGCCGAGTGACGGTTCCCGTCAGGTGGCCGAGGATGATCGGTTGCCGGATTGGCTCGCATCCACTCGACCAGGGGTTTTTCGCCCCGCCGCCCCGATCGAACCATGATCAGTTGCAGGAAGGGATCGCGCCGGTCACAGCCGTCCCGCTACCGTACTGGTAACACGCGCGTCGCCGGCCGCGCGGGAGGACCCGTGTGGCGGCACGCGCCGGGCATGGGATGGGTCGGTGAGCCATGGCCGGGTCGCAATCCGATGGTCGACTCTCGGATGTCAAGTTCCTGACCGTCGCCGAGGTGGCAACGGTCATGCGGGTCTCCAAGATGACGGTCTACCGTCTCGTGCACAGCGGTGAGCTGACCGCCGTACGCGTCGGCAGGTCGTTCCGGGTGCCCGAGCACGCGGTGCACGAATATCTCCGTGGCGCCTTCCAGGAGACCGCCTGACCCGCGAGCCAAACCCGGTCGCGGCGGGCCCGGTGAACGGGCATCGACCGGGGGCGCGTTGGTCCTGCTGACGCATCCCCGCTACGCTGGACTGGCGATCGTGACCGCTGGTGCGCTCTGCCGCCCACTCCGCCGGTCCGGTCCGTTGTCCGCAAGCGGTCGCCGACGCCACGGATTCGTGGTGTCTTACCGGTCGCGCCGCACATTGCATCGAAAGGCTTTCGTATGGGCTCGGTGGTCAAGAAGCGCCGCAAGCGTATGGCTAAGAAGAAGCACCGCAAGCTGCTGCGCAAGACCCGCGTCCAGCGTCGCCGTCTCGGCAAGTGACCGTGTGCCGGGCCGTGGCCCGGCATTCGTCGCTTGCCAACTGTCGACCCTCGGAGGCTCAGGTGATCAGGCCGTGGCTGTCCCGGCTCGGTCCCGGCGGCCGGGGTAGGTGCGAGACATGACCCCCGGTGGCTCATCGAGCCCTCCGGGGGTTGTCGTCGTGACCGGGGTCAGTCGTTATCTCGGCGCGCACGTCGCCGCCCGACTCGCCGCCGATCCCCGGATCGCCCGGGTCATCGGCGTCGACCTGGCCGAGCCCGGCCCCGAAGTGGCCGAGCTGCTGGCGCAGGTGGAACGGGTCCGGGTGGACGCCGGGTCGATCGGTGGCCTGCTCGCCGACCTCGACGTCGACACCGTGGTGCACCTGGCCCTGGTCAGCGCCCCGGATTCGCAGCACGGCGGTCGCGCGGCGATGAAGGAACAGAACGTCATCGGCACCATGCAGCTCCTCGCCGCCTGTCAGCGGGCGCCGCACCTGCGCAAGATCGTCGTCCGGTCGTCCACCGCCGCGTACGGCGCGTCGTTCCGGGACCCGGCCGTCTTCACCGAGGAGACCGAACCCCGCGAGGTGCCGCGCGGCGGTTTCGGCCGCGACATCCTCGACATCGAGGGGTACGTGCGCGGTTTCCGTCGCCGCCGCTCCGACGTCACCGCCACGGTGCTGCGCTTCGCCCCCTTCATCGGCTCGACGGCCGACACCACGCTGACCAGGTACTTCTCCCAGCCGGTGGTGCCGACCATCTTCGGCCGCGACGCCCGGTTGCAGTTCCTGCACTTCGACGACGCCCTGGAGGTGGTGCACCGGTCGGTCGTCGAGGACCATCCGGGCACCTACAACGTCGCCGGCCGCGGTGTGCTGTCGCTGTCGCAGGCGATCCGGCGGGCCGGTCGGATCTCGGTGCCGGTGCTGGAGCCCGGTGTCGCCGGTGCCATCGCGCTGGCCCGGACGATGGGCTTCGGGCGGTACGGGCTCGACCAGGTCGACCTCTTCGTGCACGGCCGGGTGGTGGACACCTCCCGCCTGGAGCGCGAGTACGGGTTCACCCCCCGCTCGACCGCCGCCGCCTTCGACGACTTCATCGACGCCCACCACGGCCGGGCCGTGGTGACCCGGGAGCAGTTGGCCGCCGCCGAGCAGATGGTGCTCGACAGCATCCGCCAGGCCCGGGCCGCCGTACGGGAGCGCTCGTGACCGGGCCGGAGGAGCAGCGCGACGAGGCGCACCTGGACGACCGGTACGCCGTGCCGCCCCCGGTGTCGGCGGACCTCGACCCCGTCCGGCGCAACGGGCACCGTCCCGCCGAGCCGGCGGTGCCGGACCGGACCGGTGACGTCTGGGACCGACGGGTCGCGGGCGGGCTGGCGTTCCTGCGTCGGCGGCTGTCCGGCGACTACGAGGTGGACGAGTTCGGCTTCGACCCGGAGCTGACCGAGGCGGTCTTCCACCCGCTGCTGCGTCGCCTCTATCGCGACTGGTTCCGGACCGAGGTCACCGGTCTGGAGAACGTACCCGCCGACGGGGCGGGGCTGGTGGTCGGCAACCACTCCGGCACCGTGGCGCTGGACGCGTTGATCCTCTCCACGGCGCTGCACCACGAGCACCCGGCCAACCGGTATCTCCGCCTGCTCGGCGCCGACCTGGTCTTCCGGATGCCGGTGGTCTCCGAGATCGCCCGCAAGACCGGTGGCACGGTGGCCTGCAACCCGGACGCCGAACGACTGCTGCGCGGCGGCGAGCTGGTGGGTGTCTTCCCGGAGGGCTTCAAGGGCATCGGCAAGCTGTACGCGGACCGCTACAAGCTGCAACGCTTCGGGCGGGGCGGTTTCGTGTCGGCGGCACTGCGCACCGGCACCCCGATCATCCCGGTGGCCATCGTCGGCGGCGAGGAGATCTATCCGATGCTCGCCGACCTCAAGCCGCTCGCCCGACTGCTCAAGCTTCCGTATTTCCCGGTGACGCCGACCTTCCCCTGGCTCGGGCCGTTGGGCATGGTGCCGCTGCCGAGCAAGTGGCTGATCGAGTTCTGCCCGCCGATCCCGACGGCCCACCTGGTCGACTCGGCGGACGACCCGCTGGTCGTGTTCAACCTCGCCGACCAGGTCCGGGAGACCATCCAGCAGACCGTGCACCAACTGCTCGAACGCCGTCCGGACCCGTTCGGCCCGTAGCCGTCGCCGGCCCGGTGGCGTCGGCCGGGGTCCGTGACCCGACGGCGTGACGTCGACCCGGTCCACGCGGCGACCTCGTCTACGGCTCGGCGTTGCGTCGGGTGCGTCCCGACGTGGCGTCGGCCGTGCGGCGGCGGCGCTGCAAGGCGACCCCGGCGGTGACCGCTCCGGCCACCAGTCCCGCCGCGGCGGTGGACGGGAGAGCGATCTTGACCGCCCGTCGGCCGGTGCGGAAGTCGCGTACCTCCCAGCCGCGCTGCCGGGCCTGGCGCAGCAACGTGCCGTCCGGGTTGACCGCCACCGCGCGCCCCACCAGCGACAACATCGGCAGGTCGTTGGCGGAGTCGCTGTAGGCGGCGCACCGGCTCAGGTCGAGACCCTCCACGGTGGCGAGCTGGGTGACCGCCTCGGCCTTGAGCGGGCCGTGCATCAGGTCGCCGACCAGCCGACCGGTGTACGCCCCGTCGACGATCTCGGCGACCGTACCGATCGCGCCGGTCAACCCGAGCCGGGTGGCGATCACCCGGCCGATCTCCACCGGGGCGGCGCTGACCAGCCACACCCGCTCACCGGCGTCCAGGTGGTCCTGCGCCAGCCGGCGGGTCCCGGCCCAGATCCTCGGGGCCATCAGCTCGTCGAAGATCTCCTCGGCCAGCCGTTCGACGTCCTGGACCCGCCAACCCTCGACGAAGGCGAGTGCGGCCTCCTTGGCCTGGGACATGTCCCCGGCGTGCTCGCGGGCGAGCAGCCGGAACCGCAACTGCTGCCAGGCGAACCGGGCCAGGTCGCCGGTGGTGAAGTAGTTGCGGGCGGCGAGTCCACGGGCGAACCAATAGATCGACGCGCCCTGCATCATCGTGTTGTCCACGTCGAAGAAGGCCGCAGCGCGGGGGTCGGGCGCGGCCGGGGGAGCGGGCTCGGTCTGCGCCCAACCGGTGGTGTGCCCGTGCACGTCGGTGCTGACGGTCACCTTTCGGCTGCACGCCACCTGCTCCCCCTCACGTCGCTCACCCGGCCCTGCTGCCCGCAGCGAGGGTATCCGGAGCAGCGGTTTCCGCCGCCGGACGCGGGGACGACGTGCGCCCGCCGGGTCAGGCGCAGGCGCCGGGGGTAGGGCCGAGGTCGTCGCTGGCGGTGCCGGTCGACTGGCCGCAGGCGATGGCGGTACGCAGCGCCTCGGTGCGCTCGGCGACCAGGTCCAGCAGCTCCAGTGACTTGGCGGTCCGCTCCTGGTCGGCACGGGAGCCCCGTTCGGCCAGCGCGTCGAGTGTGCGGCGCTGCCCGGTGAGGAAGGCGTCGACCGTGTTCAACGCGGTCGGGTCCGCGCGCCGGACGGCGGCGCCGGTGAGCTGGCGTACGCCCTGGCGGATGTCCGCGTCCATGTCGTCCAGCACGGCGCGGTAGCCGGCCCGGTTGCCGCTGAGCGAGGACGCCTCGGCCAGCCGGGTCCGGGCGAAGTCGAGGAAGAGCTGCCCACGGCTGATCTCGGAGCTGGCGAGCGCCAACTGGGCCCGCTCGGTGCTGCGCTTCATGCCGTACAGCGCGTCACCGGGTACCGCGTTCTCGCTGGCGGCGGAGATGCCGGAGACGGCGATCGCGCCGGCCGCGATGCCGACCAGGATCGCGCCCCGGGCGCGGGCCCGGCGGGCGGTGACGGCCGGGAACAGCGATCCGCGACCGGTGGCGGCCTTCTCGACCGGCGCGGCGACGGTGGTCCCGATGCCCTCCCGGTCGGCGGTGGCCAGCAGCATCGCCCGCAGGCCGGTCCGGAACTCCGGGTCGACCTCGGTGTTCGGCGGGTTGGCGCCGAGTTGCCGGCCGAGCGCGACGAGCGGTGCGAGCTGATCGTCGGCGCGGGACCGGACGTGATGACGTAGGCCACCGTTGGCTTCGTCGAGAAGCTGCGCGAAGCGCTCGGTGCGCCGACGGGAGAAGAGGGCGTTGTCCACCGCGGCACCTCCTCTCGCTGGTCGCGGCCGGTCGGCCGCGTTCACCACCAGCGACCGACCACCGCGTGACACCGGGTGCGGAAGCCCTCGTCGGCACCGCCGCCGGTCCACCTCGGAGGTTTCCGGCCGGTCATCGGTCGCACCCGGAGAAACGCGCCGTGCCGGGGCCGGGTTACGGGCCGGCCGGCGGCGAAATCACGCAAAGTGATCGGCTACGGCTGGAAACCGTCGGGCAGAAGTCGAGCCAGCGCCCGCACCGCGCGGTACTGCAACGCCTTGATCGCGCCCTCGTTCTTGCCCATCGCCCGGGCGGTCTCGGCCACCGAGAAACCCTGGAGGAACCGCAGCACGATGCACTCCTGCTGCTCCGGGTTGAGCCGTTTGACGGCTGTCAACAAGGCGACGTTCGTGATGTGCTCCACCACCGCCGCCTCCGGGCTGCCCTCCGGGCCACGGTCCTCCCGGTCCGCGTCGAGCACGTCGCCGGTGGTGACCTCCAGCCGGTACCGGCCGGACTTGAAGTGGTCGGCGACCAGGTTGCGGGCGATCGTCACCAGCCAGGCGCCGAGATCGCGTCCCTGCCAGGTGAAGCTGCCGATCCGTTTGAGCGCCCGCAGGAACGTGTCCGAGGTGAGGTCCTCGGCGAGTTGCCGGTTGCCGACCCGGAAGTAGACGAAGCGGAAGACGGTGTCGACGTAACGGTCGTAGATCAGCCCGAACGCCTCGGCCTCGCCGGCCTGGGCGCGCTCGACCAGGGCCCAGACCTCGGTGGCCGGGTCGGAGGGGTCGGGGCGGCTCGGGAACCCGGTGGAGGTGCCCGCCGACGAGACCGCCGGCAGCACCGCCGTCTCCGAGGTGGACACCTCGGTCACCGGGGCGTCCCCGCTGCGGCGGGCCTGGGCCGGCATGGTCGGTCGGCTCGGTGAGGCGACCCGACCACCGGAGGGTTTCGCGTTCCCGCCGGGCGTCGGTGGTCGGTGCGGCGGATCGTTCTGATGTGGTCTGCTGCCCACCCGGTTGGCGACGCCTTCGCCGCGTGCGGGCAGGTTGCCCGTGGTGTCCTGCTGGCCGTGAGCGTTGCCGCGCTCGTTGACCGGCGTACGTGCCAGTGGGCCGGGCAGGCCGACCGGGCGGGATGCGAAGCCGAAGGCGGTCATCGGGCCGCCTCCGTTGCACCGGCCGTCGCGCCGACGGTGCCCGGTCGATCGATCGGGCCTCCGGCGGGCAGGGCGGCTCCGGGGTGTGCCGACGGGCGGCAGTTCCCCTTGAGGTGCTGGTCCAATGCGCTCACGGGCACGGGGGCCTCCTCGGGCTGAGGGGTGTCGACTCACGGCAAAATGGGGTGAGCCGACCCGAGTGATGATAGGGCCAACGTCACCCGCGCGTGGCAAGTCCGTTACACAGGGCCAAAGTATTTCTCGGCGGGTCGCACCCCTGGCGGACCGGTTGTCCGTCGGGGGTTGTTGACAACTCGCCGACGGGTTGTTCCAGGGTGTATCCCCAGGTCAGCGTCGTGGTGGGACGGTGCGTCCGGCGGCCTGTGCGCCTCCGGCAGCACCCGACTCGGCCGGCGACGGCGGGGACGCGTCGGGGCTGTCGCACACCGACGGTGACCCCGCCGGAGTTCCGTGCACGGGACCGGGGCGCGTCCTCGGTGGTCGGTGCGACGTGGTCCGGCCGGGACCGCACCGGGATCGATCGGCGGGGCCGACAGGTCGGTGCCCTCGGATCGGCGTCGATCGTCGTCCGCAGGGCCATGGCCGGGCGGCTCCGGCTGTGCCAGACTCAGCGACCGTGCAGGACCGAGACGCAGCCGTCGGGCCGGGGCCGCGCCCCGCCCCCGACGAGGACGCAGGCACTGCCGGCCGCCCGCAGGCGGCCGACGGCACCGGGCCCAGTCTGGCCGACCACCTGACCCGGGCGGCCCGGAGCAGTCCGGACCAGCCGGCGCTGTACTTCTCCGACCGGACGATCACCTGGTCCGAACTGGACGACACGGTGACCGGAGTGGCCCGGGCGCTGACCCAGGTCGTCCCCGGCGCGGACGGCCGACCGGCGCGGGTCGCCGTGGCACTGCCCAACTCACCGGACTTCGTGGTCGGTCTGCTCGGTGCGCTGCGGGCCGGACTGACGGCGGTGCCGGTCAACCCCGCGCTGACGGCCCGCGAGCTGCGACAGGTGTTGGCCGACTCGGCCGCGTCGGTGCTGATCGGCACCGAACGCGTCCGGGACCTGGTGGCCGACGCCGGGTTGCCCGCACTGCGCGCCGTGCACACCACACCGCCCGTCGCCGACAGCGGTACGCCGACCTTCCCGGTGCGGGCCGCCGACGACCTGGCGGTACTGCTCTATACCTCGGGCACCGAGGGGCAGCCGAAGGGCGCCATGCTCTCGCACGGTGCCCTGGCCGCCAACCACGAGCAGGTCGGCCGGATCGCACCACCGGTGGTCGGACCGGACGACGTGGTGCTGCTGGCGTTGCCGCTGTTCCACGCGTACGGGCTGAACGCCGGACTGGGTGCGGTGCTGCACCACGGGGCGACCGGCGTACTCGTCGACGACCCGGGTGTCGACGCGGCGCTGGCCGAGATCGCCCGACACCGGGCGACCGTGTTGATCGGCGTCCCGTCGATGGTGCGGTCCTGGGCACGGGCGGACGCCGACGTGCTGGCCGGGGCGATGGCCGCGGTGCGGGTGGTGGTCTGCGGCGCGGCGCCGCTGGATCCGGCGGACGCGGCCCGCTTCACCGAGGCCACCGGTCGGCCGGTGCAGATCGGCTACGGCCTGACCGAGACCGCGCCGGTGCTCACCTCGTCCCTGGTCGGCGGGGAGCCGAAGCCGGGCTCGATCGGCCGTCCGCTGCCCGGCGTCGAGCTGCGGCTGGTCGGGGCGGACGGGACCGAGCTGTGGCGCGACGGCCTGGCCGCCCCCGACGACGACGCGGAGGAGTGGGACCTGTCCGACCCGGTGGCCGGCACCGATCCCGGTCAGATCGTGGTGCGCGGGGCCAACCTCTTCTCCGGGTACTGGCCGGACGGCACGGGTGGGCCCGACCCGGACGGCTGGTGGGCCACCGGCGACGTCGCGTACGCGGACGCCGACGGTGATCTCTTCCTGGTCGACCGGCTCGGCGAGCTGATCCTGGTCAACGGCTTCAACGTGTACCCGCACGAGGTCGAGTCGGTGCTCTGCGCCCATCCGGCGGTGGCGGAGTCGGCGGTAGTGGGGGTGCCGCACCCCCGGACCGGGGAGACTGTCCGGGCGTACGTGGTGCCGGCGGCGGGGCATCGGGCGACCGGTGCCGAGCTGATCGCGCACTGCGCGCGTAATCTGGCCAGATTCAAGTGCCCGACCGACGTCGAGTTCGTCGACCTGCTACCGCGCTCGGTGATCGGGAAGGTACGCAAGACCCTGCTCCGACCCACCGGCACGACGGAGGAGACCGATGCGTGAGCCCCGCCTGACCCTGATCACCCGACCCGGCTGCCACCTCTGCGAGGACGCCAAGGCGGCCCTCGACCGGGTCGTCGCGGTCACCGGCGACCGGTGGATCGAGCAGGACGTGAGCGGCGACGCCGAGATGGAACGCGAGTACGGCGACCGGCTGCCGGTGGTGCTGCTCGACGGCAAGGAGCACGGCTACTGGCGCGTCGAGGAGCAGCGGCTGCTGAAGGATCTGACCACTCCGCAGCTCTGAGGCCGCCGGTAGGGTGCGGTGATGACCCCTGCGCGCACCCATCTGGTGTGGGACTGGAACGGCACCCTGCTCAACGATCTCGATCTGGTGGTGGCCTGCACCAACGCCGCCTTCAGCAGCGCGGGCGGGCCGTCGGTGACGGTGGCCGAGCACCGGGTGCGGTTCCGCCGGCCGATCGCCGACTACTACGCGGACGTACTCGGCCGGGCCGTGGACGAGCAGGACTTCGGCCGCCTCGACAAGATCTTCCACGACGCGTACCGGCTGGGGTTGACCGGCTGTGAGCTGGCCCACGACGCGGTCGACGCGATGGCCGCCTGGCCGGGCAGCCAGTCGCTGTTGTCCATGTGGTTCCACGACGAGCTGGTCCCGGCGGTCCGGACGTATGGGCTGGACGGCCGGTTCGTCCGGGTCGACGGATGGCGGGACCGGGTCGGCGGCGACCGCAAGGCGGAGTCACTGGCCCGCCACCTGACCGAGATCGGCGTGGACGGCCGGTCGGTGGTGCTGATCGGCGACTCGATCGACGACGCCGACGCGGCGTACGCCGTCGGTGGGCGGGCCGTCCTCTACAGCGGCGGTTTCACCGACCGGTCCCGGCTGGAGGTCTCCGGCCACCCGGTCGCCGACACCCTGGTGGAGGCCGTGACGCTCGCCACCGCGCTGGCCGATGTCCCGACGGTGGAATCGCCCAGCTGAGCCGAAACGGGTGTCACCGTGCGTGGTCGCGCTCTCCCGATCTCCGCATTCGATCAATGATTGGCGTGTGTGATTGGTCAGAGAAGTCGGGATTGAGCAATAATCGCGCCGGTAGTCGTGGTGAAGGGGTCTCCGGTCGATCTTGCGGGACGGAGGGGCTGGTGGGGGCGCGGCGCGTGCCGACAAGATCGCGATTTGTGCACGTCTTCACAAGCGCCTACTCTGTAATTCCGACGCGCCCTGCTAGCACAGCCGGCAATTTCGGTCGCCAGCGGGAGTCCCGAAACGACCGGCCGGTGGAGTTGGTCGAGGATCGCACCGCACGGAGTCTCATGAGTCAGCATCGTCACCCAGGCGCGCCCGGCCGCGCCGGTGCCGTACCGGCGCTCCCGGACCTGCCCGAGGCGACGGTCGCCCGGCTCCCCGAGTACCTCCGTGCCCTGCACAACCTCGCCGAAACCGGCCACGAGACGATTTCCAGCGAGGGCCTGGCCAACGCCGCCGGGGTGAACTCCGCGAAACTCCGCAAGGACCTGTCCCACCTCGGCTCGTACGGCACCCGGGGTGTCGGCTACGACGTGGCGCTGCTGGTCGAGCAGATCGAGTACGTCCTCGGGCTCACCCAGCGTCGGGCGGTCGCCCTGGTCGGCGTCGGTAACCTCGGTCACGCGCTGGCCGGTTACGACGGGTTCGCCGGTCGCGGGTTCCGGATCGCCGCCCTCTTCGACGCCGACCCCCGCCGCATCGGCGAGGAGATCAACGGGCTCGTCGTGCGGCACATCGACGAGTTGCCCGAGGTCGCCGCCGCCGAGGCCGTCGCCATCGGCGTCATCGCCACCCCGGCCCCCGCCGCCCAGCGGGTCGCCGACCAGTTGGTCGCCGTGGGCGTGACGAGCATCCTGAACTTCGCGCCGTGCGTACTCTCGGTTCCGGAGGGGGTCGACGTCCGCAAGGTCGACCTCGCCATCGAACTGCAGATCCTGTCGTTCCACGAGCACCGTAAGGCAGCACTGACCGCGCTCCCCGCCGCCGGTGGGTCCGCTCTCACCGCCCTGCCGGGCGGGTTCGCGGTCGCCGAGAGCCAGGAGGCGATCGGCACGTGAAACTCATCGTCGTCGGCGCCTCCTACCGCACCGCGCCGGTCGCCACCCTGGAACGGCTCGCGGTGCCGCCGGCCGATCTGGGCGCCACCCTGGACCGGCTGATGGCGCAGCCGTACGTCAGCGAGGTCGTCCTCGTCTCCACCTGCAACCGGGTGGAGGTGTACGCGGCCGTCTCCGGCTTCCACGGCGGCCTCGGTGACATCTGCGCCGTCCTCGCCGAGCAGGCCGGCTGCCCGCCCACCGCGCTGGCCAACAACCTCTACGTGCACTTCGACTCCGCCGCGGTCGAGCACGTCTTCCGGGTCGCCGCCGGGCTGGACTCCATGGTGATCGGCGAGGCGCAGATCCTCGGGCAGCTCCGGGACGCCTACCACTGGGCCGGCGAGACCGACGCCGCCGGCCGGCTGCTGCACGAGCTGATGCAGCAGGCGCTGCGGGTGGGCAAGCGGGCCCACTCCGAGACCGGCATCGACCGGGCCGGGCAGAGCGTGGTCACCGCCGCGCTGGGGCTGGCCGCCGGTCATCTCGGCAACGACCTCGTCGGCCGTCCCGCGTTGGTGGTCGGTGCGGGGGCGATGGGCTCGCTGGGCGTGGCGACGCTGTCCCGGCTCGGTGCCGGGCCGGTGACCGTGACCAACCGCAGCACCGACCGGGCCGTCCGGCTGGCCGAGTCGTACGGTGCCGCCGCGCGGGAGATGACCGAGCTGGCCGACACGCTGTCCACGGTGGACATCGTAGTGGCCGCCACCGCGTCCACCGAGCCGGTCCTCACCCGTCCGGTCGTCGCCGAGGCGGTGGCCGCCCGCGAGCCGGAGCGAGGCCCGTTGGTCCTGCTGGACCTGGCCGTACCTCGCGACGTCGGGCCCGGTGTGGCCGAGCTGCCCGGCGTCGAGGTGATCGACATCGACCGGATGGCGGCGTTGCTCGCCGACGGGCCGGTCGCCGCCGACGCCGCCGCCGTCGAACGGATCGTGGCCGCCGAGGTCGAGTCCTTCCTCACCTGGCTGCGCGGTGCCGACGTGGCACCGACCGTGGCCGCCCTGCGCGGCCGGGCCGACGACGTGGTCACCGCCGAGCTGCGCCGACTCGCGCAGCGCCGCCCCGACCTCACCGACGACCAGCGTGCCGAGGTGGCCCGCACCGTGCACCGGGTGGTCCAGCGACTGCTGCACCAGCCGACGGTACGGGTCCGGCAGCTCGCCGCCGAACCCGGCGGCGACCAGTACGCCGCCCTGCTGCGCGAGCTGTTCGACCTCCAGGTCCCGCAGACCTCGCCGGTGGACACCGTCCCCGACATCACCCCACCCGGAGGTGAGCAATGAGCGCCGATGTACTGCGCCTCGGCACCCGGGGCAGCAGGTTGGCGATGGCCCAGTCCGGGCACGTCGCCGACGCCCTGACCGCCCGCACCGGACGCCCCGTCGAACTGGTCGAGGTGGTCACCGCCGGCGACCGGTCCAGCGCGCCGGTGCACCGACTCGGCGTCGGCGTGTTCGTCTCCGCGCTGCGGGACGCGCTGGTCGCCGGCACGATCGACTTCGCCGTCCACTCGTACAAGGACCTGCCCACCGCCACCGCACCCGGGCTGCACATCGCCGCGGTGCCGCCACGGCAGGACCCGCGTGACGCGCTCGTCGCCCGGGACGGCAAGACGTTGGCCGAGCTCGCCCCCGGGGCGAACATCGGCACCGGCGCGTTGCGCCGGATCGCCCAGCTGCACGCGCTGGGCCTGCAACTGTCGGTGACTCCGATCCGGGGCAACATCGACACCCGGCTCACCCGGGTGCTCGGCCCGGAGGCCGACCTGGACGCCGTCGTCCTGGCCCGGGCGGGGTTGGCCCGCATCGGCCGGGCCGACGTCATCACCGAGACGCTCGACCCGATGCTGATGCTGCCCGCGCCCGCCCAGGGTGCGCTGGCGGTGGAGTGCCGGGCCGACGACCCGGACCTGGTCGAACTGCTCGCCACGCTTGACGACGCACCGTCGCGCGCTGCGGTCACCGCGGAGCGGGCGATGCTGGCCACCCTGGAGGCCGGATGCTCCGCTCCGGTCGCCGCCTACGCCGAACTCGCCGAAGGCGACGCCGGTGACGAGATTTACCTGCGCGGGGCGGTGATCAGCCCGGACGGCACCCGTGACATCCGGCTGTCCCGCACCGGAACGCCCGCCGATGCGGCGGAGATCGGCAAGGCACTCGCCGCCGAACTCCTCGACCTCGGCGCCGACTCGATCCTCGGCCCGCAAGGACACGACGGCCCGGGGACCCAGCAATTTGGGAGCACAGAATGACCCGCACCCGTAAGCCCGTAGGCCGGATCGCATTCGTCGGGGCCGGTCCCGGCGACCCGGGCCTGCTGACCCGCCGGGCGCACGACGCCCTGGTCGACGCCGACCAGGTCGTGTACGACCGGGGAGTCCCCGAGTCGTTGCTCGACGTCGTCCGGGCCGAGGCCAGGGAAGACGCCCAGTTCACCCCGGCCGAGGGCGCGCCGGGGGACGTGGCGAAGGTACTGATCTCGGCTGCCCGCTCCGGGCAGAACGCGGTGCACCTGGTGGCCGGCGACCCGTTCGGCCACGACTCGGTGGTCAAGGAGGTGCAGGCGGTGGCACGTACCGCCGCGCACTTCGAGGTGGTGCCCGGCGTCGGCCAGGCCGAGGGCGTCGCCGCGTACGCGGGTGTGCCGCTGCCCGGCGTACGCACCGCCGCCGACGTCGAGGACGTCGGCACGCTGGACTTCGAGGCGCTGGCCGGAGCGGTGCAGCGCGGCTCGCTGGCGCTCGCCGTGGACGCCGGTGACCTGGCCGCGATCCGCGACGGGCTGCTCGCCGCCGGGGTCGACGGCACCACCGACGTCGGGGTGACCGGTGACGGCACCGGCGAGACGCAGTACACCACCACGTCGACGGTGGACTCCTTCGTCGCGGCGGCACTCGGCTTCACCGGCCGGGTCGTGCTGACCGTCGGCGAGGGCGTGGGCCAGCGCGACAAGCTGAGCTGGTGGGAGAACCGCCCGCTGTACGGCTGGAAGGTGCTGGTGCCCCGCACCAAGGAGCAGGCCGGCGCGATGAGTGCCCGGCTGCGCGCGTACGGGGCCATCCCGTGCGAGGTGCCGACGATCGCGGTGGAGCCGCCGCGTACCCCGGCCCAGATGGAGCGGGCGGTCAAGGGCCTGGTCGACGGCCGGTACGCCTGGGTGATCTTCACCTCGGTCAACGCGGTGCGCGCGGTCTGGGAGAAGTTCGCCGAGCACGGCCTGGACGCCCGGCACTTCGGTGGCGTCAAGATCGCCTGTATCGGCGAGGCCACCGCCGACGCGGTCCGCGCCTTCGGTATCCAGCCGGAGCTGATCCCCTCCGGGGAGCAGTCGTCCGAGGGGCTGCTGGCCGAGTTCTCGCCGCACGACGAGGTGCTCGACCCGGTGGGCCGGGTGCTGCTGCCGCGCGCCGACATCGCCACCGAGACGCTCGCCGCCGGGCTCACCGAGCGCGGCTGGGAGGTCGACGACGTGACCGCGTACCGGACGGTCCGCGCGGCCCCGCCGCCCGCCGAGATCCGCGACGCGATCAAGTCGGGCGGGTTCGACGCGGTGCTGTTCACCTCGTCGTCCACGGTCCGGAACCTGGTCGGCATCGCCGGCAAGCCACACGCGCGTACCGTGGTAGCCGTCATCGGGCCCAAGACCGCGGAGACCGCGACGGAGTTCGGCCTGCGGGTCGACGTCCAGCCGCCGCACGCCTCCGTGCCGGACCTGGTGGAGGCGCTCGCCGGCTACGCCGTCGAGCTGCGGGAGAAGCTCGCCGCCATGCCGGCGAAGCAGCGCCGTGGCTCGAAGGTCCAGGGGCCGACCGCGCTCAGGTTCCGGTAGTCGTCAGGGAGGGCACCGTGCCGTACCCCGAGAACCGTCCCCGCCGGCTGCGGCGTACCGCAGCCGTGCGGCGGCTGGTTTCCGAGACCCGTCTCGACCCGGCCGAACTGATCGTGCCGATGTTCGTCAAGGAGGGGCTGACCGAGCCCCGGGCCATCGGCTCGCTGCCCGGTGTGCTCCAGCACTCCCGCGACTCGCTGCGCAAGGCGGCCGTCGAGGCGGTCCGCGCCGGTGTCGGCGGGATCATGCTGTTCGGGGTGCCGGCGTCGCGCGACGAGCGCGGCTCCGGTGGCCTCGACCCGAACGGGATCCTCAACGTCGCCATCCGGGACGTGGTCTCCGAGGTGGGTGACTCCACCGTCGTGATGAGCGACCTCTGCCTGGACGAGTTCACCTCGCACGGGCACTGCGGCCTGCTCCGGCCCGACGGTTCGGTGGACAACGACGCCACGCTGGCCGCGTACGCCGAGATGGCGGTGGCCCAGGCCGACGCCGGGGTCGGCATGGTCGGCCCGTCCGGGATGATGGACGGCCAGGTCGGAGTGGTACGCCGGGCGCTCGACGCGGCCGGTCACGCCGACGTCGCCGTGCTGGCCTACACCGCCAAGTACGCCTCGGCGTTCTACGGTCCGTTCCGCGACGCGGTCGAGTCGGCGCTCGACGGCGACCGCCGGACGTACCAGCAGGACCCGGCGAACCTGCGCGAGTCCCTGCGCGAGGTCGAGCTGGACGTGGCCGAGGGCGCCGACATCGTGATGGTCAAGCCGGCCCTGCCCTACCTCGACGTGGTCGCCGCGGTCCGGGCCGCGGTCGACGTCCCGGTCGCCGCCTACCAGGTCTCCGGCGAGTACGCGACTGTCGAGGCCGCCGCCGCCAACGGCTGGATCGACCGCGAGAAGGTGATGCTGGAGACGCTCACCTCGATCCGCCGCGCCGGCGCGCAGATCATCCTCACCTACTGGGCCGTGGAGGCCGCCGGCCTGCTCCGCGACCGCTACTGACCCACCCCCGCACCCGGCCCGGCCGTACGGAGCGCCTCTGGTCGCGCTGGTCGGCACTGCTGACCGGTCCGTCCCGGGCAGAGCTCGTCGCGCTCCGGTGTGTGGTCGGCTCGGCGCCTGGTGCCCCGGCGGCCCTGGGCGCGCTGGTGTCCGGGCGGTCTTGGTCGCGCTGATGTCCGGGTGGTCCTGGTGGCCTGGCAGGGGCCGGCGGCGTCGTCGGTTGCGCGATCATGATCGACGCGGGCATCAAGATCGACCAGTTGTGTCGCGGATGTCGTGCATGTAGCGGTGTTCCCGTCGGCTCCGGGTAACCCCTTGGCGCCCTTTGCTCTGCTTCAACCCACGCATCAGTTCCGCGCCGAATCCGTTGCGTGGGTTGAAGCAGAGCAAAGAGGCCGATGAGGTAGTCCGGGAGGTGCGGATCCGGCCGGGCTACCGTAAGTTGTCCACAGGGTTATCCACAGGGGTTGCGGCGGGTTCCGGGGGTCGGCGAGGGTCGCCGGTATGTCTTCCATCTTCGAGCCCACAGACCGCGGCCCTACCCTCGGCGCGTTTCCCATTGCCGGTCTGGTGCGGCGTGTCCGGCGGATCGTCGGGCTCAGTCAGACGCGGATGGCCCGGTTCGCGAGGGTGGCGCCCTCCACCGTCGCCCGGGTCGAGTCCGGCACCTTGACTCCGAGTCTCGTGGTGCTGGAACGCCTGATCGGCGCCGCCGGGCTCTACCTCGTCGTGGTCGACCAGGACGGGCACGTGATCCTGCCGATGGAGGTGTGGGACGACACCCTGGACGGGGCCGGGCGCCGCTACCCGGCACATCTCGACACGATTCTCGACCCTCGGCCGGGCGAGTGGTGGGCGGACATCTACGGACTCGCCCGCCCGCCGGAGACGTTCAAGCGGTGCCGGGTCGAGCGAGAGGCCCGTCGGCGGCGCAGCCAATGGGAGGTACGGGTGGCGAAGTACCGCAACGATCCGCCGCCCCCGGACCCTCGATCCTGGTACTACTGACCGCGACGCCGGCCCAGCAGACCTGCCGCCGGTCAGGAGACCTGCCGCCGGCCGAGCAGACCTGCCGCCAGCCGGCAGATCGGCGTGGCCTCAGCGAGCGGCGTCGAGGCGGTGCACCAACTCGGCCACGTCGACGCTGTACTCGCACCACTCCCGGTCGGGACGGTAGCCCAGCTCCGCGTTGACCTTGAGCATCGCCTCGTTGGCCTGGGCGTTCCACGTCTGGACCTCGGTCAGATGCGGCTCGGCCGAGCGCAACTCCATCAGCATGCGGGCCTTGATGGCGCGGTCGATCCCGTAGCCGCGGTGCTCCTGCACCACGATCGTGTCGTACTGGTCCGCGCGGGTCGGGTGCTGCGCCGGCACGACCACCTCGGTCAGACCGGCCACCTCGCCGGTCTTCTCGTGCAGGGCGAGCACGATGTACGGCTTCATCCCCCGCCGGTGCAGGCAGTCGAGACTGTCGCGTAGCCGCTGCGGGTCGTACGAGCTGGGCCGTAGCTCGCCGTCCTCGACGTCGCGGATCTCGGCCTTGGCCCGCGCGTATGCCTCGATCAGCTCGTCCGGTGGGCCGCCCGGGTGGAACTGCACGTGGTAGCCGGCGCCGACACCGGTCGACATCTCGGCCAGCTCGGTCCAGTCGACCCCGGCGAGGTCGAGCACGCTGCGGGTCTCGACGTACTCCCGGCTGAAGCCCAGCGACTCGTAGAAGGCGACCGCCGGGGTGTCACCCACCACCTCGACGCCGATCGACTCGAAGCCCTCCTGGTAGACCCGGCGGGAGGCGCGCAGGACGAGATCACGGCCGAGGCCCCGTCGCCGGTGGTCGGGGTGCACCAGCACCTCCAGCACACCGATGCTGCCGAGCAGCAGCACGTGCACCTGACCCAGGATCGGGCCGGGCGTCCCGTCGGCGGCCGGCTCGGCCTGGGCCACCCAGGCGATCCGTCGTTCGCCGGGCATCACCTCGGTGAGGTACTCCCGCACGGAACTCTCCCGCCATGGCGGATCCTGCGGAAGATCGACCGCCAGGACCGCGTTCAGCGTGTCCAACAGCGACGCGATCTCGGCGGACGACGCGGTCCTGGGGTCCCACTCGCGCACCATCACGCGTCTAGCTTGCCGTTAACCGCTGCCGGGGGGAAGTGTCCAGTCCTCCAATGTGCGGGGACGATCACTTCACGTGCGACTCGCCTGTCCGTACCGGTTGGCCGTTTCGAAGACGGCCTGGGCGTACCGACCGACGTTGTTGTACGACAGAATGGCGTTCCACCAGTCACCCGGAACGGTGAGGTTGCGGCCCCCCTTGCAGAGGTACATTCCGGCGGCCAGCGCGGCGTCGTGGATGTTGTGCGGGTCCTTGACCCCGTCGCCGTCCGCGTCCGCGCCGTTCTCCTGCCAGGTCGTCGGGATGAACTGCATCGGTCCGACCGCCCGGTCGTAGGTGGTGTCCCGGTCCAGCTCGCCCCGGTCGGTGTCGGCGATCCGCATCCGACCGCCCTGCCCGTCCAGCGGCAGTCCGATGATCTCCGGAGTGGCCCTGCCGTCCGGCCCGAGCCGCGCGTTGTTGGCCTGCCCGTGCCGAGATTCGACGAAGCCGATCGCGGCCAGCGTGGTCCAGCTCAGGCCGCAGGCCCGGTTGGTCTCGGCGAGCACCAGTTCGGCGTAGCCGTACGCCTGGACAGCGATCGGGTCGATGCCGGTCTTGGCGCCGACCTCGCGGGCCCAGCCGGCGAGGGCGTCGGAGGGGCGTCCCGCCACCGGCGCGGTCCCCCCCGTCGTGCCCGGGAACGGCGTCGCTCCCGGCGGCAGCGTCTCGGTGGTCGGCGGCACCGCGCCGATCGGTGGAGCCTCGGTCAGCGGCAGCGTGCCGTCGGTCGCCTCCGGCCCGGCGGTCGCGTCGGCCGCGACCGGACGCGGCGCGCCGACGGTCGCCGGCACCAGCAGCGCACCGGCCGTCGCGGTCGCGATGACCAGCGCGAGCAGGAACACCCCGGGCAGGGTCAGTCGCCCGCCGGGCCGCCGCGACCAGTCCCGGGTCGCGCGGGCGGCGGCCCGTGGACCCGGCACGCGTACGGCATGCGCGAAGCGCACCCGGCGTCGCCGGGCTCGCCGAGGCCGGTCACCCGTCCCGCCCGCCACCTCCCCGTCGGTCCTGGCGGTGGTGTCGGCCTTGTCGGCTGCCTTGCCACCGGTCTCGGCGAGCTGCTCGCCGTCGGTCGCGGTCGCCGCGGCGTCGTCGGTCGCGGTCGTGCTCGCCTGCTGGTCGCCGGTCTTCGTGGTCGCGTCGGAGTCGGCCGTGGGCCGGTCGCTGGGCTTGGCCGACTGCTCGGTGTCGGCCATGGCGGCTGCTCCAGCCTTGGCGCTGACGCCGGACGCGACGGTCGCATCGGCCTTGGTGGTGACGTCGGCCGTGGACTCGGGCTTCGGGCCGGGCTCGGCCGACAGTTCGGGCGCAGGCTTGTCGGGCGCGGGCTTGTCGGGCGCGGGCTTGTCGGGCGCAGGCGTGGCCGGCAGCTCGGGCGCGGGTGTGGCCGCCCTGATCGTCGGCGCACTGGCAGCCGTGTCGGCCCCGGTGCTGGGCGACCCGCCGGCCGGTTCGCCGGATCTCCACCAGGGTCGGCGCGGCCGGGGGATCGCGCTGACCGGTCTGTCCGTAGTGGCGCCGGTTTGGGCGCCCGGCGTGGCCGGTCGCAGGGGTCGAAGGGTCGAACGCTCTTCGCCGTCTGCCACCCGTCGAGTATCACCCATGTCGCCGCGAGCGTCAGGTCCGGTCGTACCCTGATGCCATGCCCCGGTACGAGTTCCGCTGCCGCGCCTGTGGTGACACCTTCGAGGTCAACCGGCCGATGGCCCAGGCGGGCGAGCCCGCATCCTGCCCGAAGGGGCACTCCGACACGGTGAAGTTGTTGTCGACGGTCGCGGTCACGGGACGGGGTGCCGGTGCCTCCGGTGGTCCGCCCGCACCCTCCGGGGGCGGCTGCTGTGGTGGCGGTTGCGGCTGTTGAACGCCGCTGGCGACGGTGGCCGGTCGGACGTGGTCGGACCGGCCGGAGGGCCGTCGTACGTGGTGGGACGGTTGATGTCGGTCTTGCCCGGACGCCGGGTGCGATGGCACCTTGGGGCGGAGCCTCGGCCGACCGTTCTCACGATGCGTGATGATCTGGTTTCGGGAAGTATGAAGCCGAGGCCAGGGGGGAGGTTCCACGCATGCCGCCACGGATCCACCTCCCGAGTGGCTGGGTGACGTTCGTCTTCACCGACATCGAGGGCTCCACGCGACTGGCGCAGATGCTCGGCTCCGGGTATCGCCCGGTGCTGCGGGAACACCGCCGTCTGCTGCGCCGGACGATCGCCGCGACCGAGGGCGCCGAGCTGCTGACCGAGGGGGACTCGTTCTTCCTGGTCTTCGGGGACGCCGGTGCCGCGCTGACCGCCTGCCTGACCGCGCAACGCGCGCTCGGCGAGCACGAGTGGCCGACCCCGGAGGCCGCGCCCCGGGTGCGGATGGGCCTGCACACCGGCTGGGCCGAGCCACGTGACGGCGAGTACGCGAGCCCGGAGGTGCACCGGGCCGCCCGGGTCGCCGCCGCCGCGCACGGCGGGCAGGTGCTCTGCTCCGCCGCGACCGCGCGGCACGCCGACCCGCTGCCGTTCGGGGCGTCCCTGATCGACCTCGGGCTGCACCGGTTGCGGGGTTTCGACGACCGGGAACGTCTCTTCCAGCTCGTTGCACCGGGCCTGGAGCGGCAGTTCCCGCGTCCGCGTACCGCCGACGCGGTGGCGCACAACCTGCCGATCCCGGTCACCTCGTTCGTCGGTCGGCAGGCCGAACGGATCGAGTTGCGGGAGCTGGTGGCCGGGCACCGGTTGGTCACCGTGCTGGGTGCCGGTGGCGGCGGCAAGACGCGGTTGGCCGTGGAACTCTCCATCGACCTGGTCGACGAGTACCCCGACGGGGTCTGGTTCGTCGACATCGCCTCGGTGACCGATCCGGGTCTGGTGGCGTTCGCGATCGCCGCGGTGCTCGGGCTGCGTCCCGAACCGGGCCGTCCCATGGTGGACACCCTGGTCGAGTACGCGGCCGGTCGCCGGATGCTGATCGTCCTCGACACCTGCGACGTGCAGCCGACCGCCTGCGCCGAGGCGGTGTCCCGGCTGCTCTCCGGCGGCAGCGGGGTGAAGGTGCTGGCGACCACCCGGGAGCCGCTGGCGTTGCCGGGCGAGGTGGTGTGGCGCATCCCGCCGCTCTCGGTCGACCCGTCACCGGACGGCACCGAGAGCGACGCGGTCGCGTTGCTGCTGGACCGGACGGCCGCCGCCCGGGGCGGGCGACGTCCGGACGCGGTCGAGTCGGCGGACCTGCGCCGGGTGGTACGCCGACTGGACGGGCTGCCGTTGGCGATCGAGCTGGCCGCGGCGCGGCTGCGGGTGCTCTCCGTCGGGCAGCTCGCCGAACGCCTCGACGACGTGCTGGGCACGCTGGACGCCGGTCGGGACGATCCGGAGCCTCCACCGACCGACCACGGCAACACGGGCAACCAGCGGGACACCGTGGACCTGGTGGCGGCGGCGACCGGGGCCAGTCCCCAGTCCCCGGCGACGCGGGCGGTGGCGCGGTCGGCGATCGAACGTCACCTGACCATGCAGGCGACGGTCACCTGGTCGTACCGCACGCTCGGGCCCAGGGCGGCGCGGCTGCTGCGCTGGCTGGCGGTGTTCGCCGGCCCGGTCGACCTGCCGACCGTGGAGTGGCTGCTCGACGACGACCCGCTCGACCCGCTCTCGGTGCTCGTGGACAAGTCCATGGTGCTGGCCGAGCCGCAGGCCGGCGGCTGCACGTACCGGATGCTCGACCCGATAAGGGCGTACGCGGCCCGTCGACTGGCCGAGGCCGGTGAGGAGCAGGACGCGCGCAACCGGCACGTGAAATGGTCGGCGCACGCGCTGGAACGGGCACATCTGGGCCCGGACGGCCAGCCGGTGACGCTGTCGCTGTACGCGCTCGATCCGCTCGCCGGTGAGCTGCGCGCCGCCCTGCGCTGGTGCGCCACCGGCGGCAGTGCCCGGGCGGGCCTGCGGCTGGCCAGTGGCCTCGACCAGTGGTGGCGGGAACGCGGGCTGGCCCGGGAGGGGCGGCTGTGGCTGTTCCGGCTCTACGGCCGGATCGCCGAGACCGGGGAGGCGATCCCCGAGGCCGAGCTGGCGGCGGCGTACCACATGCATTCGCTGCACGCCGGTGGCGACGGCGAGTACGCCGAGGAGCTGCGCTACTCGCAGCGGGCCGAGGCGGCGGCCCGGCAGGCCGGGGACGCCGGGCTGCTGGCCCGGGTGCTCGCCGGCCGGGCGGCGCCGCTGGTGGACATGGGACAGTTCGCCGAGGCCGAACGGATCTGCCGGGAGGTCATCGACTGGGCGCGTGAGCAGGGGGTGGAGTCCGAGGCGCTGTTCGCGGTGTTCCGGCTGGCCGAGCTGCTCTGGCGGCGGGGCGCTCTGGACGAGGCGGCCGACCTGCTCGCGGCGGCACGACCGGTGGAGGCGGCCCGCCCGGTCGACCGGGGGCGGCGTTCGGTGGACATGCTGCTCGGCATGGTGGCGTTGGCCCGGGGTGATCTGGTGGCCGCGCACGAGCACCTGCTGGCGGCGTTGCGGTCCCGGATGAACCACGGTTTCCACGGCCGGGCCTGCGACACGCTCAACGCGATCGCCGTGCGCTGTCTCGCCGGGGACACGCCGCTGACCGCAGCCCGCTTGTTCGGTGCGGCGCAGGCGACCCGGGCGGGGCTGCGGTCGACCACCGGCATCTACGACGGCTACTGGAACGAGCGGCAGGTGGCGCTGCGTCGGACGTTGGGCGACGCCGCCTTCGACGAGGCGTACGGGCAAGGCGCGGAGCTGGGCCTGGACGAGGCCGTGGCGTTGGCGCTCGGCGTCGAGCATCCTGACCTGGCCGCCGACTCGGCCCGGTTCGCGGCGCGGGCGGGCCGGGCGACGCCCCGGCAGTCGACCGCCGCCACCGACCGGCACACCGAACACGCCTGACCGAGGGGTCCGCGTCGGACGCGGACCCCTCGGCCGGGAGATCAGGCGCGGGCGAGGCGTTCCGCGTCGGCCTTCATCCGGGCGGCCCGGTCGATGTCGGACTGCTGGACGGCGGCGGCCGAGCCGAAGACACTCACCGCCTGGTAGTAGGTCCAGGCCAGGCTGAGGCAGGCCGGACGGACGACTGCGTTGTACGTGGCACAGACCCGCTTGAGATCCTCGTAGAAGGCGCTGTCCAGGCGGGACTTGTTGGCGCTGAACTGGCCGACCGCCTTGTAGTTGCGGTAGCCGAAGTCGTGGCGGTGGCAGGAGAGGGAGAAGCGGAACCCGAGCGGGTTGTCCGGGCTGGACGAGCAGAAGTCGGTGGACCAGTCGAAGTTGTAGCCGGCCCACGGTGTGCGGTTCTGCCGGGCCGAGTTCCAGGCGTTGTAGCTGCTGGCGCTGGTCTGGGTCCAGCTCGACAGCACGGACAGCTTCTGGGCGGGCGTGACGGCTGCGGTCGCCGGGGACGCCACGGCGAGCGTGGCGGCCAGCGCGACCGCGCCGGAGGCGAGGACGGTGGTGAGACGTCTGAGCACGGGGGATACCTCCGCGGGGGTGTGCGGTGGGGGCGATGGTTACCGGCGAGTACCCGGAGTTCGACCAGTCTCGATCAAGGTCGTGGCGTTCGGGTGTAACCATTGAGAAATATTGGTGACCGGTGCTGAAACAGACGAATACCCCGGACGTCCGTGACGTCCGGGGCGGTTCGCGGGCCGGTCGGCCTGATGCGCAGCTCAGTGCCGGGTGGTCCGGCGGGTGGTCAGTCGAAGAAGCGGGCCATGTGGGTGGGGTGGGGGCCGTCGTCGTCGACGCCCAGCGGGGTGAGGTCGGCGAAGATCGACGCGCCGTCCGTGCCGGCGTGCAGTGGGTGCCAGCGTGGGGTGCCCGGTGGACGCATCGCGCAGACCCCCTTGATGGTCTGCACGTCGAGCAGCCGGACGTGGGTCGGGTCGGCGACCGCGTTCACATGCCCCCACCAGGGGCTCATCACGTGCAGGACGCCGCCGGGGCGCAGTACCCGGTGGCACTCGTCGAGCAGGGGCAGGAAGTCGATCAGGTGCTCCAGGATGTGCACCGCGAACAGGACGTCCACCGAGTCGTCGGCCAGCGGCAGCGAGCCGGAGAGGTCGGCCACCGCGTCCACCCCGGGGGCCGGATAGATGTCCAGCCCGAGGTTGCCCGGCCACTGCTTGGTGCCGCCGCAGCCGAGGTCCACCACCACCGGGTCGCGTCCGCCGACGCGTACCCGGCACCAGACGCCGAAGACCCCGGCGAGCCGGCCGACCTGCTCGCGTACCAGGCGGAGGTGGGCCGATTCGTCGACCTCGCCGGTCAGGTGGGCGACGCCCCGGTCGAAGCGGACCTCGACGGCCAGCGACCGCAGCCTCTCGTCGTGACGGGCCTGGTCCGCCCATGCCTCCGCGAGGAACCCGTCGACCGCCCGCAGCCGTTCGGCCGAGGGCGGGGTGTGTGCCAACGCGACCATTCGCCCACCTCCGGCCGGCGCGATACCCCGATCGCTGCCCGTTATGCGCAACTTATCCCAGAGGGTGGCGCTCGGGTGGGCCGTCGGCCGGACTGCCGCAGGGAGGTCGGTCAGCCGGGGGCGGTACGTCGGGGGCGGCCGGCAGCGCTGATCCGCTGTCGGGGTGCGGGCACCTTGGGGCGCTTGAGGTGGTAGCGGTGCAACTCGGCGTGGCCGGCCAGGGACGGGTCCTCGCTCATCGAGACCAGTTCCCAGCCCTGGTCGCCGGCCCGGTTGAGATGGGCCAGCGCGGTGTCGCCGTACGGCGTGACGTCGATCATGGAACCGTCGGGGCCGTACCAGATGAAGACGATCTCCCAGCCGGCGTCGGTGCTCGCCGCCTGGCGGCGCCGCACCAACAGTGCGTACTCCCACCTGAGCATGCAGTGATTGTCACTCCGGCGGGGGCCGCAGGCCGGGATCAGGACTCGGCGATCCGTCCGGCGTCGACCCGCAGGCGGCGGTCCACGCGTACCGCGTCCAACATCCGCCGGTCGTGCGTCACAAGCAGCAACGTGCCCGGGTAGCCGGCCAGCGCCGACTCCAACTGCTCGATCGCCGGGAGGTCCAGGTGGTTGGTCGGCTCGTCGAGCACCAGCAGGTTGACCCCGCGCCCCTGCAACAGCGCCAGCGCGGCCCGGGTCCGCTCGCCCGGGGAGAGCGTCGCGGCCGGGCGCAGCACGTGCTGGGGGCGTAGGCCGAACTTGGCCAGCAGCGTCCGCGCGTCGGCCGGCGACAGGTCCGGTACGGCGACCCGGAAGGCGTCCAGCAGTGGCGCGTCCCCGAGGAACGACCCGCGTGCCTGGTCCACCTCGCCGACCACCACGCCCGGGCCCAACGCGGCCTGACCGGCGTCCAGCGGCAACCGGCCCAACAGGGCGGCCAGCAGCGTCGACTTGCCGGACCCGTTCGCTCCGGTGATCGCCACCCGGTCGGTCCAGTCGATCTGAAGGTTCACCGGGCCCAGGGTGAAGTCGCCACGGCGTACCACGGCGTCGCGGAGGGTGGCCACGACGGCGCCGGCGCGGGGCGCGGCGGCGATCTCCATCCGCAGCTCCCACTCCTTGCGCGGCTCCTCGACCACGTCCAGCCGCTCGATCAGCCGCTCGGTCTGCCGGGCCTTCGCCGCCTGCTTCTCGCTCGCCTCGGAGCGGAACTTGCGGCCGATCTTGTCGTTGTCGGTGGCCTTGCGTCGGGCGTTGCGGACACCCTTCTCCATCCAGGCTCGCTGCGTGCGCGCCCGCGCCTCCAGCGCCGCCCTGTTGTCGGCGTACTCCTCGAACTCGGCGCGTGCCTGGCGGCGGGCCACCTCCCGCTCCTCCAGGTACGCCGCGTAGCCGCCCCCGAAGTGGTTGACCTGCTGCTGGTGCAGGTCCAACTCCAGCACCCGGGTCACCGTCCGGGCCAGGAACTCCCGGTCGTGGCTGACCAGCACCGTGCCGGCCCGCAGCCCGGTGACGAACTGCTCCAGCCGCTCCAACCCGGCCAGGTCCAGGTCGTTGGTGGGCTCGTCGAGCAGGAAGACGTCGTACCGGCTGAGCAGCAGCGACGCGAGCCCGGCACGGGCCGCCTGGCCACCGGAGAGCCCGGTCATTTCGTGGTCGAGACCGACGGCGAGCCCCAGCCCGGCGGCGACCTCCTCGGCCCGCTCGTCCAGGTCTGCCCCGCCCAGGCCGAGCCAGCTCTCCAACGCGGTGGCGTACGCGTCGTCCGCGCCCGGCGCGCCGGTGGTCAGCGCCTCGGTGGCCGCGTCGAGGGCGGCCTGTGCCCGGGCCACCCCGGTCCGCCGGGCCAGGAACGCCCGGATCGTCTCGCCGGGACGCCGATCCGGCTCCTGCGGCAGGTGCCCGACGCTCGCGCCGGGCGGACTCACCGCGACGCTGCCGGCCTCCACCGGCAACAGCCCGGCGAGGGTACGCAGCAACGTCGACTTGCCGGCCCCGTTCGGCCCGACCAGGCCGATCACGTCCCCGGGAGCGACCACCAGGTCCAGCCCGGTGAACAGCGTCCGTTCCCCGTGCCCGGCGGCCAGGTCCTTGGCGATCAGCGTGGCGCTCACAAGCAGCCGAGCCTACCCGCCGGCGTGGTTGGCGTGGCCCGCCATGCTGAGGAGCGACACACGAGGCAGACTCACGGTCGTGCAGACCACTCTGGCGATCGACTGCGGCGGTGGCGGGATCAAGGCGTCCGTGCTCGACGCCGCCGGCACGATGCGGGCCCAACCGATGCGGGTGCCCACCCCGTACCCGCTGCCGCCGGAGCTGTTCGTGCGGACCCTGCGGGAACTCGGCGACCGGCTCCCGACCGCCGACCGGGTGACGGTCGGCATGCCGGGCATGATCCGGCACGGCGTGGTGGTCGCCACCCCGCACTACGTGACCCGCTCCGGTCCGCGTAGCCGGGTCGACCCGGCGCTGCACGCACAGTGGTCCGGGTACGACGCCCGAAGCGCCCTCGCCGCGGCGTTCGGGCTGCCCACGCTGGTGCTCAACGACGCCGAGGTGCACGGTGCCGGGGTGGTCGCGGGCACCGGCTGCGAGCTGGTGCTGACCCTCGGTACCGGGCTGGGCAGCGCCCTCTTCGACGGTGGCGTGCTCGCCCCGCACCTGGAGCTGTCGCACGCCCCGGTGCGCTGGGGCACCACCTACGACACGTACGTGGGCGAGCCGGAACGCCGCCGGTTGGGCGACGCGTTCTGGTCCCGACGGATCCGGCAGGTGGTGGAGGGGTTGCGTCCGGTGTTCCGCTGGGACCGGCTCTATCTGGGCGGCGGCAACTCCCGGTTGATCCGTCCCGAGCAGCTCGCCCGGATGGGCGACGACGTGGTGGTGGTGCCCAACAGCGCCGGCATCGTCGGCGGCGTCCGCGCCTGGGACCTGGCTGCCGTGTGATTGCACGGATGTGAGTGCAAGCAGGGGTCCCCTGCTAACGCCAGCGGTATAGCAGGGGTCCCCTGCTAACACCCGGCGCCGCCCGCAAGCGCCCGGGAACACCCGGCGCCCGCCCGCAAGCGCCCGGGAACACTCGCGCGGCCGCCGGTGTTGTGCGAGCGTCAGGGCAGTGGTGCGAACTAGGGGGTGGGCCGAGATGGATCTTCTGGCTGAGTACCGGCGGGCGACCCTGTTCTTCGAGTCGGGCGACCCGAGCGGAGCGGCCCGACTGCTCGAACCGATCGTCGAGGCCGAGCCCGACAACTCCGCCGTCCGCCAGTTGCTGGCCCGGGCGTACTTCCAGTCGGCCCAGCTCCGGCGGGCCGAGGAGCAGTTGCAGGAGTTGATCGACCGCAACCCCAGCGACCACTACGCCCACCACGTGCTGGGTCGGACGCTGGAGCGGCTGAACCGCTACACCGACGCGCTGCGGCACCTGCGCATCGCGGCGGCCATGCACTCCGCCAACGACGACTACACGACCGCGCTGCGGCGGGTCGAGACCCGGGTCGGCGGCGGTCGCTGAGGCGGCGTACCCGACACGACGACGAGAGGGCGGCCCACGGGCCGCCCTCTCGTCGTCTCCGGGCCCTGCCGGGGACCTGCCTACGATGGCCGTATGGGAGCCGACCGGACGGTGGACGGGGCATGAAGCTGAAGCTGGACCTGCACGACATCTTCAACAAGGGCCACGACATCGACCGGGCGCTGCGCGGGATCATGGACGAGGCGGTGGCCAAGAAGGCCACCCTGGTCGAGATCATCCCGGGCAAGGGCTCCGGCCAGCTCAAGAAGCGGGTGCTGCGCTTCCTCGACCAGAAGGACGTCAAGCAGCTCTACCACCGGGTCGAGAAGGACTCCAAGAACTTCGGCCGCCTCTTCGTGCACTTCCGCTGGAAGTAGGGCGGCCGACCCCGCGACGGCCTACCCCGCGCCGGGCCGGACCAGTGACGGCCCGGCCCGGCGCGGCTCACAGCGGGTAGGTGCGGGCCACGGCGAGCATCTCGGAGCTGTGCGAGCCGGCGACGCCGACGTCCGGCGGGCGGGGCCGGAAGCCGGGTACCGCGTCGAGACCGTCGCTGGCGTCCATCGCGCGGAACGCGACCTGCGGGGCCTTCGGCGCGACGGTCAGCGTGATCTCGATGCCCTCCGGCGGTGGGGCGTGGAAGACCACCCCGAATCCCCACCGGCCGTCGCGCACCTCGACCGGCACCGGCCGCCCCGCCACCGCAGCGCTGCGGACCGTCGCGGTGGACGTGTCCACGTGCAGGGTGGTCAGGCGTACCGGGCGTTGCGGGGTGAGTCGTAGCCGCAGGGTGCGCTCGTCGGCGGTGCCGGTGTCGGCGAGCACCTCCAGCCGGGGCGCGGGCAGGGCCGCCGCCTCCGCCGGGCCGGCGAGCAGTTCCTCGGCGCCGATGCCGGGGAACTCGTCGGCGATCCCGACCGGCCCGTCCACGTACTCGCCGGTCCAGGGTTGCGGGGTCGACTCGTGACTGAGCCAGCGGGCCGTCGCGGTGTCGGCGTCCAGGGCGTACATCAGGTGGGTGGGCACCGGGTGCGCGGCGTCGAACCGGTCGACGGCGAAAGCGGTGCCGGCGAGGACCACGGTGGCCAGCGCGGCGGCACCGGCCGGCAGGGCGCCGAGCCGGCGGGCCCGCAGCGCCACCATGCCGCGCTGTCCGCCGGCCTCCGGATGCAGCAGGTCCACGACCGGCAGCGCGGCCAGGCCGAGCAGCACGGCGAAGAGAGCGGCCACGCCGCCCATGCCCATGCCGAGCGCCGGGAAGAGCAGCACCACGGTCGGCAGCAGCACGATCACCGCCACCGCCGCGCCGAGGGTGACCGCGACCACCGGCACCGGACCGTCCCGCCGGGTGGCGACCGCGACCAGGCCGGCGAGCGCACCGGCCAGCGCGGGCAGCGTCGCCAGGTACGCCCCGCCGGGCACCAGCACGGCGAGGAGTACGCCGAGCAGCGCCAGCCAGCCGAGGCCGCCGACGGCCAGCGCGGCGGGGCCGACCCGGCGACGGGTGAGCGCGTACCAGGTGAACAGGACGGCGGCGGCGAGCGCCAGCACGGCGAGTCGATAGAGGGTCGGCCGGTACGGGTCGAGCAGTTCGGCGTACCCGGGCCGCAGGGCGGTGATCGCCACCCAGAGCAGTTGTGCGCCGACCGGCGCGACCACGATCGGTACCAGCCCCAGCGCGAAGCCGGCGGCCAGCCGACCGGTGGTGACCCGGCCCCGGCGGCGGGCCAGCCAGCCGAGGGCGACGACGGCCACCAGCGCCAGCAGGGCCAGCGGCAGCACCAGCGTGCCGGGGTAGCGGACCAGCCCGCCCGGCACCGGGAAGTAGGTGGCGTCGTGACCGGCGCGCAGGTCACCGAGGTCGATAGTGCCGAACTCGCGGGCGAGGCCCAGCGTGTTGTCGCCGTGGTGCTGGAGGCTGGCCCGGTCCATCGACTCCGGGGTGTCCAGCGGGGTGTGATAGATCGCCCCGCCGTCGAGGTACGCCGAGTTCAGCCCGACGAAATCGGCGTCGAGGAAGGCGGTGAAGTCGGTGTCGTTGGGCAGCGCCCGATAGACCTCCACGGCGAACGAGGTGCCCACCGGATGCGGTGCGGCCCGACCGAAGACGTCGACCAGCGCGGCGTTCCGGGGCGACGTCTCGAACATGATCACTGGCCCGGTGCGTCCGCGCGCCTCCAGGTTGAGCACCACGCCCTTGCCCGCCGCGAGCGGGTGCTCGGTGGCGAAGGCCGACGCCCCGCAGAGGCACGCCTCCTCGGCGTCGGTGAGCACGAACACGATGTCGTTGCGTGGGGCGGGACCGTCGGTCAGGGCGCGGGCCACCTCCAGGATGGTGCCGACACCGGCGCCGTCGTCGTTGCCGCCCGGGCCGGTCTGCACCGCGTCGTAGTGGGCGACCAGGAACACCGTGCCGGTGGAGGCGGTGCCGGGCAGCCGGGCCACCACGTTGCGGACCCGGGCCAGGGTGGCCCCGCCCGCCGCTCCGCTGAGCTGACCGGCCTCCTCGGCGACCGTGTCCTGCACCTCGGTCTGCAGACCGAGACCGCGCAGCACCGTCTCCAGGTGGGCGCGGACCTCGTCGTTGGCCGGGCTGCCCGCCACGTGCGGCCGACTCGCCACCTGCTGCACGTGCGCGTACGCCCGTCCGGCGCTGAACGTGTCCGTCGCCGCGTCCGTCGGACGGGGTGCCGGGGGCCGGATGTCGAGCAGCGCGGTGGTGCCGACGGCGACCAGCGCGACGAGTGCCGCGAGCGCGGCGAGGGGCCGCCGGGCCGGTCGGGAGAGGGCACGGTCGGCGGCGGGGCTGGGGGGTGCGCCCACGGGGTGGCTCCTCGAAGGGGGGGTCCTGGGGTGGACATCATCCTCCATGCCGGGCCGGGCCGCCCCCTCGTGTTGTGTGCGAACGTTGTCTAATACAGGATCAGCAGGGCACTCGGAAGGAGCCCGACATCGCCAACGACCTCCCGCCCGTGGCGGCGGTGACCCGGCCGCACCGGGGGACCGGTATGACCGGTCCCTCCGTCGTGTCGTGGCCGTATCCGCAGGGCGGTCTCGGGGGCAATCCCAACCTGCCGCCCGGCGAGCGACTCCGGGTGCTGCTGGTCGAGGACGACGAGGCCGACGCGTTCCTCGTGGGCGAGCTGCTCGCCGAGACGAACTCGGGAATCGACCTGCTGGTCGCGACGAGCCTGCGCGAGGCCCGCAACCGCGTCGCCGGGGTCGACTGCGTCCTGCTCGACCTCGGGCTGCCCGACGCGCAGGGGCTGGACGGGCTGCGGCAGGTGCTGGAGATGTCCGGCAGCGCGGCGGTGTGCGTACTCACCGGCCGCTCGGACGAGCACCTGGGCATCGTGGCGGTCGCCGAGGGAGCACAGGACTACCTGGTCAAGGGCCAGGTGGACGGGGTGCTGCTGACCCGGGCGCTGCGGTACGCGGTGGAGCGCAAGCGGGCCGACGAGAACGCCCGCCGGCTGCGCGAGGTGGAGCTGCGTCAGGCCGAGTCGGCGCGTCTGGAGCGTGGCCTGTTGCCCCAGCCGCTGATGTCGACCGACCAGATCGCGGTGCACACGTTCTACCGCCCCGGCCGGCACGCCGCACTGATCGGCGGAGACTTCTACGACGTGGTGCAGACCCGCCCGGACCGGGTCGACCTGATCGTCGGGGACGTCTGCGGACACGGGGTGGACGAGGCGGCGCTCGGCGTCGAACTGCGGGTGGCCTGGCGCGCGTTGGTCCTCGCCGGCGTGCCCGACGACGAGGTGCTGCCCGCGCTGGAGCAGGTGCTGATGAGCGAGCGCCGTCTCCAGGAGATCTTCGCCACGGTCGCGGCGGTCCGCCTCGACCTGGCGGCCAACCGGGCGACGGTACGCCTGGCCGGTCATCCGCCGCCGGTGTTGCTCACCGGCGGGCGGGTGGTTCCCGTGCCGGCACCGGGTGGTCTGTTGCTCGGCGTACGGCCGCGCCGGCCGGTCGCCTTCGACCTGGAGTTCGACACCGATGACTGGTCCCTGTTGATGTACACCGACGGTCTGATCGAGGGCCGGGTGGGCGATGGTGACGAACGCCTCGACGTGCCCGGCCTCACCCGCCTGCTCGCCGAGCCGGACAGCCGCCGACTGCCGCTGTCCGACGTGCCGGCCTGGCTGGTGGGCCGGGCCGAGCAGCTCAACGGTGGCCCGTTCGCCGACGACGTGGCGATGCTGCTGGTCTCCCGGGGCGGTGGCCGGTGAACCTGGCGGCGAGTACGTGGACGCTGCGTCGCCGGGTGCTGGTGATGCTCGGTGTGGTCGGCGCGATCCTGCTCAGCGTGGCGGGGGCGGAGGCCGTCGTGGCCACCAAGAACCGCGAGTACACCGACGTGCTGCTGTTGCAGGTCGGGCCGCTGCGTGTGCAGGGCCAGGAGATGCTCAACGCGCTGCTCGACCAGGAGACCGGGGTACGCGGGTACGCGGTGACCGGAGACCTGGAGGACCTGGCCCCGTACGAGCAGGGGTTGGCCCGGGAACGGGCGACGGCGCAGGAGATCCGGGAGCTGTCCGGCAAGTACCCGGAGATCGTCGCGGACCTCACGGTGGTCGAGCAGCAGGCGCAGGAGTGGCGGCGCACGGTCGCCCAGCCGGTGATCGACACGACGAACAGCAGCGGCACGGCGGCCGGGCAGGCCCTGTTGACCGACGAGAGCCGCCAGCGGTTCGACCAGCTACGCACCTCGGTCGCCGCGTTGCAGGACGAGATCTTCACCGCCCGGGAGGCGACCGTCCGGGACGTCGAGCGGACCGGCAACATGCTCGTCGTCCTGCTCATCGTCGCCGCGCTGGTGGTCGCGCTGGCCGGTATCGCGCTGCTGCTCTCGCTGGACCGGATGGTGCTGCGCCCGCTGACCGCGTTGGCCGGGCAGGTCCGCCAGGTGGCGACCGGCGACTACTCGCACCGGATCTCCGGTGCCGGCCCGCCGGAGTTCCAGCGTCTCGGCGAGGACGTGGACGCGATGCGCCAGAAGATCGCCGCGGACCTGACCGAGGTACGCGAGGCGCGGGAGCGGATCGAGTGGGTCAACACCCAGTTGCAGAAGCAGGCGGAGGAGCTGACCCGGTCCAACCGTGACCTGGAGCAGTTCGCCTACGTCGCCTCGCACGACCTGCAGGAGCCGCTGCGCAAGGTGGCCAGCTTCTGCCAACTGCTCCAGCGGCGGTACGCCGGCCGGCTCGACGAGCGGGCCGACCAGTACATCGCCTTCGCGGTGGACGGCGCGCAGCGGATGCAGCGACTGATCAACGACCTGCTGGCGTTCTCCCGGATCGGGCGGATCACCGCCGGGTTCACCGAGGTGGACCTGAACCGCCTGATGGGCGAGGTGTCCGCGCAGACCGAACCGGCCCGCCAGTACGCCGACGCGGAGTTGACCTGGGGCGACCTGCCGGTGATCCGGGGCGAGGAGCCGCTGCTCACCAACCTGCTGGTGAACCTGGTCAGCAACTCGGTGAAGTTCCGCCGCCCGGACGTCACACCGAAGGTGCACGTCTCGGCCCGGCTGGTCGACGACGAGTGGGAGATCACCTGCCAGGACAACGGCATCGGGATCGAGCCGGAGTTCGCCGAGAAGATCTTCGTGATCTTCCAGCGGCTGCACGCCAAGGACGCGTACCCGGGCACCGGCATCGGACTGGCGATCGTCAAGAAGATCGTCGAGTACCACGGTGGCCGGGTCTGGGTGGACACCGACGTGCCCGAGGGCACCGCGATCCGCTTCACCCTGCCGGCGCTGCCCGCTGACATCGAGCGCGCCAGGCACGCCGCCGGCGCGGACGAATCGGCCGCCGACGCGGCGTCGTCGCGCGGTGCCGCAGCCGGATCGGGTTCGGAAACCCCAGGTGACGGCGGTACGGTCGGCGAAGAGGTGGGTGCGGGGCGGCCCTCGTCCGGTGTCGCTCAGCGCACCGGCGGGTCGACCGACGACGACGGACCGCAGGCCCCAGGTGGGGCATCGGGCAACGGAACTGGTGGCATGAAGGAGGCGGTGAGATGACCGCGCCGGCTGACGGCAACAGCCCGATCGAGGTGCTGCTGGTCGAGGACGACCCGGGTGACGTGCTGATGACCCGGGAGGCGTTCGAGGAGCACAAGCTGCGCAATCGGCTGAGCGTGGTCTCCGACGGTGCCGAGGCGCTGGCCTACCTGCGCCGCGAGGGCGAGTACGCGGACGCGCCGATGCCGGACCTGATCCTGCTCGACCTGAACCTGCCGCGTCGGGACGGCCGGGACGTGCTGGAGGAGATCAAGAAGGACGAGCAGCTCTGCCGGATCCCGGTCGTGGTGCTCACCACCTCGCAGGCCGACGAGGACATACTGCGCAGCTACCAACTGCACGCCAACGCGTACGTGACCAAGCCGGTGGACTTCGAACGGTTCATCGCGGTGGTCCGGCAGATCGACGAGTTCTTCGTCAGCGTGGTGAAGCTGCCGCCGCGTGGCTGACACGTTGGTCGACGACGTCGCCGGGTTGCTGCGGGAGACCGCGGACCGGGTGGTGCTGCCGCTGTTCCGGCACCTCGACGACGCCGACGTGACCGAGAAGGCCCCCGGTGAGCTGGTCACCGTCGCCGACCGCCGCTCCGAGGAGATGATCAGCGCCGGGCTGCGTCGGCTGCGCCCCGGGTCGGTGGTGGTCGGCGAGGAGGCGGTGGCCGACGACCCGGGCCTGCTGCGCCACCTGAGTTCCGCGGGTGAGGTGTGGCTGGTCGACCCGATCGACGGCACCGCCAACTTCGCGGCCGGCAAGTCCCCGTTCGCGTTGATGGTCTCCCTGCTCAGCGAAGGCCAACCGAGGGCGGCGTGGATCCTCGACCCGATCGCCGGGACGCTGGCCACGGCCCGGGAGGGCGCGGGCGCGTACCTGGACGGCGCGGTGGTGCGTCTGCCCGCCGACGCGCCACCGGTCGGCGAGCTGCGGGGGGCCGCGATGACCAAGTTCCTGCCGGCGTCGTCCCAGCGTACGGTCGTGGCCGGTGGCTCCCGGATCGGCGAGTTGCTGCCGGGCCAGCACTGCGCCGGGCGCGAGTATCTCGACGTGCTCACCGGGCGGCAGCAGTTCGTGCTGTTCTGGCGCACCCTGCCCTGGGACCACGGCCCCGGCACGCTGCTGGTGCGGGCCGCCGGTGGGGTGGCCCGTCGCCTCGACGGCACCGACTACCACCCGGCCGACACCGAGCCGGGTCTGCTGGTGGCCGCCAGCGACAAGGTCTGGACCGAGGTGCACAACACGCTTTTGGCGCCCTGACCGCCAGATCCACCGTCCCGCGTACGGCATGACCGACGTGAATGCGAATGCGCTGCGTGAGGTCGTGGTGTCGGTGTGTCGACGGTGCGGGCCGTGTGGGGTTCGGGGGCGTGGTTCTGCGGGTCCGGTCCGGTATCCTGACCGGCGGTCTTCGCCAGCAGGCCGCCGACCGGCGCCGGCGGCGGCCGCCGCCGCGCAGCGCCTCCCCGGAGGCCGGCGGCCGACGAAAGGATGCTTTCGTGCGCAGGTCCATGCCCATCGGGCGGCGGGTTCTCCGGCCCCTGATCGCCCTGCTCGCCGCAGTGGCGCTGCTGTTCGGCCTCGGTGCCGTGCCGGCGTACGCCGAGCCCAACGAGGGGGGCAGCAAGAAGCTGCGGGACGCCCTGGAGTCGACCGCCAAGGCACACATCGAGGCCAAGCGGAAGCTTGAGGGCTCGGAGAAGCGGCAGAAGCAGATGGCCACGCAGTTGGCCGACGTGGAGGGCCGGTTGGGCGAGCTGACCGACCTGGTCGGCGAGGTGGCCGCGCAGTCCTACCGGGTCGGTCGGCTGAGCGCGGCGGCCGCGCTGCTGGACAGCGGCACCCCGGAGGCCTTCGTGCAGCGGGCCGCCAGCCTCGACATGATGGCCCAGCGGGACGGTCGTCGGGTGCGCGAGCTGACCGAGGCCCGCGAGGAGGCCCGGCAGGCCAAGCTCGCGATCAACGCCGAGGTGCGCGAGCAGCGCAAGCAGCTCGCCGTGATGGCGAAGAAGAAGAAAGAGGCCGAGACGGCCCTGGCCGCGGTCAGCTCCGGCGGCAGCGGCGGGTTCAGCGGCGGCAACTCCAGCTCGGCGCGACCGGCGCCGCGCAACTCCGACGGCTCCTGGCCCGGTGAGTCGTGCTCGGTGAACGACCCGACCACCTCCGGCTGCATCACCGCACGCACGCTGCACATGCTCAACCAGACCAAGGCCGCCGGTTACAAGCGGCACGTCTCCTGCTACCGCAGCGGCGGCTCGGGCGAGCACCCGAAGGGCCGGGCCTGCGACTTCTCGGCCGCCACGAACGGCTTCGAGGACCGCACGGCCACCGGCGGCGACAAGTCGTACGGGGACAGCCTGGCCGCCTGGCACGTCCGCAACGCGGACCGGCTCGGCATCCTCTACGTGATCTGGTATCGACAGATCTGGCACCCGGGGACCGGCTGGCGGGCGTACGGCGGCAGCGGCAGTCCGGCGGCGGACCACACGAACCATGTTCACACCTCGATGTACTGACCCCTTGCCCGTCTCCTGCTGCGTACCATCGCCACGATGAACTCTCCATCGCCTGAGGTGGCGGTGCCCGCCGTGCCCTCCGAACCGGAGGCACCCCGGGCACTGCCCAACGGGCTCGCCGCGTTCCTGGTCTTCTACTCCAGCGGAGCCGTCCTGGTCCTGGAGACCGCCGCGCTGCGCCTGGTCGGGCCGTACGTGGGGGTCACCCTCCAGGTCACCAGCTCGGTCATCGGCATCGCGCTGGCCGCGATCGCGTACGGGGCGTGGGCGGGCGGCTGGCTGGCCGACCGGCGCAACCCGCGTACGCTGCTGGCGCCCGCGCTGGTGCTCTCCGGCATCGCCACCGCGATCACCCTGCCGGCGGTGCGGTACGCCGGTGAGGTGCTGCGGGGCGGCGCGGAGAGCGCGATCCTGCTGCTCGTGGTGGTCGCCGTGTTCGCGCCCGCGATGTTGCTCTCCTCGGTCAGCCCGCTGGTGATCAAGCTTCAGCTCGCCGACCTGCGCCGGACCGGGCAGGTGGTCGGTCGGCTCTCCGGCATCGGCACGCTGGGCGCCGTGACGGCCACCCTGGTCACCGGCTTCGTGCTGGTCGCCGCGCTGCCCAGCACGGTCATCCTGTTCGGGCTGGCCGCCTCGCTCGGCATCACCGGCATCGCGCTCGGGGTGTACCTGCACCGGCAGGACCGGGCGAGCCTGCCCGGTCCGGCCCGGACCAAGGCCGCGTTGGCGGTGCTGGGTCTGGTCGGCGTGGGGCTGACCGTGGTGGCACCGGATCCGTGCGACGTGGAGACGGCGTACCACTGCGCCCGGGTGGAGGCCGATCCCGGCCGGTCCACCGGGCGGACGCTGCTGCTGAACTCGGCCCAGCACTCGTACGTCGACCTCGCCGACCCGACCCACCTGGAGTACGCGTACACCCGGTGGATCGGGGCGGTGGCGGACGTGCTGGCGCCGGAGGGGCAGCGGCTCGACGCGTTGCACCTCGGCGGTGGCGGGTTCACCGTGCCGCGCTACCTGACCGCCACCCGGCCCGGCACCGACAACCTGGTCTTCGAGATCGACGGCGGGCTGGTCGAGCTGGGGGAGCGCCACCTCGGCGTACGCCAGGGACCGGACCTGCGGGCCGAGGTGGGCGACGCCCGGATGCTGGTGGCCGCGCAGGGCACCGACACGCGGGACTTCGTGGTCGGCGACGCGTTCGGGCATCTGGTGGTGCCGTGGCACCTGGCGACCCGGGAGATGGCCGCCGAGGTGCGGCGGGTCACCCGGCCCGGCGGGGTGTACGTGCAGAACGTGATCGACTATCCGCCGCTGCGCTTCATCCGGAGCGAGGTCGCCACCGTCGCCGCCGAGTTCCGGCACGTGGCGCTGATCGCCCCTCCGGAGGCGCTGGCGGGGGAGCGGGGCGCGAACTTCCTCATCGTCGCCTCGGACGCGCCGCTGCCGTTGGCCGCCGTGCGGGCCCGCCTGGACGACCGCAACGAGGCGGTCAGCCTGCTCTCCGGCGGCGACCTGACCGACTTCGTCGGCGACGCACTGGTGTTGACCGATGACTACGCGCCGGTGGACCAATTGCTCGCGACCGCCTGATCGGGTGAGATCGTGACCGAATCCGACCAGAAAGGTGTAGGCGGGTTCGCGTCGGGCAACAACGCCGACCATGGGTGGTGGCCAACGCAGGGGCACGCAACTGCTCGGTGAGCGGTACCGGCTGATCGAGCAGGTCGGCACGGGCGGTATGTCGGTGGTCTGGCGCGGCTACGACGAGGTGCTGGGCCGCCAGGTGGCGGTCAAGGTCCTCGCGTCCCGGCTGGCCAGCGACCGGGCCTTCCGGCATCGGATCCGGATCGAGGCGCAGGCCGCCGCCCGGCTCTGCCACCCCAACATCACCAACGTGTACGACTACGGGGAGTCCGAGCAGGTCGGGCTGACCGTGCCGTACGTGGTGATGGAGCTCATCGACGGCGCTCCGCTGACCGCGCGGCTGCGCCGGGACGCCCGGCTGCCCTGGCGGGAGGCGGTGACGGTGGCGGCGGAGGTGGCCTCCGCGCTGGCCACCGCGCACGCCCGGGGCGTGGTGCACCGCGACGTCACGCCCGGCAACGTGATGCTGACCCCGACCGGCGTCAAGGTCGTCGACTTCGGCATCTCGGCGCTGGTCGGCGAGAGCGAGAAGGGACCGGACGGCACCCTGCTCGGCACGCCCGCCTACCTCGCCCCGGAACGGCTCGACAACGGCCAGGTCAGCCCCGCCACCGACGTGTACGCGGTCGGGCTGCTGCTCTACCGGATGCTCACCGGGCGGCTGCCCTGGGAGGCGAACACCACCACGCAGATGCTGCGGGCGCACCTGTACCGCGATCCCGCGCCGATGCCGGACGTGCCGGAGCTGCCCGACGGTGTCGCCGAACTCGTGCACCGCTGCCTGGCGAAGCCCCCGGAGGACCGGCCGCGCACCGCCGAGCTGGCCCGGTGCCTCGCCGAGGCGGTCGGCAAGGTGACCGCGCGGGCCGGTGACGAGCGGCCCGCCGCGCCGATGCTGCTGGCCAGCGTCGGCACCACGATCCTGCCCTGGTCGGCGGCGACCGGCGCGCTGCCCTTCGCCGGCCTGCGTACCCGCCGTGCCGCGACCCGCCGCCGCCGGATCGAGGCGGCGGTGGCCGCCACCGCGTTGATCGGCGTGACGGCGATGGTCTGGACGCTGACCGCGCGCAGCCCGGCCAGCGGCGGCATCGACCAGCCCACCCAGGCCCGGATGGGCACCGAGCAGACGATCCCCTGCCAGGTCAGCTATGCGTTGCGGACGGACTCGGGCACCGAGTTCACCGCCGAGCTGAGCCTGACCAACTCCGGTGAGCGGGAGCTGCGCGACTGGACGATGAGCTTCACCTTCCCCGGGAAGCAGACGGTGACCAAGGCGAGCCCGGCGCAGGCGCGTCAGCAGGGGCGGTCGGTCGCCGTGCAGCCGGCGCCGGAGAAGCCGGCGCTGGCACCGGGCGCCACCGAGAAGATGACTCTGACCGGCCGGTACACCGGGCCGAACCCGCTGCCGCTGGAGTTCCGGGTCGGCGACGCGCGGTGCGGGGTGCAGGTCTCCGGGGTCGCCGGCAGCACACCGGCCACCGGTAAGCCGGTGAAGGCCACCACGACGTCGAAGGGTTCGGGCGGCTCCGGTGGCACCAAGGCCAAGAGCGGTCAGGACAAGAAGCCGGCCGGGACGAAGACCAAGCCCGGCAAGGACAAGTCCGACAAGGACAAGCCGGGCAAGGGCAAGTCCGGCAAGGACCAGCAGCCCGGCAAGGACAAGCCGAAGAAGGGCAAGCCCGGCAAGGGCAAGAACTGACCTCAGGTGACCAGGGAGAACCGCTGTACGTGCTCGATGGTCCCCTCGACGATGAGCGTGCTGCCCCGGACCAGGTCCAGCCCGTCGTTGACGTAGCGGAAGCGGCTCTCGCCGGGCGGCCTGATCCCGATCACCCGTACGCCGTAGCGGTCCAGCAGCCGTACCTCGCTGAGCGCCTGCCCCACCAGCGACTCGGGTACGCGCAGCTTGGCGATGGCGAACGCGTCGTCGAGCTCCAGGAAGTCGAGCATCCGGCTGACGATCAGGTGGGCCAGCCGCTCGCCGGTCTCCGCCTCGGGGAAGATCACGTGCTGCGCGCCGACCGAGGACAGGATCTTCGCGTGCTGCGCGGAGGTGGCCCGCGCCCAGATCTGCGGTACGCCGAGCTCGACCAGGGCCAGCACGGTCAACACGCTGGCCTGCACCGATGCGCCGATGGCCACCACCACGCGTTGCAGGTCGGCGACACCGAGCTGGCGCAGCGCGTCCTCGTCGGTGGAGTCGGCCTGGGCCACCTCGTCGAGCTGGGCCGACCACTTCTGCACCTGCTGGGCGTTGCGGTCGATGGCCAGCACGTCGTGCCCGAGGGCGCTGAGCGACTCGGCCAGGTGACAGCCGAAACGGCCCAGCCCGATCACGGCGATGGTCTCGTCGTCGGATCTCTTAGCCGACAATGGGTTGCTCCTCTGGATAGCGGTAGAGCCGGCGGCGGGTGTTCAGGGCGATGGCCGAGCCGAGGGTGAGCGGACCCACCCGGCCGATGTACATCAGGACGGTCAGCAGGAACACGCCCCCGTCGTGCAGCGACGACGCCAACCCGACCGTGAGCCCGGTGGTGCTGAACGCCGAGGTGATCTCGAACAGCGCGTTGGTGAGCGGCACCCCGTCGGTGAGCAGGATCAACACGAAGGTGCCGGCGGCCACCATCGCGACGCTGAGCAGGGTGACGGTCAACGCCTGCCGCTGGCTCGACGTGGCGATCCGCCGGTGCCCGACCGTGACGTCCGGCTCGCCCCGGATCTCCGCCCACATGATGAAGGCGAGCAGGAAGAACGTGGACACCTTGATGCCACCGGCGGTGCTGGCGCTGCCGCCGCCGATGAACATCAACGCGGTCAGCAGCGGGTAGCTCTCCTCCCGCAACCGGTCGATCGGCATCACCTCGAAGCCGCCGGTCCGGGAGAGGGTGATCTGGGTGAACGCGGCGTTCACCTTGCCCGGCATGTCGTACTGCCCGATGGTCCACGGGTTGGACCACTCGCTGGCCAGCAACATCACGAAGCCGAGGGTCACCAGCACGACGCTGCCCCAGATGGTCAACTTGGTGGCCACCGCCCAGCGCACCGGCCGCCGCCACTCGCGGACCGCCTCGAACAACGCCGGGAAGCCCATCCCGCCGACGATCGAGCCGAGGGCCAGTGGCAGGGTCACCCAGGGGTCCCGGGCGAAGGCCAGCAGCCCGTCGGAGTAGAGCGAGAAGCCGGAGTTGTTGAACGCCTGGATGGAGTGGAAGGACGCCGACCAGAGCGCCCGCCCTAGGGGGTACTCGTAACCGAGCCAGAGCCGGGCGGCGACCAGCACCGTCATCACCGCCTCGCACGCCAGCACCGTGGCGGCGATGTGCATCAACAGCCGGCGTACGTCACCGAGCCCGTACTCCAGGGTCTCGGCCTGCACCAGCATCCGGTTGTGCAGACCGAGCCGCCGGGACACGGTCAGGATGACCAGTGCGGCCAGCGTCAGGATGCCGATGCCGCCGATCTGGGTCAGCACCGTGATCACCACCAGCCCGGTCTCGGACCAGTAGTTCGGCGTGTCGGTGATGGCCAGCCCGGTGACCGAGACCGCCGAGGTGGCGGTGAACAGGGCGACCGGAAACGGAGGATGCTGGTGCTGGATGGTCATCGGCTCCAGCATCAGCAGACCGGTGCTGAGCAGGATCGTCACCAGGAATCCGACCGGCACCAGCCGTACGGGGTGACGAAGGAACCGGCGCACCAGACAATCTTCTGATTCCGTCCGGTCCCCGGTGCGGGAATCGAGATCCCGAGCGAGCGCCGACACTCAGGGGCACCAACCACCGGTCAACGTGCGGCAGCATGCCGCTGTCCGCTGTCCGCTGTCCGCTGTCCGCTGTCCGCTGTCCGCTGTCCGCTGTCCGCTGTCCGCTGTCCGCTGTCCGCTGTCCGCTGTCCGCTGTCCGCTGTACG
>NZ_JBSFSO010000001.1:226661-226768 GCF_053589795.1 Micromonospora sp. NPDC003241 | reverse complement strand
ATGTCCGTCGCCCGTCGCCCGTCGCCCGTCGCCCGTCGCCCGTCGCCCGTCGCCCGTCGCCCGTCGCCCGTCGCCCGTCGCCCGTCGCCCGTCGCCCGTCGCCCGTC
>NZ_JBSFSO010000001.1:0-226562 GCF_053589795.1 Micromonospora sp. NPDC003241 | reverse complement strand
CGCCCGATCGCGCCGATCATGGAGTTGTGGCGGTGGAATCGCGGATGTATTTCCGTTTCGTGACGACCACAACTCCATGATCGCGGGATGGTGGAGGGGCTGCGGGAGGACTGCGGGGAGGGCGCCAGGGCGGACTGCGGGAAGGTTAGGGGGCAGTGGCCGGACTGCGGGAAGGTCCGGGGGCAGTGGCCGGACTGCGGGAAGGTCCGGGGGCAGTGGCCGGACTGCGGGGAGGGTCGGCGGGGTAGTGGCCGGACTGCGGCAAGGTCCGGGGGGCAGTGGCCGGACTGCGGGAAGGTCTGCGGGATGGTGGCCGGACTGCCGGGCGGGTCGCGGAGTGGGCGGCCGTTGCCGGGTGGGCGGATGTGTCGGGCGGGCGGACGTTGCCGGGTGGGCGATGTGCTCGCGAGGCTTCAAGATCCGCGCAACTTCATTGATACTGCTGCCTCGTCGCCACCTGAGACAGCAATAACAATGAAGTTGCTGTGTCGTCGATCGGGCCGGCCCTCGGGCGGGAGGTTCGGTTACCGCTCGGGTCGGTCGGCGACGAAAGTGCCTCGGCCGGGCTGGCCGATGATGAGATCCCGATCGTGCAGAAGCGACATCGCACGGTAGGCGGTGTTCACGCTGACCTTGTACATGTCGGCGATCTGGCTGGTCGAGGGCAGCTTGTCGCCAGGCTTCAACTCGCCGCTCTTGATCTTTGCGGTGAAGTCGTTGGCGATCACTTTGTAGGGCGCTGGTGCTGTGGGCATGGCGAGGACTCCGGTTGGTTCGGCGTCTCCGATCCTGCCGCACCTACACAAGTAACTGCAACAAGCTGTCACGTCCCCGCCATGCGCCGCTCGACTACTTCTAGATACTGGTGTAGGTTGCTGTCGTCCGGCTCCGGTTGGTTCGGCAAGCCTCCGGGTCGGACCTCAGGTGGGCTCCGGGGTCGTACCGCCGATCAGGGCTGCGATCGCGGAGCCGGCGGCCCGGTCGGCGTCTCCGTCCGGCGACCGGGCCGTCTCCAGCTTCACCCTCCGGACGGGTGCTGTGTCGACGAGGAGGAGACGGCCCATGCGTGCGGTACTCAGACTGTTCCGTCCCAAGGCGGCGGTGCCGTCACCCGGCGGCGGGTGGCACCGGTCGGACTCGCGCCCGCCACTGACCGCCGGGCAGGTCCGTGACCAGCGCTTCCGTTCCGTACGCCGGGGTTGTGATCCGGCCGAGGTGCATGCCTTCCTGAGCCGTGTCGCGGCCGAGTTGGCCGTGGCGCGCCGGGATCTGGCGATGGTGGCCGAGGAGAACGTACGGATCAAGCGGGCGCTGCGGAGTTGGCAGGCGCGGTTCGCGCCGGGGGTGCGGCGGTGAGTGCGCAGCGGTTCGTGGTGCACCTGCCGGTGCGGGTCAGGGACCTGGCTGCGGCGAAGCGGTTCGCCCGGACGGTCACCCGGGCGTTGAGCTTCTTTCCGAACGTCGAGGCGGTCGGTGCGACGGTCTCCGAGGAGGACACCCAGTTCATCCGGCACTGGGTGTTCTGCGATCAACCACTCGACGGTGGTGTCCGGTGCTCGCGCCTGGCCGATCACGACGGGCCCTGCCTGCCGCCCAGGTCGTGACCCCGCCCCTGAGGAACGGCACCGCCGCGACCTGCGCCCGAAATACAGTCAATACACCTTTTAGAGGTAAATGTCACCTACCGACATCACGATTCTTTCCCGGTGATCGTTGCTCCCGGCGTCAGTTGGCTTTCACCACACGGGGATGAGATGAGCATTTCTGCACCTTCCAGACGGCCGGCTCCTGGGCGCGTCTGACCGCGGGCGCGCTGCTGGCCGGCGCCTTGTCGTTGATCGGTGCCGCGCCCGCTGCGGCCGACACGGTCATCAGCATCAACCCGGGGAACGTTCCGACGACGGCGGCGCACTTCACCCAGAACTGCGACCCGAACCTGGGCGGCGGGCCGTACCCGAACGAGGACGTCTGGGTTTTCAACCTGCCGGGCAGCAACCCGCCGGCTGACGCGTTCGTGTCGGTCACCGGCACCTGGAGCACGCCCAGCGGCACCGTCACCCGGACGATTCCCACCGACCCCAACAGTGCGCTGGTCAACAACCAGGGCACCAGCAAGGCGTGGATCCGGCTGCCGGCCGGCTGGACGCTGACCGGGGCGACGGCGGTGGTCACGGGTGACGAGAGGTTCTTCACCCTCACCCACACCTGCGCCGCGTCGAACCCCGAGCCTGGGGCTGACCAAGACCGGCAAGCCGGCCAGCGGGTTGCAGGTCGGTGACGTGGTCACCTACACGTACACGGTGACGAACCAGAGCACGGGCACCACCGACCCGATCACGGGGATCACCGTCTCCGACGACGTGGTCACGGGCATCACCTGTGTGGCGACGTCGCTGGCGCCGGGGGCGAGCACCACGTGCACGGGTACGTACACGGTCACGGAGCAGGACGTGGCCAGGGGCAAGATCATCAACACCGCCCAGGCGATCGGATTCTTCGGCGAGCAGACCGTGCCCTCCAACCAGGCGACGTTCACCGTCACCACCCGAACGCCGCAGGTCAGCCTGTCGATCGACAAGAAGGCCCGGGTCGAGTCGGACTGCCGGAACAAGTGCGAGAACGACGGCTACGCGGCCAAGGGCGACAAGATCTTCTACACGTACCGGGTGACCAACACCGGCACGGTGACGATCACCGACGTGCGGGTCGACGACCCGACCGCCGGACCGGTGGTCTGCAACAGCACCACCCTGGCGCCGGGCACCAGCACCGACTGCCACGCCGTGAACCCGTACGTGGTGACCTGGGCCGACGTCAAGAAGGGCAAGGTGGTCAACAAGGCCCGGGCGACCGGCAAGTTCGGTGAGCAGACCGTGGTCTCCGACCAGGCCGTCGTGACGATCTGCATCCGGGACGGCAAGTACGACCACCGCAAGGACGACAAGAAGCACGACTGGAACCACCGCAAGCACCTTCCGGTGACAGGCGACGACACCACCGGCACGCTCGCACTGGGTGGCGGCCTGCTGGCCGCGGGCGGCCTCCTGGTCGGCACCTCACGGTTGCGCCGTAAGGCCGGCGTCAAGATCTGAACGGCACGGTGACAACCCTCCGGGCGCCACTGTCCGGTGCGGACGACGGGGCGGCACGGCGACGTGCCGCCCCGTCACGAATCAGCCGTTGAGCAGGTCGTACGCCGCCTTGGGCGCCTTCTGCGCATCGTCGTCGGTGAACGCGACGATCGCGGGGGCCGTGCCGAAGTCGAAGTACTCGACCACGTACTCCGACGCCTTCTGCTCTCCGGCGGCCGGGATGGCCAGGGTGAGCGAGGTGAGGTTGCCGTCCGCGCCCACCACGGCGGTGAGTGGGATCTGCGTGACGGCGTCGCCGAGGGTGGCCACGCCCTCCAGGGCGTCCGCCAGCTCGGGCTGGGCGGACAGATCCACCGTTCCGGTGTACGTCCCGCCCTCGCCGGCCTGGATGTCGCTGGCCGCTTGGATGATCACCTCGGCGTTGCCGGGGTCGGTGCCCTCGTAGGTGGGCAGGGCGTCCGGACCTTCGATCTTCGTCGGGTCCAGCTCCATCCACTTGGTCGGCAGCTTCATGAGCTTCTGGATGTCCTTGTCACCCTTGAAGGTGACCTTCATCCAGGTACGCGACTCGACCATGCGGAAGGACATCTCCAGGGTGAAGTCCTTGTCCTTGGTGACCGTGTCGATGTCCATGCCCCGGTTCGCCGGGTCGACCACCCCGGACACGTCGCCCGAGGTCGTGAAGCGGAACGCCGGGTCCTCCTCGCCGGGGACGGCGTTCAGCAGTTCCTGCTTGGGGTCGGGCGGCGGCGGGGCCGCCTCCGGTGCGTCTTTGTCGTCGCAGCCGGCCACCAGGGTCGCGGCCAGCAAAGCGATCGTCGCGACCGCGAAGCGCCGAGTCGTGGCGGTGGTGCCGGTTCGCTGAGTCATCTCGTCTCTCTCTCCCCCGTGGATCGAACGGAATCGTATGCCAGACTCCCGGCCACCGTGGCCCGCCACCACGTCGCTCGGCCACCCACTCACCCCCACATCAGCACCGGTCCGCGGCGCCTCTCGTGGGCCGTCGGTCACCTCACCATGCGTCCTTTGCTCTGCTTCACCCCACGCACCGAACACGCCCGGATTCTGTTGCGCCAGTCGAAGCAGAGCAAAGGACGCCGGGGGACAACACCGCACCGCCGGCAGCAGGGCACCCTGTCGCCGAGCCCGCCGAGCCCGCCGAGCGCACGCCGTGACGGGCCGTTCGTCCGACGGTGCTGGTAGAAAGGCCGGATGAGCCAGGAACGGACGGCGATCCGGCAGCGGGCCGAGGCGGTGCTGCGGCGGCTGGCGGGCGAGGACGCCCGGCTCCGGGAGGACCAGTGGCGGGCGATCGAGGCGCTGGTGGTCGACCGGCGGCGGGTGCTCTGCGTGCAGCGCACCGGTTGGGGCAAGTCGGCGGTCTACTTCGTGGCCACCGCGCTGTTGCGGCAGCAGGTGGAGGGGCGGGAGCCGGCCGGGCCGACCGTGATCGTGTCGCCGCTGCTGGCGTTGATGCGCAACCAGGTCGAGTCGGCGGCTCGCGCCGGCATCCGGGCACGCACCATCAACTCGGCCAACCTCGACGAGTGGGACGAGATCACCGGCGAGATCCACGCCGGGGCGGTGGACGTGCTGCTGATCAGCCCGGAACGGCTCAACAACCCGGACTTCCGGGACGGCGTACTGCCGAGGTTGGCCGCCACCACCGGCCTGCTGGTGGTCGACGAGGCGCACTGCGTGTCGGACTGGGGGCACGACTTCCGGCCGGACTACCGGAGGTTGCGTACCTTCCTCGGCAACCTGCCCGAGCAGACGCCGGTGCTGGCCACCACCGCCACCGCCAACGAGCGGGTGACGCGGGACGTGGCCGAGCAGCTCGGCACCGAGGCGGTCACGCGGGGGCAGCAGCGACCGGACGTCCTCGTGCTGCGCGGCAGCCTGGACCGGGAGTCGCTGCGGCTGGGCGTACTCGACCTGCCGAGCCCGGCGCACCGGCTCGGCTGGCTCGCCGACCACCTGGACCGGCTGCCCGGCTCCGGCATCGTCTACACGCTGACCGTGGCGTCGGCGACCGAGACCGCCGAGTTCCTGCGCACGCGGGGCTGGACGGTGGCCGCGTACACCGGGCAGGCCGAGGACGCCGACCGTCGCGCCGCCGAGCAGGACCTCCTCGACAACAAGATCAAGGCGTTGGTCGCCACCAGCGCGCTCGGCATGGGCTTCGACAAACCGGACCTCGGCTTCGTGGTGCACCTGGGCGCACCGCCGTCGCCGATCGCCTACTACCAGCAGGTCGGGCGTGCCGGCCGCGCGGTCGAGCACGCCGAGGTGCTGCTGCTGCCCGGTGTCGAGGACCAGGCCATCTGGCGGTATTTCGCGTCGCTCGCCTTCCCGCCCGAGGAGCAGGTCCGCGCGGTGCTGGCCGCCCTGCACACCGACCGGCCGCTCTCCACCCAGGCCCTGGAACCCCTGGTGGACCTGCGCCGGGCCCGGCTGGAACTGATGCTCAAGGTGCTCGACGTGGACGGCGCGGTCCGCCGGGTGCGCGGTGGTTGGCTGGCCACCGGCGAACCCTGGGTCTATGACGAGCCCCGGTTGCGGCGCGTCGCCGCCGCTCGCGCCGACGAGCAACAGGCCATGCTCGGGTACGCCGCGACGACCGACTGCCGGATGCGCTACCTGCGCGACTGTCTGGACGACGCGGAGGCGACCGACTGCGGGCGCTGTGACCGGTGTGCCGCGCCGCTGTTCACGGCCGAGGTGTCACCGGCCGCGCTGACCACCGCACAGACGTTCCTGGGCCGCCCCGGCGTGCCGCTCGCGCCCAAGAAGCTCTGGCCGGCCGGGCTGGAGGCGGTCGGCGTACCGCTGAAGGGCCGGATCGCCCCGACGGAGCAGGCGCTTGCCGGTCGTGCCGTGGGGCGGCTCTCCGACCTCGGCTGGGGTGGCCGGCTGCGCGGTCTGGTCGGGCCGGGCACGCCGGACGGCCCGCTCCCGGACGACCTGGCCGCCGCCGTCATCGAGGTGCTCAAGGCGTGGGCGCACGGCGACGACCCGTGGCCCCGCCGCCCGGCGGGCGTGGTCGTGGTCGACTCGCGGACCCATCCGGTGCTGGTCGGGTCGCTGGCCGAGCGGATCTCCGCCGTCGGGCGGCTGCCGCTGCTGGGCCGGGTCGTCTCGGCCGGTCCGCCGGCCGGTCCGCGCGGCAACAGCGCCCAGCGGGTACGCACCCTGCACGGCGCGCTCACCGTGCCCGACCCGCTCGCCGACGACCTCGGCGGGCTGGACGGCCCGGTGCTGCTCGTCGACGACCTGGTCGACTCGGGCTGGACGATGACGATGGCGGCCCGGGAACTGCGCCGCGCCGGTGCCCCCGACGTCCTGCCGTTGGCGCTCGCGGTCGCCGGCTGACACTCGGCACACGGCCGGCTGACACCTCGGCGCGCGTGCCGGGCCCGACCGTGACCGGCTGCGGGTGCGACCGGAGCCACGACCGGGCGGACCCGCCGGGACGCCGGAGCACCCGGCGGTACGGTGGGCGCATGGCTGACCAGGAACCCGACGCGCCCGCGTTCGGGTCGGTGCGGGTCGCCGAGCGACCGGCGGTGGGCAGCGACCCGGACGGGGTCTCCGCGACGCCGGACCGGGCCACGCTGCGGCTGGCCCTGGTGGTCGGCGGGCTGGTGCTGGCCGTGCTGCTCGGCTTCGGGCTCGGCCGGATCAACGGCGGCGGTCCGGCGGCGGCCCTCGGCGGTACGGGGGACAGCGCGCTGGCCGACCACAGCCACGCTCCCGGTGTCGGCGCGCACTCGCACGGCGCCGACCAGGACGCCGCCGCCGAGGCCGGTGGGCTGGCGATCAGCCGGGACGGCTACACCGTTGCCCCGCTGTCCGCCGAGTTCACCGCCGGGCGGGAAGGCGAGCTGCGGTTCCGGATCGAGGACGGGCAGCGCCGCACGGTCACCCGGTTCGCGATCGTGCACGACAAGCCGATGCACGTCATCGTGGTGCGTCGCGACCTGAGCGGCTACCAGCACCTGCACCCGACCATGGCGTCGGACGGCACCTGGTCGGTGCCGCTCACCCTGGCACAGCCCGGCCTGTGGCGGGCGTACGCCGACTTCACCGCGCTCGCCGACGACGGGCGGCAGAACGCCACCACGCTCGGCGTGGACCTGGTCGCCCCCGGCACCTACCAACCTCGGGACCTGCCCGCCCCGGCCACCACCGACACGGTCGACGGATGGACCGTCGGATACCAGGGCAGCCCCGAACCCGGGCTGACGGTGCCGTTGAGCTTCCGGGTCACCGGTGCGGACGGCACCGCCCCGACGCTGGAGCGGTACCTCGGCGCGTACGGGCACCTCGTCGCGTTGCGCGAGGGTGACCTCGGGTACCTGCACGTGCACCCCGAGACGGAGCTGGTCGACGGCACGATCCGGTTCTGGCTGACCACACCGGGACCGGGGCGCTACCGCCTCTATCTGGACTTCGCCACCGGCGGGGAGGTCCGTACCGCCGAGTTCACGGTGACCGTCGGCTAGCCGGCCCGGCGGATCGGTCGGCGGGCGAGGTACCGCAGCAGGTCACGGATGTGGTGCTTCTCCTCGGCCGGGACGGTCGGATCGGCCAGCCGTTGCAGGATCACCCGGACGTCGGCCTCGACCGGGCCCTCGTCGCCGCGCCGCCACGGCCCGGGGCCGGCGTCGGGCAGGCCGAGCGCCCGGAAGGCCGCCGCCACCGGCAGGTCCAGCGCGGCGCAGAAGCCGCGTACCTTCGCCAACTCGGGGTAGTCCTGCCAGTCGCCGGCCAGCCAGCGGAAGACGGTGGATCGACCGACCCCGGTGTGCCCGGCCAGGTCGGTGACCGTCCAGCCGCGTTCCTCCCGGGCGTCGTCGATGGCACGGCGCACGAAGCGCGCGAACGCCATCTGCGGCGAGACCTCTGCCGAACCCATCCGGTGGGTATGCCCTCCCGACCGGCACCCGACGGTGCGTTCTTCGAGACTAGTACGCGAAGTTGCGGAAGCAACTGACTGATCGACCAGACGACAGTGACGGCGGAACCGAGTCAGGTCAACGCTTCTCGGGCGGCGGTGCGAGCAGCGTCTCCAGTCGTGGTGAGACCCGCCACTGCGTCACCAGCTCGCGGTACTCCGCGCGTTGGGCCTCGGTCGGTTCGGCGCCGGTATGACGTGCCCGGATCAGCAGGTTGCGGGGGGTGTGCGCCGAGTCGACGAACTCGACCACCTCCGCCCGGTAGCCGTGCAGCCGCAGCAGACCGGCCCGCAACGCGTCGGTGAGCACGTCCGCGAAGCGTTCCCGGAGGATCCCCTGCCGGGTCAGCAGCTCGTAGGGGGCGGGTGCCGGGCGGGCGCGGAGCTGCGCGGCGATGTCGTGGTGGCAGCAGGGCGCGGCCAGCACCCACCGGGCACCCCAACGCACCGCGCGGGCCAGTGCCTCGTCGGTGGCCGTGTCGCAGGCGTGCAGGGCGAGCACCAGGTCCGGGGCCGGTTCGACGACCGCGTCGGCGATGGTGCCGGCCACGAAGCGCACCCGGTCGGCCCAGCCCAGCCGCTGCGCCAGCGCGGTGTTGCGGCGGCGCTGGTCGTCGCGTACGTCGACGCCGACCAGCTCGACGTCCCAACCCTGGCCGGACAGATAGCGGTACGCGGCGAAGCTGAGGTACGCGTTTCCGCAGCCCAGGTCCACCACGCGGAGCGGACCCGGCTCGTCGGGCAGCGTCGCCGCCAGCGCCCGCAGGAACGCGTCCACCTGCCGACGCTTGGCCGCCGAGCCGCCGATCTCGGTGAAGATCGGGTCGCCGGGGTCGAGCAGGTACTCCTTGGCCCGGTCGTGCCCGGCCGGAGCGGCGGCCGGGCGGGTGCTGGCGCTGCGGTGCACCTGTGCCTCGCCCGACTTGGTGACCCGCAGTTGCAGCGTGGCCCCGACGGTCTCCACGTGCCAGTTGCCGAACGGCTCGGCCAGCAGCGCCTCGACCGCCGTGTCCGCCTCCTGCCCGGGAGCCACGTTGCGGGTGTACGGCCGCTCGCCGTCGGAGGTGGAGATCTGCAACCTCGGGCCGGCCTTGAGCGCGACCGGCCGCAACTCGGCCCGGACCACGGAGGGACGCTGGCCGCGTCGGCGACCGGCGGCCACGGCCCGGGTCAGTGCGGGGTCCAGCAGCATCGAGCGGACCTCGGCCAGGGCGGAGTCCAACGGTTCGGGCATCGCTCCATCTTCCACGTCGGCCGTGGGTACGCCGCAATCGGCGGCCCCTGGCTGGTGCTGACGGCATCGCGCCGACGACCGGGTGGGTCGTCGGCGCGATGACGGTGCTTGGTCTCCCGTGGCCGCCCGGTGGGCGGCGCGGGATCAGTCGGTGCTCGCCTCGGTCGAGCTGCCGGCGGTGGCCCGGCGACGTCGGCGGCGGCGCGGGCGGGGCGTCTCCGCGCCACCCTCGGTGCCGGCTACGGCCTCGGCGGGAGTACCCGTCTCGGTCGGGTTGGTCGGGTCGACACCGGCGGCGACGACCTCACCGGCGCGGCGGCGCCGACGGCGACGCGGCGTGCGGGTGCCCTCGCCGGCCTCGCCGGACAGCTCGGCTCCGGTCTCGGCGGACTCCGGCCCGGCGTCGCCGCCCTGCCCGCGACCACTCTCGGCGCGGCCACGGCCTTCGCCCCGACCACGGCCTTCGCCGCGTCCACCGCCCTCGCCGCGTCCACCGCCCTCGCCGCGACCGCGACCCTGGCGCCGTCCGGCGCCGCGCGGCTCGCTGCCCCGGCGGGAACGACCGCCGCCCAGGTCCTCCTCGACCTCGGCGGCCAACCCGGCGCGGGTCCGCTCGGCGGTCGGCAGCGTGCCGGTCACCTCGGTCGAGATGTGCAGGTCGGTGTAGAGGTGCGCAGAGGTGTGGTACGTCTCCTGCGGGTCGGGCATGTCCAGCCCGAGCGTCTTGTCGATGATCCGCCAGCGGGGCATGTCGTCCCAGTCGACGAACGTCACCGCCACACCGGTCGCCCCGGCCCGGCCGGTCCGGCCGATCCGGTGGGTGTAGGTGTCCTGGTCCTCGGGGCAGTCGTAGTTGATGACGTGGGTCACGCCGCTGACGTCGATGCCCCGGGCCGCGACGTCGGTGGCGACCAGAGTGTCGATCTTGCCGGCGCGGAACGCCCGCAGGGCCCGCTCCCGGGCACCCTGCCCGAGGTCGCCGTGCACCGCCGCCACCGCGAAGCCCCGGAAGTCGAGGTCCTCGGCGACCCGGTCGGCGGCCCGCTTGGTCCGCGTGAAGATCATCGTCAGGCCACGGCTCTCGGCCTGGAGGATCCGGGCGACGATCTCGATCTTGTTCATCGAGTGGGTGCGGTAGGCCAACTGCTCGGTCTGCGGGGACGGACCGGTCTCGGCGGTGTGCCCGGCGTGGATCGTGATCGGGTGACGCAGGAACCGGCGGGACAGCGTCACGATCGGGTCCGGCATGGTCGCGGAGAACAGCATGGTCTGCCGGTCCTCCGGCAGCATCGCCAGGATCCGCTCGACGTCGTCGAGGAAGCCCAGGTCGAGCATCCGGTCGGCCTCGTCCAGCACCAGCGCGCGTACGCCGTGCAGGCGCAGGTGCTTCTGCTTGGCCAGGTCGAGCAGGCGACCCGGCGTACCGACGAGGATCTCCACGCCCTTGCGCAGCGCGTCGACCTGCGGCTCGTACGCGACGCCGCCATAGATCGGGAGCACCCGGACGCCCCGGGTGCGGCCTGCGGCGGCGATGTCCTTGGCGACCTGGATGCCCAGTTCACGGGTGGGTACGACGACGAGTGCCTGCGGCACGCCGTCACTGCCCTCGTTCGGGGCGAAGACCCGCTCCAGCAGTGGTACGCCGAAGCCGAGGGTCTTGCCGGTGCCGGTCGGGGCCTGCCCGATCAGGTCGGCGCCGCGCAGCGCGATCGGCAGCGCGTACTCCTGGATGGCGAAGGCGCGGGTGATGCCGGACGCGGCCAGCGCGTCGACGGTCTCGGCGCGTGCGCCCAGCTCGGCGAAGGTCGGTGCCTCCGGTCGGACCGGGGCGGTCGGGGCCAGTTCCTGGCCGTCTGTGAGGTCTTGAATCGGCTCACTCATGTGGATGTGGGGGTGCCCTCTCGTGGGTGCGCCCCATCATGTCCTCAGGGCGCGTTCGGTTTTGGCGCGGGCCACACGGTCGGCGGCAGAGATGCCGGGCGGACCGGGCCGCACGCGCGCCGTGGGTCGGACGTCGACCGGGTTGGATCTGAATCCGGTCGGGATCGGCGCCTACGGCAACTCGTCCATGTTACCTGAACGGGCGTGAGGCCGTCCCGATTCCAGCCCGGCAAGAGTCACCGGAAGGGCTTCTGTGTGAGCTGTATCACACGTATGCGGTCGACCTTGCCTGGTCAACCGGTCGGACGGCGTCCCGTCGGGCGCTCTCGGGCGGGCCGGCGAGCGGTAGCCTGCGCGGATGTCCGCCCCCGTCGCGCCCGAGCATCCCATCGCCGACCTGCTCGGCCTGGTGGCCCTCGGCGAATTGCTCGCCTTCGAACGTCTGGCGGCCGATGCCCGGTTCGCCCCGGACCTGCGCCGTCGGGCCGCGTTGGGCGAGATGGCCGCCGCCGAGATCGCGAACTACCGGCGGCTGGCCGACCGGCTGGAGGTGCTCGGCGTACCGGTCGAGGAGGCGATGGCGGCCTACGTCGAGCCGTTGCAGGGATACCACGACTCGACCGAGCCCCGGGACTGGGCCGAGGCGGTCACCAAGGCGTACGTGGGGGACGGGATCACCGAGGACTTCCTCCGCGAGACCGCCGAGGCGCTGCGGGAGCCGGACCGGCAACTGGTCCTGGACGTGCTGCACGAGTCGCGGTACGCGGAGTTCGCCGCCGCCGAGATCCGGCACGCCGTGGCGGCGGATCCGAAGGTCGCCGGGCGGTTGTCGATGTGGGCCCGGCGGCTGGTCGGCGAGGCGCTGTCCCAGGCGGGCCGGGTGGTCGCCGCCGACCAGGGGGCGTTGACCGCCCTGATCGTCGCGGACGGGCGGACCGACGTACCCGGATTGTTCCGGCGGCTGACCGCCGCGCACACCGCGCGGATGGCCGCCGCCGGCCTCAACAACTGATCGTCAGCGGACGGTGAAGCCCACCGCCCGAGGGGACGCCTCGGCGATCTCGACGTAAGCGACCTTGCTGACCGGCACGATGACCCGCCGGCCCTTCTCGTCGGTCAGGGAGAGCGTGCCGCCCTCGCTCCTGGCCATCGCTTCGGTCACGATCTGCTCGATCTCGGCCGGCGACTGCGCGCTCTCCAGGACCAGCTCGCGTGGTGCGTACTGCACCCCGATCTTGACCTCCACTGTGCCTCCTCCGTCGGGCGAAATGGTCGCCGTGCGAAGGCTATCCGATCACAAGGTGGGAGTTCAGGCTGACTCACCTTGCAGCGGGAAGCTGGCGATGCCCCGCCAGGACAGCGCGGCCACCAACGCCTCCGCCTCGGCCTTGGGCACCTGCCGCCCTCGGGCCAGCCAGAACTGCGCCGCCGTCTCGGCGGCGCCGACCAGGCCGGAGGCGAGCAGCTCCGCGTGTGCCCGGCTGACCCCGGTGTCCGAGATGATGGTGTCGGTGATCGCCGCGATGCAGCCCTGCTCGACCCGCTCCACGCGCTGCCGCACGGCCGGGTCGTTGCGCAGGTCCGACTCGAAGACCAGGCGGAACGCCTCGCTCTCGTGGTCGACGAAGTCGAAGTACGCCCGCACCGACGCGCTGACCCGCTCCTTGTTGTCGGCGGTGCTCGCCATCGCGTCGTGCACCTTGGCGACGATTGCGTCACAGTGCGTGTCGAGCAGGGCGAGGTACAGCTCCATCTTGCCGGGGAAGTGCTGGTACAGCACGGGCTTGGAGACCCCGGCCCGCTCGGCGATGTCGTCCATGGCGGCGGCGTGATAGCCCTGCGCGACGAACACCTCCTGAGCAGCGGCGAGTAGCTGCTTGCGGCGTGCCGAACGGGGCAGGCGGGTCGGCCTGCCGGTGGTCTGGGCGCCGTTCCCCACAGCGGTCATGGGAACCTCCGAGTCTGTAGACGGGCCGCATTTCGCCCGAACCGCTCAGGGCCGCCATGGCCCCGTGCGGAATTGGCCCGCCGCTGTAACTTATCGCCACTGTCGCCACACGGTAGCCTCAGCGGGGGCGACCAAGGAGCGCGCGGTGAGTGAAGCAGGGCAACCCGGTGCGGCCACCCCGGGAGAGCACGGCGACGGGACGGGTCAGCGGGATGACCTGGCCCGTTCCGGCAACGGGTGGGCACCGTCGGCGGCCGACTGGTCGTGGGGGGCGGAAGGTCCCCGCGACCTCGGCGCGCCCCGGCGTCGCCCCGAGTCGCCCTCCGGTTGGGCGACCGCCTCACCACGCTACGCCGACCTGCCGCCTCCCGCCGGTGACCAGCCGGAGCCGGAACGCGCGACGCGCACGAACGGACACCACGTCAACGGCGTGCACCCCGAGGACGAGACGTCCGCCGGTCGGTACTCTCCGGTCAGCGCCCCGCCCGGCCTGCGCGAGTCCGGCGGCGACGCCGGTCACGACCGGCTGGTGGTGCCCGCGCCGCGTCCCGCCCCCGCCGGTGAGCAGCCGGTGACCTCGACCTCCGGCCTGCCCACCTCGGCACCGCCGGCCGTCCAGGTGCCGCCCGTCGGCACCGCCGCCTCCGGCTTCGAGATGCCGCCCGGCGTGCACGCGCCCACCGCCGAGCGGGCCGGGGACGACTCGTCCGCCGGGGGCCGGTCGCACGGCTGGGACGAGCCGTACCCGGCCGAGTCGACCGGTCCGTCCCATCCCGCCGACACCTCCGGGCCGTCCGGCGACCATGGGTACGGCGCCGACCACGCCGGCTGGCCGCCACCGGGGACCGGTCGACGCGGCGGCTGGACGGCGGACGCCGATCCCGCCGACGACGAGCGGCCGAGCTGGGCCCGATCCGGCCCGCCGAGCGACTGGGCGCCGTCCTGGGCGCGCGGTGAGGACGAGAGCGGCCGACGTGGGCGGGAGACCCCGGGGCAGAGCTGGTCCAGCGAACCGAGCCGGCCGTACGAGCCGGTCCGGGCCGAGCCGACCCGTCCCTACCAGCCGGTGCCGGTCGAGCGGCCCCGGCCGTACGAGCCGACCCGGCCGGAGGCCGTCGCGCCGCGTACCCCGGCCGAATCGCCCGAGTCCACCGACCGGCCCTCGTGGGCCGCCGCGCCGACCAGTGCGCCGCCGGTCGACGGGCGTCCCGTGCGGGAGCCCGGCGAACCGACCGCCGCGCCACCGGCCCGGGAGCGCCCCGCGTGGGCGGCCGACGAGCGGCCGCACTGGTCGACGTCGCCGGTGAGCGGCGCGCCCGCCGACGAGCCGCCCGCCTGGTCGGCCTCGCCGGTCAGCGGTGTCCCCGCCGACGAGCGCGCCTCCTGGCGAGCCCGCCCGGTCAGCGCTGCTCCGGCCGACGAGGGTCTGCCGTGGGGTGCGCGTACCGACGAGGGTCTGCCCTGGGGCGCCCGCACCGAGGAGGGGCTGCCCTGGGGGGCGCGCGTGGGTGGTCCGCCGCCCGCCGACGACCGCCTGCCCTGGGCGCTCGGCCCGGCCAGCGCGCCACCGGCCGCCACACCGGCCGGACCACGCGAGACGACTCCACCCGAGCCGTCCACGCCGCCGGTCACCGAGGCCGCGAGCGCCTCCGGCGGTGGCCCGGCCTACCGGCCGTTCCGGCTCCGACCGGTGCCCAGCGACCCGGGGCCGACCGCTCCGCCGCCCGCCTCGCCCTGCCCGCCCGCCGCCCCGGCCCCGACCGAGCCGGCGCCCGGAGCCCGGGCGTCCGACGTGCCCACGCACCGTGAACGCACCCCGTCCGCGCCCGCCCCGACGAGCGCTGCCCCCTACGCGGCCCGCCGATCCGCCCCCGACCTCGAAACGCCTGGCGACCGGTCGTTGGACGGCACCTCGGCGGTGTTGCCGCAGCGCGTCCCCGCCGAGCCGGACGTGCCCGTCGTGCCGGAGCCGCCAGCCGTGGACCCACCCGCCGAAACCCCGGAACTCGCCCGGATCGCCACCCATCTGCGTCGCGACGACGAACCGGCGCCGCTGCGTGAGCGGCCCGAGGGCTTCGACGTCAACGCGATCCTCGACGCGGTGCGGGGCGTGGAGGGAGTCCGTGACGCGGCCCTGCGGCGGACCCCGGCCGGCGCCCACAGCCTGCGCCTGGACCTGGCCGACGGCGCCGACCCGGCCGAGGTGAGCCGGCACGTCGCCCGCCTGCTCCAGGAGCGGATGGGGCTGGCCGCCGCGCCGAGCGGAGTGCCGGGACCACCGGCCACGCCGGTGCGCCGCCGGTCTCCCGAGACCCGCGACGGCGGCGAGTCGCGTCCGCCCGCCGAGCCCCGACGCCCGGTGGCCCGCCCGGCAGGGGCCCGGACCGAGGCCCCACCGGCCCGCCCGGCAGGGGCCCGGACCGAGGCCCCGCCGGCCCGGACCGAGCCGGAGCCCGCCCGCCGCCGACGCCCGACGCCCGCCCCGCCGAGGGGACGGGCCGTCGTCGAGGAACCCGGCCCGACCGGCAGCCCCGCCACGCTCGGCGCCTCCTACTCGGGCGGCCAGCTCACCACGACCGAGTCCGCGCCGTCCCGGCCGCTGGACACCGGCGGGGTGCCCGGCCCCCGGGTGGTGCTCGACCACGTCCAGGTCAGCACGTTCGGTCTCGACGCGACCGTCGAGGTCCGCCTGCTCGCCGGGGACCAGAGCGCCGCCGGGTACGCCACCGGTCCGGCCGTCGACGGGTACGTGCTGCGGCTGTGCGCGGTGGCCGCCGCGGCGGCCATCGACGAGCTGTTGCGCAGCGCCGACCCCACCGCCGAGCGGGGACGCTGTTTCGTGGAGCACGCCGCCGTGGTGCCGTTCGGCAACTGCGAGGTGGCCACCGTCGTGGTGTTGCTGGTCTGCGACGGATGGGTCGAGCAGTTGGCCGGGTCCGCGCTGGTGGCCGGCGACCCCCGGCAGGCGGTGGTGCGCGCCAGCCTGGCCGCGGTGAACCGACGGTTGGAGGCTCTGCTGGCCTGAGCCGTTCGGGGCAGACTGGAGTGGTGAAGCCTGCCACCCTCTGGCCCGATCGGTTGTTGCCCGCGCCCTCGATGCCGCCGCCCTGGCCGGGTCGGCAGGTACGCCTGGACGGCACGGTGACCTACGTCCGGGAGACGCCGGCCACCGGCCCGGACGCGGAGCCGGCGTTGTACGTGCACGGCCTGGGCGGGTCCTCGCAGAATTGGACGGACCTGGCCGGCCTGCTCGCCGACCGCCTCGACGGCCAGGCGATCGACCTGCCGGGGTTCGGGCGCAGCGAGCCGGGCCTGCGCTACACCGTGCCGTCCTTCGCGGACCGGGTGATCCGGTGGATCGAGTACTCCGACCGGGGCCCGGTGCACCTGTTCGGCAACTCGCTGGGCGGGGCGATCTCGGTCCGGGTGGCCGCGCTGCGGCCGGATCTGGTGCGCACGCTGACCCTGGTGTCGCCGGCCCTGCCGTTCCTCGACTTCCGACGGTCGTTGCAGGGTCGGATGCTGCCGCTGCTGGCGATCCCCCGCGCCGAGCGGCTGGCCGCCTGGCGGCTGGCCCAGTTCGCGCCGGAGGTGATGGCGCAGCAGACGATGGAGGCGTGCGTGGCCGACCTCAGCCGGATCTCCGAGCAGCGCCGGCAGGAGGCGGTGGAGGAGATCCGGGTGCGGTACGAGGCGACCCACTACGCCGCCGCGTACGTGCGGACGTTCCGGGGGATCGTCTCCAGCTTCCTGCGGTCGTACCTGCCGGGGTCGGGGTCGCTGTGGCGGATGGCCCGTTCGGTGCAAGCCCGCACGTTGGTGGTGGGCGGCCGGCAGGACCGGCTGGTCGACGTACGCGTGGCACCGCAGACCGCGCGGGTGATCCCGGACAGTCGGCTGCTGATGCTCGACGGCGTCGGTCACGTCGCGCAGTTGGAGGTGCCGCGTGTGGTGGCGCGGGCCGTGGTCGGGCTTCTTACCGAGTCGGTCAATGGGTCCGGGCGGTCCGACCTGGCAGGATGACGCGAATGCGCAGTCCTGGTGGTCGTCGACGGTCGCACGCCACCGGCCGACACAGCCGCTCGCCGGAGTCGGTCACGACCACCACGTCGCGGCGTGCGGTGGTGCGCCGGCTGACCGTGCTGGTGGTCGCGCTCGGGGCGGGCGCGGCGCTGGTGGCCGGCGGGACCCGGCCCTCGGCCGGTTCCGCCGACGAGGTGGCGGCGGTGACGTCCCCGCCGGTGGTGCCGCCCTCGCCGTCACCCGAACACGTGTCGCCCTCGCCGCCATCCGAATACGTGTCGCCCTCGGTGTCGCCCGTACCCGTGTCGTCCGTACCCGTGTCGCCGTCGGCGGTCGTCCCGTCGCCCGAGCCGGTGTTGCGGGAGTCCGGGCCGGTTCCGTCGGCCGGGCCGGGCCGGTTCGACTACGACGACCGGACCGGGCCGGTGCTGGGTACGGCCGGTGACGCCCGGCGGTACCGGGTGGCGGTGGAGTCCGGTGCGGGCGTGGACGCGGGTGAGTTCGCGCTGGCGGTGCGGACGGCGCTGGCCGGCCCCGGGAGCTGGGTGGACAGCGGGCGACTGCGGTTGCGGCAGGTGGAGACCGCCTCCCGGTACGACTTCACCGTCTATCTGGCCACGGCCACCACGGCGGGTCGGATGTGTGCCGCCGGTGGGGTCGACATCCGGGTCGGAGGCCGTCCCTACACCTCGTGCCGCGCACCCGGGAAGGTGATCATCAACCTGGACCGGTGGCGGCAGTCGGTGCCGCACTTCGTCGAGGCCGGGGTGCCGCTCTCGGTCTATCGCGCGTACGTGATCAACCATGAGGTCGGGCACGAGCTGGGCAACCGCCACGAGCGCTGTCCAGGGCGGGGTGAACCGGCCCCGGTGATGATGCAGCAGACCCTCTTCCTCAAGGGGTGCGTGGCCAATCCCTGGCCGTACCTGGACGGGAAGCGGTACGCCGGTCCGCCACTGTAAAAGTGAGCCGACCGCACGGTAATGCGCCGATATGCCCGGTTATAGTGCGACGATGGCGTCATGCCGCCTTCGCCCCTCAACGGCCGCCCCGGGCTGCCGGACGATCCGCCGGAATCCCGGCCGGAGGGGCCGCCACGGCACCGTCCGGCGGCCCGGCGGCGTCGACGTCGGCTGGCCGTGACCCTCTCGGTGGTGCTGGCCCTGGCGGTCACGCTCGTGCTGCGGATCGCCCCGGCCGAGGACCGCTCGACCGGCACGGCACCGGCCGGCCGGACGTACGACACGACGACCGCGCAACCGGGAGCCGCGTACCCGATGGTGGGCGCGGGCAGCTTCGCGGCGGCCGGCGGCCAGTCCCCGGTGCACGGCCTGGACGGCCCGGTCGTGTACTACCGGGTGGCCGTCGAGCAGGGCACCGGCCGGGACCCGGACGCCTTCGCCGCCGAGGTCGACGCGGTGCTCGCCGATCCGCGCAGCTGGATCGGCTCGGGGGAGCTGCGGGTACGCCGGATCGACGACCCGGAGTACGCCGACTTCACCGTCTACCTGGCCACCCCGGCCACCTCCGAGGCGATGTGCGCGACCGGTGGCCTGACCACCGAGGGCTACACCTCGTGCCGGCTGCCCGGACAGGTGATCATCAACCTGGCGCGCTGGGCGGAGGCGGTACCCGACTACGGGGCGCCGCTGGCGGTGTACCGGGCCTACGTGATCAACCATGAGGTGGGCCACGAGTTCGGCGAGGGACACCAGACGTGCCCCGGCCCGGGCCGACCGGCACCGGTGATGCAGCAGCAGACGTACGGCCTGGACGGCTGCCTGGCGTACGCCTGGCCCTTCCTCGACGGCGTCCGGTACGTCGGCGACCCGGCCACCTGACCTCGGCCGTCACCCGATCCGGGTTATTCCCGCTCCCGCATGCCGGGCGACGTGTCGCTGCTCATGGTCGGCGGGTGGGGCGGCGAGCAACAATGGCTCGGTTGACCGCCACATCGATCCCGGGGAGTCCACCGTGTCGTTGCCCCCGCTCGTCGAGCCTGCCGCCGAGCTGACCGTTGACGAGATCCGCCGCTACTCCCGTCACCTGATCATCCCCGACGTGGGAGTCACCGGGCAGAAGCGGCTGAAGAACGCCCGGGTGCTCTGTGTGGGCGCCGGTGGTCTCGGCTCGCCCGCGCTGATGTACCTGGCCGCCGCCGGTGTCGGCACGCTCGGCATCATCGACTTCGACACCGTCGACGAGTCCAACCTGCAACGGCAGATCATCCACGGGGTCTCCGACATCGGCCGGTCCAAGGCCGAGTCCGCCGCGGCGAGCATCCGCGAGATCAACCCGCTGGTCAACGTCGAGATCCACAACACCGCGCTGGACCGGGACAACGTCCGGGACATCTTCGCCCAGTACGACCTGATCGTCGACGGGACGGACAACTTCGCCACCCGGTACATGGTCAACGACGCGGCGGTGCTGCTCGGAAAGCCGTACGTCTGGGGGTCGATCTACCGGTTCGACGGCCAGGCGTCGGTGTTCTGGGCCGAGCACGGCCCCTGCTACCGCTGCCTCTACCCGGAGCCCCCGCCGCCCGGCATGGTGCCCTCCTGCGCCGAGGGCGGCGTGCTCGGCGTGCTCTGCGCCTCGATCGGCTCGATCCAGGTCAACGAGGCGATCAAGCTGCTCGCCGGCATCGGTGAGCCGCTGGTCGGCCGGCTGATGGTCTACGACGCCCTGGAGATGAGCTACCGCAAGATCAAGGTCCGCAAGGACCCGAACTGCGTGCTCTGCGGCGAGAACGCCACCCTGACCGACCTGATGGAGGACTACGAGGACTTCTGCGGGGCGGTCTCCGAGGAGGCCCAGGAGGCGACCGTCGACGCGACGATCACCGCCGCTGAGCTCAAGGAGTGGCAGGACGCCGGCAAGGACATCTTCCTGGTCGACGTCCGGGAGCCGGCCGAGTACGAGATCGTCCGCATCCCCGGCGCGACGCTGATCCCCAAGGGGGAGTTCCTCTCCGGCGAGGCGCTGTCCAAGCTCCCGCAGGACCGGCAGATCGTGCTGCACTGCAAGTCCGGGGTCCGCTCCGCCGAGGCGCTCGCCGCGGTGAAGGCGGCCGGTTTCCGGGACGCCGTGCACGTCCAGGGCGGCGTGCTCTCCTGGATCAAGCAGATCGATCCCTCCCTGCCCGCGTACTGATGTAAGGAAGGGTCCCCTGCTAACGCCTCAGGTATAGCAGGGGACCCCTGCTAACACCCGGTCGACGGCCGGTCACGCCACCCGGCCGACGGCCGGTCCCACCTGCCCGTTGTACCGAGGCGGGATCATGTTTCCGCCGGTAGCGTGACCGCCGTGGTCGACATCGACGCCGCGATCGGGTTCGTGGTGGCACACGGGGACACGGTCGAACGTGCCCGCCTCTCCTGGCTGCGCACCGGCACGCCGCCGCCACCGGAGACGCTGGACAGTGCCGAGATCGGCCAGACCTCGGGCGGCGGCTGGCCCGCCTCCTGGGGCGACCCGGTCGCCTCGGTCGACGCCACCTGCTTCCGTCTCGCCGAGCTGGACGACCTCGGTGCGCTGGGTCGCCCGGCCGCCCGTCGCGCGCTCGACTGGCTCGCCGCCGGCCAGCAGCGGGACGGCTGCTGGGAGGAGGATCCGGCGCTGGCCGAGACCGCCCCCGAGTGGGCCCGGCCGGGCAGCCCGGAGGCGCGGCTCTACCTGACCGCCAACGCCGCCTTCTGGCTCACCGTGGCCGGGCTGGACGCCCGCGCCGCCGGGCCGCTGGACCACCGGGTCGGCGGCGCGTACGCCGGGGTGGTGCACGCCGCCGGGCAGGCGCTCGCCGCGCAGCTGCGCCCCGACGGGAGCTGGCCGTCCTTCCTGGCCGCCGGTTGGCTGAGCGCGGCGGTCCTGCACCGGCAGCAGCTGTTCTACGAGTCCGCGCGGATCAAGGCCCTGCTCGCCGAGCGGATGCCGGAGGCGTCCCCGGCCGACGCCGCCTGGCTCGCCTCCACCCTGCGTCGGGTCGAGGTCGACGAGCAGGAGTGGACCATGGTCGCGGCCCGTCGCCGGCTCACCGAGACCCAACGCAGCGACGGCGGCTGGAGCAGCGACGACGGGCACCAGTTCGACGTGCACGCCACCCTGGCGGTGATCCGCGCCTTCCGCTGATCCGGCCTGGCGCGGGCCGTCCTGGTGCCGCTGGCCGTGCCGGGCGTGACCTCCGACCGCCGTCGGCCGTGCCGGGCGTGGCTCCGACCGCCGCTGGCCGTGCCGGGCATGACCTCCGGCCGCCGTCGGCGTCAGCTCCGCAGGTGACCGTCCCCGGTGACCACGTACTTCGTGCTGGTCAGCTCCGGCAGGCCCATCGGGCCACGGGCGTGCAGCTTCTGGGTGGAGATGCCGATCTCGGCGCCGAAGCCGAACTCGCCGCCGTCGGTGAACCGGGTCGACGCGTTGACCATCACGGCCGCCGAGTCCACCCGGGCCACGAACTCCCGGGCGGCCGACTGCGAGTCGGTGACGATCGCCTCGGTGTGGCCGCTGCCGTACCGCCGGATGTGCGCCACCGCCGCGTCGAGCGAGTCGACCACGGCCACCGAGATGTCGGCCGAGAGGTATTCGGTGGCGAAGTCCTCGTCGGTCGCGGCGACCACCGCGTCCGAGTACGCCGCCGTCCGGGCGTCGCCGTGCACCGTCACCCCGGCCTCGGCGAACGCCGCCAGCATCGGGGGCAGTACGGCGTCCGCCACCTCCCGGTGCACCAGCAGTGACTCGGCGGTGTTGCAGGTGGACAGTCGCTGCGTCTTGGCGTTCAGCGCGATCGAGACGGCCTTGACCGGGTCGGCGGCGGCGTCCACATAGACGTGGCAGTTGCCCACCCCGGTCTCGATCACCGGCACCGTCGACTCCTCGACCACGGTCCGGATCAGCGACGCGCCGCCGCGCGGGATCAGCACGTCCACCAGGCCCCGGGCCCGCATCAGCTCCTTGACCGAGTCGCGCGAGGCGGCGTCGAGCAACTGCACCGTGTCGGCGGGCAGTCCGGCACCGTCGATGGCGTCCCGCAGCACCGTCACCAGCGCCGCGTTCGAGTGCGCGGCGGACGAGGAACCGCGTAGCAGCGCCGCGTTGCCCGACTTGAGGCAGATGCCGGCGGCGTCCACGGTCACGTTCGGCCGGGCCTCGTAGATGATCCCGACCACGCCGAACGGCACCCGGATCTGCCGCAGCTCCAGACCGTTGGGCAGGGTGGAGCCACGGACCACCTCACCCACCGGGTCGGGCAGCCCGGCCATCTGGCGCAGCGCGTCGGCGATGCCGGCCACCCGGGACTCGTCGAGGGCGAGCCGGTCCAGCACGGCCGCGCTCAGCCCGGCCTCCCGCCCGGCCGCCAGGTCCGCCTCGTTCGCGGTGAGGATCTCCGGCGTACGCGCCACCAGCGCGTCGGCCATCGCGTGCAGCGCTGCGTCCTTGGCCGTACGCGTCGCCACGGCCAGCGCCTCCGCCGCCGTACGTGCCCGCCGGGCCTGCTCGCTCACGCTCATTACACGCTCCTTCGATGTAAGGAAGGGCCCCCTGTTAACGCCTCGTGCATAGGAAGGGCCCCCTGCAATCACTTCACGCCGGCGGATCGTCCGCTCACAGCAACACCAGGTCGTCGCGGTGGACGACCTCCCGTTCGTACGCCGGACCGAGCGCCGCGGCAAGGTCCGAGGTGGACCGGCCGAGCAGACCCGGCAGTTCGACCGCGTCGTAGTTGACCAGTCCCCGGGCGACCGGCGCACCGGTGGTGTCGACCAGGTCGACCGGGTCACCGGCGGTGAACGCCCCGTCCACGGCGGTGATCCCGGCCGGCAGCAGCGACTTGCGGCGGCCCACCACCGCAGCGACCGCGCCCGGGTCGAGGTGCAGCCGTCCCCGGGGCGCGGTGGCGTGTGCCAGCCAGAACAGCCGCGCGGCCGGGCGGCTGAGACTGGGGTGGAAGAACGTGCCGACCGGTTCACCGGCCAGCGCCGCGAGGGCCTGCGGTGCGGAGGTCAGCACCACCGGGATGCCGAATCCGGTCGCGATCCGGGCCGCCTCGACCTTGGTCACCATGCCACCGGTGCCGACTCCGGCCCGCCCGGCACCGCCGATGTCGACTCCGGCCAGGTCCGACTCGTCGCGTACCTCGGCGATCCGGCGGGCGCCGGGGCGCGACGGGTTACCGGTCCAGAGCGCGTCGACGTCGGAGAGGAGCACCAGCAGATCGGCGTCGACGAGCGCGGCCACCAGCGCGGCCAGCCGGTCGTTGTCGCCGAAACGGATCTCCTCGGTGGCCACCGTGTCGTTCTCGTTGACGATCGGCACCGCCCGCAGATCCAACAGCTTGCGCAGGGTGCGGTACGCGTTGCGGTAGTGCGCCCGTCGGGTCACGTCGTCGACGGTGAGCAGCACCTGCCCGACGGTCCGGCCGTGCCGGGCGAAGGCGGCGGCGTACCGCCCGATCAGCAGGCCCTGGCCGACGCTCGCGGCGGCCTGCTGGGTGGCCAGGTCCCGTGGTCGCCGGGAGAGCCCGAGCGGGGCCAGGCCGGCGGCGATCGCGCCGGAGGAGACCAGCACGACCTCACGTCCGTCGGCCGTCCGTGACCCGAGGGCGTCGACCAACGCGTCCACCCGCCCGTCGTCCAGACCGCCCGTGGCGGTGGTCAACGAGGAGGAACCGATCTTGACAACGACCCGCCGGGCCGCCGTTACCGCGTCTCGCACCCGCCTATTCTGCGTGGTCGGCGCGGTACGGCCCGGCGGCCTTCCCATAGTCTGGCCGCTTGTGACACCAGACGAGTACGTCGAGGCGGTACTGGAACTCGTCGACCGGATACCGCCGGGCCGGGTGATGTCGTACGGCGGGGTGGCCGACGCGCTCGCCGAGCGCTCCGGACGGGCCTCCGCCCGACTGGTCGGATCGATCATGGCGCGGCACGGTGGGGCCGTCGGTTGGCACCGCGTGGTCAACGCCACCGGCACGATGCCGCCCCGCCTCGTCGCCGAGGCGCGGGCCCGTTGGCTGAGCGAGGGTACGCCGCTGCGCGCGGGCCGGGTCGACATGCGCGCGGCGCAGTGGCAGCCCGGAGAGGGGATGTGACCCGCGCCATAACGTGAGTAACATTCGGCGCCATGAACGCGTCGCCGGGTGGGTCAGGGGCGGCCGGGTTGCCGCGCAAGGTGCACGCCGGGTACGCACTCGGTTCGCTGGCCACGGGAGCCTTCGGCACCGTGCCGGGGCTGTTGCTGTTGCCGTACCTCACCGACACGCTCGGCGTGGCCGCCGGGGTGGCGGCCCTGCTGGTGCTGCTGCCGAAGGCGTGGGACGTGCTGGTCAACCCGGTGGCCGGGCGGATCTCCGACCGGACCCGGTCGCGATGGGGGGCCCGACGGCCGTACCTGCTCGTCGGCGGGTTGGCGTTGGCCGTGCTGTTCGGGTCGATCTTCGCCGCGCCGTTCGGCGCCGGACCGGCCGCCGGGGCGTACGTGGCGATCGCCTTCCTGGCCACGGCCACCGCGTTCGCCTTCTTCCAGGTGCCGTACGTGGCGATGCCGGCCGAGCTGACCGACGACTACGCCGAACGTACCCGGATGATGACCTGGCGGATCGCGGTGCTGGCGCTGGCCATCCTGGTCGCCGGTGCGGTGGCCCCGCTGGTGCGCGACGCGGCCGGTGGCGGCGTGCCGGGGCACCGCTGGATGGGTGTGTTCGTGGCCGCGCTGATCGCGGTGGGCGCCGTCGGCGCGTTCCTCGGCACCCGGTCGGCTCCGCAGGGCTCGGTCGGGGAGAGCGAGCCGAGTCTGCGGGCCCAGCTCGCCGTCGCCGGTCGCAACCGACCGTTCCGGGCGTTGCTGCTCTGTTTCGTGGTGCAGTCCGCCGGGGTGGCCACGATCCTCGCCGGGGTGCAGTACTTCGCGGACCAGATCCTGCGCGACCCGACGACCGGTCCGACGCTGCTCTTCCTCTGCTTCGTCGGGCCGGCGCTGGTGGTGATGCCGTTGTGGTCGCGGGTGGGCGCCCGGCTGGGCAAGCTGGCCGCGCTGGTGGCCGCCTCGCTGATCCTGGCCACCGGTGGACTGGCGCTGGTCGCCGCGCCGGTGCTGCCCGCCGTCGTGGTCTATCTGCTGGTGGCGATGCTCGGCGTCGGGTACGCCGGTCAGCAGGTGTTCGCGCTGGCCATGCTCCCGGACTGTATCGCGTACGACACGGCGCGCACCGGCCGACGGCAGGCGGGCGTCTTCACCGGCCTGTGGACGGCCGGCGAGACCTTCGGCCTGGCGCTCGGGCCGGGCGTCTTCGGTCTGGTGCTCGCGCTCACCGGCTACGTCTCCTCCACCACCGGCACCGCCGCCGTCCAGTCCGACACCGCCCGCCTGGGCGTCCTGCTCGGCTTCACCCTCCTCCCGGCCCTGCTGATCGGCCTGGCCACCCTGCTGCTCCGCCCCTACGACCTGACCCCCACCCTCCTGGCCACCCTCCACCCCTCCCACGCCCCCGACGCCCCCGACGCTCCCCGCGACTCCGGCGCCGATCATGGAGTTGTGGTGGGGACGAATGCCGTCGAGAACCACGGAAAGGGCACCACTACTCCATGATCGACGAGAGCGGGTCGGCGCTGCCGACGCACGGCGTACCGGCGGAACAGGTGCTGGCGGAGATCCGCAGCCTGCGGGAGGCCGACCGGCCGACGCACGGCGGACGGCTGTTCGCGTACGTGTACGACCCCGCCGTCGCCGGGCTGGACGAGTTGACCGCCGCCGCGTACGCCGAGAGCGCGCACGTCAACGGGCTCGACCCGACCGCCTTCCCCTCGCTGCTGGCGATGGAGAACGCGCTGGTCGGCGCGGCGGCACGGGTGCTCGGTGGCGGACCCGGCACGAGCGCGCCGGAGGTGGTCGGCAGTGTCACCAGCGGCGGCACCGAGTCGCTGATCCTGGCCGTCAAGGCGGCCCGTGACGCCCGGCCCGAGATCACCGCTCCCCGGATCGTGGTGCCGGCCAGCGCCCACGCCGCGTTCGCCAAGGCCGCCCACTACCTGCGGGTGGCGCTCGACACCGTCCCCGTCGACCCGGCCACGCTCCGGCCCTCGGTCGCCGACGTGGCCGCCGCGATCGGGCCGGAGACCGTGCTGGTGGTCTGCTCCGCCCCCTCGTACGCGCACGGCGTGGTCGACCCGGTGGCCGAGATCGCCGAGACGGCGGCCACCGCCGGGGTGCGCTGCCACGTGGACGCCTGCTTCGGCGGCTGGACCCTGCCGTACCTGCGTCGTCTCGGCGTCGACGTGCCCGCGTTCGACTTCGCCGTCGCCGGGGTCACCTCGATCTCGGTGGACCTGCACAAGTACGCGTACGCGCCGAAGGGCGTCTCGGTGCTGCTGCACCGCGATGCCGGGCTGCGCGCGCCGCAGTACTTCGCGTACGCCGACTGGCCCGGGTACACGATGGTCAACCCGGTGATCTCCTCCACCCGGTCCGGCGGCCCGATCGCCGCCGCGTACGCCACCCTGCGGCACCTCGGCGACGACGGCTACCTGGAACTGGCCCGCCGGACCCGGGACGCGGTGCGGGTGCTGGCCGACGCGGTGCGCGGCGTCGACGGGCTCCGGCTGGTGGCCGAGCCGGAGTCGACCGTCGTCTGCCTCACCTCGACCGACCCGGCGCTCGACCTCTTCGTCCTGGTCGACGAGTTGACCGCGCGTGGTTGGCACACCCAGCCGCAGCTCGCGTACGCCGGACTGCCGCGCAGCGTGCACCTGACGGTGACCGCGGCGGTGGCCTCCCGGGTGGCGGAGTTCGGACCGGCCCTGGCCGAGGCGGCGGCCGCCGCCCGAGCCGCCGGCCCGGTGGTGCTGCCACCGGAGTTGCTGGGGCTCGCCGGCAGCCTCACCCCGCAGGCGCTCACCCCGGAGCTGGTCGCCGGGCTGGCCGAGGGGCTCGACCTGGCCGGGCGGGCCGGCCCGCCGGACCGGATGGCGGTGGTTAACACCCTGCTCGACGCCGCCCCGGTGCGGCTGCGGGAGCGGCTGCTCGTGGAGTTCGTCGGGCTGCTGCAACGCCCGACCTGGTAGGCCGGGCGTCGCGCTGCGCGGGCGGTGGGCGTGACGGCCGGAGCCGCCACGCCCGCGCTCAGCGGCTCGTCCGCAGTGTGACGGAGTTGTCCGACCGCTTCCGGTCCGGCCAGTTCCGGTCCTGCTCGTCGAGGTGCTCGACCAGCAGGCTCGGTGTCACCTCCCCCCACGTCGCGTCGAGCCGGAACCGGAAGGTGAAGCTCCGCTGCGAGCCTGCGGCGAGCCCGTCCAGCGAGCAGGACTCGTACGGTTGCACCGTCCGGCACTCCGACAGGTCACCGCCGGCCGGCTCGCCGATGGTGGAGAGGTTGTCGAAACCGAGCCGGGGCACGTCCACCGGCCCCTTGTTGGTCACCGTGACGGTGACCGAGGCGTACCGGTCGCCGTCGGCGTCGGGCGGGTCGAGCACCAGTTCGTCCGCGCTCAGGGTGAGATCGGTCAGCCGGGGGTCGACCTCGAACCTCGTCGGCCCCGCCGTCTGGTCGAAACCTCCGCCACTCCAGGCGTACGTCCGCCACTGCTTCTGCGGCCACCAGTCGGGCACCCCGCAGCACGGCTGGATGTCGGCCACCTCCACCCGGACCCTGCCGTCGGCGGTCAGCGCGACACCCGTGATGTCGTCCAGCCCCTCCCGGGTGCCCACCACCTGGCCGAGGGTGACGATCCGGCCGGCATCGTCCCGGGAGAAGGCGACCACCTGCTTGTCCAGCGCCTCCCCGAGCCGGCAGGCGACCAGGGCGACGGTGTCGGTGCCGCCGTCCCCGTCGACGTCGCCGTGGTGGATGCCGTCCCCGAGTTCCGGCCGGCTCTCCTGGTCCGGCTCGCGCAGCCGGACGCCGTCCGTGGTGCAGGTCGGCGGGACGGACGACGACCAGTCGGGCAGGTCGACACGGGCCGCGAGGAGCTGGGTCCGGCTGATCCGGCCGTCCGGCCCGTCGGTGCGGGAACCGGTGGTGGTCGGTGCCGAACTCGGGGTCGCCGACGGCGTCGGCGACCCCGACGGGGTCGGCGGGGCGGACGGCTCGCCGGTCTGCCCCGGCGTCGGAGCCGGGCCGGTGCGGTTCAATCCCGCGTACGCGCCGACCGGCAGCACGACGGAGAGCACCGCCGCCGCCGCGACGGCCACCGCCACCCGCCGCCGTCGGCGCACCGTGCGCCGAACCGCGTCCGTCCCCGCCGGCCGCACCGCGGGGCCGTATTCCGAACGGAACGCGTCGAACTCGTTGCTGACCAGGATCTCCTCGGACTCGGTCATGAGCTCACCGCCCTGTTGTCGTTGAGTTGCGCGGCCAGTGCCGCCCGTCCCCGGTGCAGCCAGGACTTGACGGTGCCCACCGGTACCCCCTCCTGCTCCGCGATCTGCGCGATGCTGAGATCCGCCAGATAGTGCTGCACCATCGCGCGGCGCTGGGCGGCAGGCAGTTGGGCCAGGGCGGCGATCAGCGCCACCCGGTCCGGCCCCGGTCCCGCCACGTGCTCCGGCCGTTGCCGACGCAACCAGGACTGCGCGGTCCGTACCCGCCGCCAGCGGCTGGTGGCGAGGTTCCAGGCGACCCGGCGTACCCAGCCCACCGGATCGTCGTACCGCGACACCCGCGACCAGCGGGCGTACGCCCGACAAAACGCCTCCTGGACCAGGTCCTGCGCCTGCGGAAGGTCACCGCAGTACGCGGCGAGCTGGAGGGTCAGGGACCGGAAGTGATTGTGGTAGAGCTCGTCGAAGCCGATCCCCTCGGCCGGTGGCGGCGGCTCCTCCGCCTCGTCCGGAGGTGGCTCCCCGAGCCGAGGCGTCCTGCTCACCATCATGCTTCCTCCCCGTCCCGGACCAGTGTCGGCGCTCGATGTCCGATCACACGCTGCGGCACGGGCGAGGGTTGCGGAGGTCGGCGGCTTCGGTGCTGTGATTGACTGTCACATCGGGGACAGACGAGGGAGGCCGAGGTGCAGCTACCAGCGGTGCTCGGCGAGCCGATCCGGTTCGTGCTGAACTGGGGTCGGCGCTACTCGCTCTGGGTCTTCAACTTCGGGTTGGCCTGCTGCGCCATCGAGTTCATCGCGACCAGCATGTCCCGGCACGACTTCATGCGCCTCGGCGTGATCCCGTTCGCGCACGGGCCCCGCCAGGCCGACCTGATGGTGGTCTCCGGCACGGTCACCGACAAGATGGCCCCGGCGATCAAGCGGCTCTACGACCAGATGCCCGAGCCCAAGTACGTCATCTCGTTCGGTGCCTGTTCCAACTGCGGCGGCCCCTACTGGGACTCGTACTCGGTGACCAAGGGTGTCGACCAGCTCATCCCGGTCGACGTCTACGTGCCGGGCTGCCCGCCCCGGCCGGAGGCGCTGCTGCACGGCATCCTCCGCCTACAGGAGAAGATCGCCGCCGAGCAGTCCGGCATCGGCGGCGTATCCCGTCCCGACCTGCTCGCCCCGCCGACCGACGCGCCGCCCGCAGCCGGCGCGCCATCGGCCGACGCGCGGCCCGCCGAGGGCGCGCCACCGCGCGACGCGGCTTCCCTCACCGCCCCGCCGGTACGGCCTCCGACCTCCTGAAACGCGCGGCGACGACCGATCGGGGTCGACGCGGCACCCCGCTCGGCGCGGTCGCCGCCGCAGTGGCGTCCAGGCGCTAGCGTGCCGGTCATGACCGACTCAGCGGAGCCGCGCTCCGCCTTCATCGTCAAGGTGCTGACCGAGGAGTTCGGCACCCTGATGGCGCTCGACCCGGCCGCCTTCCGGCGCAAGTTCCGCAAGATGGCCGCGTCGCCGTTCGCGTTCTACCGGGGCAGTGCCAGCCTCTTCTACGCCGACCAGCGCGGCGACTTCACCGACGAGCGTTTCCTCGACGAGCAGACCAGCCGGGTGTGGATCCACGGCGACCTGCACGCGGAGAACTTCGGCACCTACATGAACGGCTCCGGCCAGCTCGTCTTCAACGTCAACGACTTCGACGAGGCGTACGTCGGGCCGTTCACCTGGGACCTGCGGCGCTTCGTGGCCAGCGTGGCCCTGATCGGCTACACCAAGGCGCTCTCCGACCGGGTGATCAGCGACCTGGTCACCACCTTCGCCGAGCACTACCTGACCGAGCTGCGGGCCATCGCCGCCGGTGGCGACGACGCGATCGGTTCGATCACGCTGGACAACGCCGACGGCGTACTGCGCCGGGTGCTCCAGCAGGCCCGCCTCAACACCCGGGTCGACCTGCTGCGCGAGCAGACCACCGTCGACCAGTACGAGCGGCGGTTCTCGCTGCGCGACGGCGTGTACGAGGTCGACGGCGACGTCCGGGACCGGGTCTGCGCGGCCTTCCAGGACTACCTGGACACGCTGCCCGCCAGCACCCGGACCCGCCCGGTGGCGGCGCAGATCAAGGACGTGGTGCTGCGCAAGGGCGTGGGGATCGGGTCGGCCGGGCTGCCGTCGTACAACCTCCTGCTGGAGGGGCACACCCAGGCGCTGGAGAACGACGTCCTGATCTACATGAAGCAGGCCCAGGTCCCGGCGGTCGCCCGCCACATCGACGACGAGCGCGTCCGGGGCTACTTCCGCCACCAGGGTCACCGAACGGCCGAGTCGCAGCGCGCCCTCCAGGCACACGCCGACCCGTGGGTGGGCTTCACCGAGCTGGACGGCGTGGGTCAACTCGTCGCCGAGGTCTCCCCGTACGCCGCCGATCTCGACTGGGCGGACGTCAACGAACCCGAGGAACTGGCCGGGGTGCTGGCCGACCTCGGTCGGGCGGTCGCCCGGATGCACTCGGTCGCCGACGACGAGTCCAGCCACGACCTGGTCGACTACTCCACCGAGGAGGCGATCGTCGCGGCCGTCGACGCGGACCCCGCCGGCTTCGTCGCGCACCTGGTCGACTTCGCCCACGCGTACGGCGTACGGGCCCGGCAGGACCACCAGCTCTTCGTGGACCTGTTCCGCAACGGCGAACTGCCGGGGGTGTAGGAACCGAAGGGTCAGGCGGTGAAGTCGATGACGACCTTGATGTCCTCAGGGCCGGGGGAGTAGGCCGAGGCGTACTCCGACAGCGGCACCCGGCGGGTGATCAGCGCGCCGAGCCAGTCCCGGTCGGCGCGGGCCAGCGCCTCGGCGGCGGCGTCCCAGTGCCGCCGGTTGGCGTTCACCGACCCGAAGACGACGTTGTTCTCCAGCACCAGGGTGCGATTGAGCGCACCCGCGTCGAAGTCGATGATGCGGCCACCGCTGGAGACCCCGGCGAGGCAGACGATCCCGGTCGGCGCGACCTTGCACATGGCCTCCAGGACGACCACCGGCGCGCCGGTGCACTCCACGATCACGTCCGGCTCGAAGTCGAGTTCCTCGACCGGCCCCGAGTGGTACGTGGCACCGAGTGCACCGGCCAACGCCGGCTTCGGCCCGTCCGTGGCCAGGTCCAGCACGTGCACCGACAGACCACGCTGGCTGGCCAGCAGGGCGGCCAGCAGGCCGATCGGCCCGGCACCGGTGATCAGGGCGGTACGCGGCTGCCACTCCGCCCGCCGGCCGATCCGGTCGATGTGGTCCCACGCCTTGACCACCACGCTCGTCGGTTCGAGCAGGACGCCCACCTCGCCCAGTTCCGGGTCGAGCCCGACGGCGAACCGGGGTTGCAGCCGCCAGCGTTCGCGGGCGAACCCGGGTAGCCCCTTGATGCCGTGCTCGGTGAACAGGCCGTTGCGGCACATGTCCCACTCGTCCACCGCGCAGTTCGGGCAGGGCAGCGGGTCCGGGTGCCGGACGATCCCGGCGACCAGGTCACCGGTCTGCAAGGTGCCGGTCGGGTCCTCCAGCACCCGACCCAGCGACTCGTGCCCGAGCACCAGGTGCTCGGCACCGGGCGGCGCCTCGCCGTACTGCCCGTCGATGATCTCGATGTCGGTGCCGCAGACGCCGACCGCGACGGCCTCGACCAGGACCGCCCCCTCCTCGGTGGCCGGTTCCGGGTAGTCGTCGAGCAGTCGCAGCGAGCCGGGCACTCCCGGGGTCACGGTCACAGCGCGCACGGGCCCATCCTGTCGGGCGTCGACGGGCCACCGCCGGCAAAGCCGGGATCTCCACCCGGCCGCGCACCACCAGCCGGGCCGTGGGCCGGGGCACCGACCGCAGGACCGGGCTCGCAGCCGGGCACGGGCGGCCGGACACGCCCTAGGATCAGCGGCATGACACCGGAAGAGGTCGGCCGGCGGCTCGTCACGCTGCTCGCCCCCGTCGAGGCCACCGCGACGGTTTCCGGGGGTCAGGCGCACTCCCGGGCCACCGTCGACGTACCCCCGCAACAGTGGCGGGCGGCGTTGCTCGCCGTCCGCGACGACCCGGAGCTGGCCTGCGACTATTTCGACTGGCTCTCCGCGGTCGACGAACTGGCCGACGGTTTCGACGTGGTGGCCCACCTGTGGTCGACCACGCACCGGCACGGGGTGCTGCTGCGTACCCGGGTGCCCCGGGCCACGCCCACGGTCGACTCGGTGGTGTCGGTCTACCCGGGTGCCGCCTGGCACGAGCGGGAGACCCACGAGATGTTCGGCATCGACTTCGCCGGGCACGCCGACCTGCGGCCGTTGCTGCTGCCGCCGGAGTTCGAGGGCCACCCGCTGCGCAAGGAGTTCGTGCTCGCCTCCCGGGTCGCGAAGCCCTGGCCGGGGGCGAAGGAGCCGGGCGAGTCCGAGGCCGGTGGCGGTCGGCGGCCGATCCGGCCACCGGGCGTACCCGCACCGGGCGAGTGGGGTGTGGTGCCGACCCCGGCCGGGGCCGGCGGTGCCGGGGAGGGGCCGCGCGGCGGGACCCCGGCGCGGCCCGCCCGGGAGCGTCCGGCCCGGCCGGCACCGGGTACGCGTCCACCGCGTACCCCCCGATCGGCCGACGCCGCCGCAGACCCCGCAGCCGGTCCTGCCCCGGGCCCGGCGGCGCCTGAAGCCCGCCCCGCGAACCCGGCGGCGTCCGGGGGCGGCCCCGCTGCGGACCCGGCGGAGCCCCGGGCCGGCGAGGAGGGTACGCCCTGATGCCGCTCTGGCTGGAACTGGTGATCCGCATCGGCGGGGTGGTGGCCGCCTTCCTCGTCCTACCGCTGCTGGTGGGGCAGGCCGAGCACAAGGTGATGGCGCACATGCAGGGCCGGCTCGGCCCGATGTACGCGGGCGCGTTCCACGGCTGGGCGCAGCTCGTCGCCGACGGCGTGAAGTTCGTGCAGAAGGAGGACGTCACCCCGCGCGCGGCGGACCGGCCGGTGTTCCGGCTGGCTCCGGCGGTGGCCCTGGTGCCGTACCTGCTCGCCCTGCTGGTGATCCCGCTCGGCCCGAACGACCTGGTCGGTCAGCCGCTCGACGTGGGTCTGTTCTTCGTGCTGGCGGTGGTCGGCGTCGGTGTGCTGGCCGTGCTGATGTCCGCCTGGGCCTCGGCCAACAAGTTCAGCCTGCTCGGCGGGCTGCGCGGCGCGGCCCAGTTGCTCGGCTACGAGCTGCCGCTGGTGCTGGCCGCCGCGTCGGTGGCGATGGCCGCCGGCACGTTGAGTCTCTCCGGCATCGTCGAGGCGTGGCAGCCCTGGTGGCTGATCTGGCAGGCCCCGGCGATGGTGGTGTTCTTCGTGGCCGGCCTGGCCGAGATCCGCCGGCCGCCGTTCGACATGCCGGTGGCCGACTCCGAGCTGGTGTTCGGGTACATGACCGAGTACACCGGCCTGCGGTTCGCGTTCCTGCTGCTGGCCGAGTACGTCGGGATCGTGGTGATCGCCGCGCTGACCACCGTGCTGTTCCTCGGCGGTTGGCAGGGGCCGTTCGCCGACGACCAGCTCGGCTGGCTCTGGACCCTGCTCAAGGTGGCCGCCGTCAGCTTCGTGATCATCTGGCTGCGGGTCTCCTACCCCCGGCTGCGCGAGGACCAGTTGCAGCGGCTCTGCTGGCTGGTGCTGGTGCCGACCGCACTGGCCCAGCTCGTGCTGACCGCCGCCGTACGGGTGGCGCTGTAAGGAAGGGACCCCTACTACCGTCTCCGGTATAGCAGGGGTCCCTTCCTAACATCTCTCGCCGCACGACGGCACGCCGCCGCCATGCGGGCGGGCGGTCAGCGCAGCGGGGTGTGAGCGGGGTCGACCCGCTCGGCGGGCGCCGGAGGCGGCGGGGGAGTGCCGTCGCCGAACGGCCGACCGCCCAGCGACTCCCGGTCGTGCGGGGCGAGCCAGTTCGACAGGTCGGGGCCGACCGGCACCACCCCGGTCGGGTTGATGTCCCGGTGCACCTCGTAGTAGTGCCGCTTGATGTGGTCGAAGTCGATCGTGTCGCCGAAGCCGGGCGTGGTGAACAGGTCCCGCGCGTACGCCCACAACACCGGCATCTCGCTCAGCTTCTGCCGGTTGCACTTGAAGTGCCCGTGGTAGACCGGGTCGAAGCGGACCAGCGTGGTGAACAGCCGCACGTCGGCCTCGGTGATGGTGTCCCCGACCAGATACCGCTGCCCGGCCAGGCGCTCGCTGAGCCAGTCGAGCCGGTCGAACAACCGGTGGTACGCCTTCTCGTACCCCTCCTGGCTGCCGGCGAAGCCGCACCGGTACACCCCGTTGTTGACGTCGCTGAAGACCAGCGCGTTGACCTCGTCGATCTCGTCGCGCAGGTGCTCGGGATAGAGCTGCGGCGCGCCCGGACGGTGGTGCGCGGTCCACTCGGTGGAGAGGTCCAGGCTCATCCGGCTGTAGTCGTTGGTCACCACCTGACCGGTCGGGACGTCGACGATCGCCGGCACGGTGATGCCGCGCGGGTAGTCCGGGTAGCGGGCGAAGTACGCCTGCTGGAGCCGCTCGATGCCGAGCACCGGGTCGCGCCCCTCGGGGTCGAGGTCGAAGGTCCAGCTCCGCGCGTCGTGGGTCGGCCCGGCGACGGCCATCGAGATCGCGTCCTCCAGCCCGAGCAGCCGCCGGACGATGATCAGCCGGTTCGCCCAGGGGCAGGCCCGGCTGACCGCGAGCCGGTAGCGGCCCGACTCGACCGGGTAGCCGTCCCGGGCGTCGACCGTGATCCGGGTGGTGATGTAGTTCTGGTCCCGGTTGAACTCGCCCTGCTCGACGTACTTCCCGCCGGTGCTCGTACCGCCCTCGCCCATCCCGCCCCCAAGGTGTCGCCGCGTCGTCCTGGCTCCCATCATGGCCGATCATGCGCGGGCCGGCGCGGGGAGCCGCCGGACGCCACGGTCCGGGCCGGACGGTGGAGATCCTTCGGGTGGTGGTCGCGCGCGCCGTGGCCACAGGGCAGGATGTTGCGCATGAGCGAGCGAAGCGAGTCGGCCGGCGTACCCGGCAGCGGCCTGGTGAAGGGGCTGGCGGTCACGCTCAAGACGATGACGAAGCGCTCCACCACCCAGCAGTACCCGGACGTCGCGCCCGATCTGCCGCCCCGCTCGCGCGGGGTGATCGCGCTGATGGAGGAGAACTGCACGGTCTGCATGCTCTGCGCCCGCGAGTGTCCGGACTGGTGCATCTACATCGACTCGCACAAGGAGGAGGTGGCGGTGCCTGGCGCGGCCCGCCCCCGCCAGCGCAACGTCCTCGACCGGTTCGACATCGACTTCTCGCTCTGCATGTACTGCGGCATCTGCATCGAGGTCTGCCCCTTCGACGCGCTCCACTGGTCGCCGGAGTTCGAGTACTCCGAGTACGACATCAAGGACCTGCTGCACGACAAGGAGCACCTGGGCGAGTGGGTGGCGACCGTGCCGCCGCCGCCCGCGCACGACCCGCAGGGTGAGCCGGCCAAGGAGGAGACCGCCGCCGCGCGCAAGGCCGCGGTCCCCGCCGCGTCCGCCGCCCGGCCGACCGCCCCGGCGGTACGCCCCGAGCCCCGCCCCGCCGCCCGCCCACCCGCCGCCGAGCCCCCCGCGGAGCCCGGTGCCGCAGGTGCGGGTACGCCCGAGACCGATGCCGGGGAAGGCACTCCCGCGTGACCGGGGTGGACGCCCTGCTGCTCGCCCTCGGTGCGGTGGCGGTCGGGTCGGGGGTGCTGGTGGTGGCGACCAGTCACCTGGTCCGGGCCGGGCTCTATCTGGTGGTCTGCCTCGGCGCGCTGGCCGGGATGTACCTGGTGCTCTCCGCCGAGATGGTCGCCTGGGTGCAGGTGCTGATCTACGTCGGCGCGGTGGTGGTGCTGCTGTTGTTCGCGGTGATGCTGACCCGAGCGCCGATCGGCGCCTCCGACGACCTGGACCGTCCCGGCTGGCCCGCCGCGTTGATCGGTGGCGGCGTCGGGCTCGGGTTGTCCGCCCTGCTGGTCGACGCGTACCGCTGGACCGCGGTGGAACTGCCCGAGCCGGGCAACGCCGAGCGCATCGGTGAGCAGGTCTTCGGGAGCTGGGTGCTGCCGTTCGAGGTGCTCTCCGTGCTGCTGCTGTCCGCGCTGGTCGGCGCGATCGTGCTGTCCCGCCCGGAGATCGGTCGGGTGCCACGCGACCGGGCGGAGACGTCCGACGGCGGGGCGTCGCAGGGTGGCACGGCCCAGGGGCGGTCGCGGTGAGACCGGTCATCCCGTACGTCACCGCCGCCCTGCTGTTCGGCCTCGGCGTCTACGGCGTCCTGCGGCGGCGCAACGCGGTGCTGGTGCTGATGGCCGTGGAGCTGATGCTCAACGCGGTGAACCTGATCCTGATCACCGCCGACACCACGGCGAAGGCGCTGCTGCCGCACGGCGGGCAGGTCTTCGCCCTCTTCGTGATCGTGCTGGCCGCCGCCGAGATCGGCGTGGGCCTGGCGATCGTGCTCCAGCTCTATCGGATGCGGGCCAGCGTGGCGGTGGACGAGATCCCGCTGGCCGAGCGCCCTCCTGACGAGCCGACGCCGGTGACGGCCGGTCCGGCCGGCGGCGTGGTCGCGGAGGGGGAGCGGTGAGCACCACGACGCTGTTGGGTGTGCTGCTGCCGGTCGTCCCGTTGGTCGCCGGCCTGAGCGGTCTGCTGCTGCCGCCCTCGCCGCGCGGCTCCGCCCTCGGTGCGGACCCGGCCCGCCGGGCGGCCGTCGCGCTCGGCGTGACCGGTGCGGCCGGTGCTCTCGCCCTGGCGGTGGCCCTGCTGGTCACGCTGGACGACCCGGTGGAGGCGTCGACCAGCTGGATCGACCTCGGCGGTCTCGCCGTCACCCTCGGAGTACGCCTCGACGGCGCGGCCGCGCTGGTCGCCGTCGCGGTCACCGCCGTGGCCCTGGCCGTGCAGGTCTACTCGACCGGTTACCTGACCGGTGGCCCGCGCGAGGACGGGGACGTCGACCACCGCTATCCGCCGTACGCGGCCCAGATCAGCCTCTTCACCGCCGCGATGCTGCTGGTGGTGGTCTCTGGGGACCTGATCCTGCTGCTGGTCGGCTGGGAGGTGATGGGCCTCTGCTCGTACCTGCTCATCGCGCACGACCGGCGGCTGCCGGAGGCCCCGGCCGCCGCGACGAAGGCGTTCCTGGTGACCCGGGTCGGCGACGTGGGCTTCCTGCTCGGTATCGCGCTGCTCGGCGTCTCGGCGGGCAGTTTCCGGATCCACGACGTGCTCGTCCACTCGCACAGCACCGCCACGCTCACCGCCGCCTGCCTGCTGCTGCTCGCCGGGGTGGCCGGCAAGAGCGCCCAGTTCCCGTTGCACACCTGGCTGCCCGACGCGATGGCGGGCCCGACTCCGATCTCCGCGTTGATCCACGCCGCCACCATGGTCGCCGCCGGCGTGTACGCGGTCACCCGACTGTGGCCGCTGTTCGAGGCCACGCCGGTCGCGTTGGCCGTGCTCGGCGTGATGGCGTCGGTGACGCTGCTGCTCGGCGCGCTGGCCGCCACCGCGCAGGACGACATCAAGCGGGTGCTGGCCTGGTCCACGGTCTCCCAGCTCGGCTACATGACCGGTGCGCTGGCCGTCGGTTCGCCGTCCGCCGCCCTGTTCCACCTGCTCACTCATGCCGCCTTCAAGGCGCTGCTCTTCCTCGCCGCCGGTGCGGTGATCCACGCTCTCGGCACCGCGCTGATGTCCCGGATGGGCGGGTTGCGGCACACCATGCCGGTCACCTTCTGGTGCATGCTGATCGGGCTGGGCGCGCTGGCCGGCGTACCGCCGCTCTCCGGGTTCTGGAGCAAGGAGGGCGTGCTGGCCGCCGCCGCCGACGCGACCTCCGAGAGCGGCCCGGCCCCGACCTGGGTGGCGTGGCTGGTGTTGGTCTCCGGGCTGGTCGGGGTGGCGATCACCGCCTGGTACGCCACCCGGCTGCTGCTGCGGACCTTCTTCGGCACGCTGCGCACCCCGCAGCTCCGTCCGCACGACCCGCCCGCCGCCCTGCGCTGGCCGCTGCTGCTGCTCGCGGTGCCGACGGTCCTGCTGGGCCTGGCCGGGTTCTCGTCCTGGTTCACCGACCGGCTGCTCTCCGGCGCCCTCGGCGGGCTGGGCGTTCCGGAACTGGTGCACGTCGGGCCGCTGATGCTGCTGCCGCTGGCGCTGCTGCTGGTCGGGGTCGCCCTGGCCTGGCGGCGTGACCCGGCGGTCGACCCGGCCACCACGCTGGGTCCGCTGCGGCCGGTCCTCGCCCGCGCGTTCCGGCTCGACGACGTCCAGCACGCCCTGGTGGTACGCCCGACGACCGCGTTGGGTCGGCTGGCCCGTACCGCCGACGAGCGGGTGGTGGACGGCGCGGTCACCGGCACCGGGCGGGCGGCCCGAGCGCTCGGCGGCGGGCTGGGCACCCTGCACCGGTCGGCACTGCCCCGGGCGGTCGTCGCGGTGCTCGCCGGTGCGCTGCTGCTCGGCCTGGCCGCCGTCCTGATCGGAGGAGCGGCATGACGTCCGGGGAAGTCCTGCTGGTGGCGGTTCTCGCGCTGCCGGCCCTCGGTGCCCTGGCGGTGGCGGCCACGCCGCACGACCGGGGCGCGCGGGTGCTCGGCACCGTCGTCGCCGCGCTGACCCTGGTCGTGGCCGTCGCGCTGCTCGCCGGCCGGGACGCCGGCTGGTCGGCGTACCGGCCGGACGGCAACGCCGGTGCGGTGCTGCCCTGGCACACCGTCGACCTGCCCTGGGTACCCGGTCTGGACCTGCGCTTCCACCTCGGAGTGGACGGCATCTCCTGGCCGCTCGTGGTGCTCACCGCCCTGCTCACGCTGCTCTGCTGCGGCTACAGCCTCTGGCGGGTGCCGACCGGCGGCAGCGGGAAAGCGCTGGTGGCGCTGCTGCTGGTGGTCGAGGTCGGCATCCTCGGCACCTTCCTCGCCTTCGACCTGGTCCTCTTCTTCCTCTTCTTCGAGGTCGTCCTGCTGCCGATGTACGCGATCATCGTCGGCTGGGGCGGCGACAGCACCGACCTGGCGGCGGTCGACGCGCGGCGGCGGGCGGCCCGGAAGTTCGCCCTCTACACGCTGTTCGGCTCGGTGCTGCTGCTGGTCGGCGTGTACGTCGTGGTGGCCGCCGCCGGCACCGCCGACATCGTGGCGCTGACCGGCGGCACGGAACTGTCCAGGACCACCCAGCTCACCGCGTTCACCCTGCTCGCGGTGGCCTTCGCGGTGAAGAGTCCGCTCTGGCCGCTGCACTCCTGGCTGCCCGACGCGCACACCCAGGCGCCGACGGTCGGCAGCGTGCTGCTCGCCGGTGTGCTGCTCAAGATGGGCACGTACGGCCTGATCCGGGTCGCCGTCGGGGTGGCCCCGGAGGGTGCCCGCTGGGCAGCGCCGGTGCTCGGCGTGCTCGCCGTGGCCGCCATCCTGGTCGGCTCGCTGGTCTGCCTGGCACAGACCGAGCTGAAACGGCTGATCGCGTACTCCAGCGTGGGGCACATGGGCTTCGTGCTGCTCGGGATCGCCACCCTCACCGCCACCGGCATCCAGGCGGCGCTGATCGGCAACGTGGCGCACGGCATCATCACCGGCCTGCTCTTCTTCCTGGCCGGCGCGATCAAGGACCGGACCCACACCGGCGCGTTGAGCGAGCTGTCCGGGCTGCGGGAGACCGCGCCCCGGCTCTCCGGGCTGCTCGCCTTCGCGGCGGTCGCCTCGCTCGGGCTGCCCGGCCTGGCCGGCTTCTGGGGCGAGGCGTTCGCCGTGGTCGCCGCGATCCAGGTGGGCGGCGCACTCTGGACCACGCTGGCCGTGCTGGCGGCGCTCGGCGGGGCGTTGACGGCGGCGTACCTGCTGCGGCTGTTGCGCCGGGTCACCCACGGCCCACCGACACCGACGGTGCGCGCCCTCGGCCCGGGGATCGCCGGGCCCGAGCTGGCGGCCTGGGTGCCGCTGGTGCTGCTGACCCTCGCCGTCGGGCTGGCCCCGACCCTGGTGCTGGGCGTCGCCGAAGCACCGGTGGCCGCCCTGGTAGGAGTGCTGCCATGAGCGGAGTGCCGGCATGAGCATGGTGCAGAGTGTGGACCACGTCGCGTTGCTTCCGGCGTACCTGGCCGCCGGGACCGCCGTCCTGGTGCTCCTGGTGGACCTGCTGCTGGCCCGTCCGGCGGCGACGGTGGCCGCGGCGGTCACCGGCGCGGTCGCCACCGCCGTGGGAGCGGCGGCGGTCGGCACGCTGTCGGACCGGCGTACGTTCTGCGTCGGCGCCGACTGCTCGTACGTCTTCGGGGGTCGGGCCGCCCTGGTCGCGGCGCTGGTGGCGCTGCTGATGGTCGGGGTGCTGGCGTTGTCCGGGTCGTTGCTGCGCGACGGGCGGACTCCGGTGGGGGAGTACTGCTTCCTGCTCTCCTGCTCGATGACCGGTGGTGTGGTGCTCGGCGCGGCCGGCGACCTGATCACCCTGATCGTGGCGGTGGAGGTGCTCACCCTGCCGCTGTACGTGCTGGTGGGGCTGCGCCGGGGCAGCCTGGCCAGCGCCGAGGCGGCGGTGACCTTCTTCGTGGTGAGCGTGGTGGCCACCACGCTGACGCTGCTCGGTGCCGCGCTGCTCTACGCGGTCAGCGGCGCGCTGCACCTGGAACGGCTGGGCGGGCTGCTCGCCGACGGGGCGCTGCTCGACGTGCCGCTGACCACGGTGGCGGTGACGCTCGTGGTGGCGGGACTGGCGTTCAAGGTGGCGGCGGTGCCGTTCCACGTCTGGGCGCCGGCCACCTACGACGGTGCGCCGCTGCCGGTGGCCGCGTACCTGTCGACGGCCTCGAAGCTCGGTGGCGTGGTGGCCCTGCTCGCCGTCGTGCAGCACGCGTTGCCGGCCGAGGTGACCGGCCCGGTGCTGGCCACGGTCGCGGTGCTGACCATGACCGTGGGCAACCTGGTGGCGCTGCGTCAGCGGCGTACGGTGCGGTTGCTGGCCTGGTCCTCGGTGGCGCAGGCCGGGTACATCCTCGCTCCGCTCGGCGCGCTGGCCCTGGCCGATCCGGACGCGCGCACCGGCGCGTACGCAGCCGCCCTGGCGTACGCGGTCTTCTTCGTGTTGTTGGAGTTGGCGGCCTTCGCCGGGGTGGTGGCGCTGCGCCCGGCCGGCGCGGACGGCGGCACCCTGGACGACCTGCGGGGTGCGGCTCGCCGGCACCCGTGGATCGGCGGTGGCCTGGCGTTCGCGCTGGTCGGGTTGGCGGGCCTGCCACCGGCGCTGGCCGGGCTGTTCGCCAAGGTGACGGTGGTCCGTTCGCTGCTCGGCGGCGAGGCGAACTGGCTCGCCCTGGTGGTGGCGGTGAACGCGGTCATCGGCCTGGCCTACTACCTGCGTGTCGCGGCGTCGCTCTACGGCCCGCCCGGGGACACCGCCGCGCCCGCCGTCCGGCCGGGACGGGCGGTGATCGCCGCGCTGGCGGTGGCGACGCTCCTCGCCGTGGTGGTCGGGTTCGCACCGCAGGTCGTGCTGGATCTCGCCGGAGGCTGATCGCGATCGCACTCCTGGTCATGACTGCCACTCAGGTAACTCTCAGTCATGAAGCGGATGGTTCACGGGTACCGGGTTGTTGTACCGGTCAGCGGATCCCGTCATCCGTGCACCGAAGGAGTGATCGTGCACCACAACCGTCTGAAGACCGCCGCGTTGCTCGGCCTGCTCACCTCGTTGATCCTGGCGGTGGGCTACTGGTTCGGCGGCAGTGGCGGACTGGTCGTCGCCGTCCTCGTCTCGCTGGCGATGAACGGTTTCACCTACTTCTACTCGGACAAGCTGGCGTTGCGCTCGATGCGGGCGCAGCCGGTCACCGAGGCGCAGTTCCCGGAGCTATACCACATGGTGCGGGAACTGGCCGCCGAGGCGCGGCAGCCCATGCCCCGCCTCTACGTGAGCCCGACCGCCCAGCCCAACGCGTTCGCCACCGGCCGTAACCCGCAGAACGCGGCGGTCTGCGTGACCCAGGGGATCGTCGAGATCCTCGACTACCGCGAGCTGCGGGGCGTGATCGGCCACGAACTGTCCCACGTCTACAACCGGGACATCCTCATCTCCAGCGTGGCGGCCGGGCTGGCCGGCATCATCACCATGCTGGCGAACCTCGCCCTGTTCATCCCGCTCGGCGGCAACAGCGACGAGGACGGCCCGAACCCGATCGTGCTGCTGCTCACCATCATCCTGGGCCCGATCGCCGCCACCGTCATCCAGCTCGCGATCAGCCGCAGCCGGGAGTTCCAGGCGGACGCCTCCGGCGCCGCGCTGACCCGCGACCCGCTGGCCCTGGCCAGCGCGCTGCGGAAGATCCACATGGGCACCCAGCGTCGGCCGTTGCCGGCCGAGGGCCAGCTCACCAGCACTGCCCACCTGATGATCGACAACCCGTTCAAGGGCGGCGGCATCTCCGCCCTGTTCGCCACGCACCCCCGGATGGAGGAGCGCGTGGCCCGACTGGAGCGGATGGCCGCCCAGACCGGACCGGTCCGCTACCAGCGCTGACGCGCCACCCAACCCCTTCGCCGCCCGCGCCGGGTCACCGGCGCGGGCGGCGCTTCCGTACGCCCGTGTGAGCGCGATAACCATGTTGCGCGCCACCACCGGGGCGTTAGGGTCTAAACGAATCTTGCTCATTACATCTGCGGTGGGGGTCAACGGTGGTCGGGCTGCGCCGGTATCTGAGCGTCTGGCAGATCCCAGGGGCACCGACCCTGCTGATCACCGGCATCCTCGGGCGACTCGGGATCGGCATGACGCCGCTGGCCCTGCTGCTCGTCGTGGAGCAGGTCACCGGCCGGTACTCGCTGGCCGCCCTGGCCGGCGGCTGCTACGCCCTCACCGGTGCCGCGCTCAGTCCGGTCGCCGGACGGATCGCCGACCGGATCGGCCCCACCCCGGTCCTGGTCGGCACCGCGATCGCCCACCCGCTGGCGCTGATCGGGCTGCTCCTGTCGGCCCGCTCCGACACTCTGCCCTTCGCGTGGGTGCTGGTGGCCTCGGCGCTGGCCGGTGGGTCGTACCCGCCGCTGACCGCCGCCATCCGGGGCGCCTGGAACGACCTGACCAGCGTCTCCTCGGGCCGCTACCACCTGCGCAACACGGCCCTCGCCGCGGAGACGACGCTGTTCGAGATCGTCTTCGTGCTCGGCCCGCTGCTCGTCGCCGGGTTCATCCTGTTCGCCGACGCCGGGGCGGCCCTGATCGGCGCGGCGGTGGTCACCCTCGTCGGCACCGTGGCGGTGGCGCTCGGCAGCACCATGCGGGGCTGGCAGCCGCACTCCCGTGAGCACCGCACCCGAGGGCTCGGCCCGCTGCGGGTCCCCGGCTTCCCTGCGCTGCTGCTCTGCGTGGCCAGCCTCGGCATCGCGTTCGGCGCGACCGGCGTGACCGTGCCGGCGTTCGCCACCCGCTACGCCGCCGACGATCCGGACAGCCTCGCCGGTGTGCTGCTGGCCGTCTGGGGGATCGGCAGCGCGATCGGTGGGTTCTGGTTCGGCCTGCGCCGTCCGGCCCTCAACATGACCCGCCAGTTCGCCTGGCTGCTGGGCGGGGTGGCGAGCAGTTTCGTGGTGTTCGCCGTGATGCCCACGGCGGGCGCGCTGGGCGTCGCCCTGGTGATCGGTGGTGCCGCCATCGCACCCGCGCTGACCCTGGAGAACACCCTGGTCGGGCGGATCGCGCCGCTGGGCATGCTGAACGAGGCGTACACCTGGGTGGTGACCATGTCGGTCGGCGCGAGCGCGGCCGGTGGCGCGGTCGCCGGCCTGATCGTCGACCAGGCCGGTGGAGTGCCCTGGGCCTTCCTGTTCGCCGGTGCGGCGGTCGCCGTCGGGGCCGGGGTCGCGGCCCTGCCCGCAGGCCCCATCGCCCGCGCCGAAGCCGACACGGTACGCCTGGAAGCCCCGGCCGCCGTCTGACCCAGTCCCGGGCACTCGCTCACGGTCAGGGGCGCAACGCACGGAGCGCGTGCGTGACCAGCGCGTCGGCGTACTCGTCCGTGAGCGGCCCGAGGCGGAGCAGCCACCGCTGGTACAACGGCGCGTAGAGCAGTTCGAGCGCCAGGTCCAGGTCGGCGTCGGCGCGGATCTGCCCGGCCCGCTGCGCGCTGCGCAGCCGCTCCCGCTTGGCCTCGTCCACCGGAGCCGCCAGCCGTTCCCGGTACTGCGCGGCCAACTCCGGATCGGCCGCGATCTCCAGGTTGAGCGCCCGGATCGGCGCCTCGAACGCCGGGTCGGCGAACTCCGCGACGGTGGCCCGCAGCACCGTCCTCAGGTCGGCCTCGATGTCACCGGTGTCCGGCAGCACCACACTGCCGGCCTCCTCGCTCAACGCCAGGAACGCGTCGAAGACCACCGCCCCCTTGGACCGCCACCATCGATAGATCGTCTGCTTGCCGACCCTCGCCCGCGCCGCGATGGCCTCGATGGAGAGCTTCGCGTACCCGACCTCGGAGACCAGCTCCCGGGTGGCCGTCAGCACGGCCTGCCGGGACCGTTCACTGCGGCGCGCCGGGTCCGGGCGCTTCGGGGCCGTCTCGGGTGCTGGGTCGGTGTTTCTCGGGGCCGGAGACATGGGCCTGAGCATATCGACAGTGAGACGAGACGGTCCGTCTTGACGGATTGGTTCTGGCCGAGCACACTCGAACCGTCAAGCGAGACGATCCGTCTCGTCTCATCTGATCAGGGGAGGTGCGAGGTGGCGGATTCTCGCGTGTGGTTCATCACCGGAGCCACCCGTGGCCTCGGCCGGGCGGTCACCGAGGCCGCCCTGGCCGCAGGGGACCGGGTCGTCGGAGCGGCCCGCGACGTCGGGCCGCTGGCCGAGTTGGTCGCGCGCCACCCCGACCGGCTGGCCACGCTGCGACTGGACGTCGCCGACCGGGCCGCCGTCACGGGGGCGGTGGACTGCGCAGCCGAGACGTACGGCCGGCTCGACGTCGTCCTCAACAACGCCGGCGGGATGCTGCTGGGCATGCTGGAGGAAGCCACCGAGGAACAGATCCGCCAGCACTTCGACGTCAATTTCTTCGGCGCCGTCTGGGTCACCCAGGCCGTCATCCCGCACCTGCGCGCCCAGGGCGGCGGCCGCCTGCTCCAGGTCACCTCGATGGGCAGCGGAGGCGGCGTGGCCTCCGTCGGCTTCTACGCGGCCGGCAAAGCCGCACTCGACGCGCTCAGCCAATCTCTGGCGATGGAACTCGCGCCCTTCGGCATCAGGGTCAGCATCGTGCAGCCCGGCGGCTACGACACCGGCCTCTACACGACGGGCACCACCACGACCGAGCCCCAACCGGCGTACGCACAGTTGCGGGCGAAACTGGCCGAACTCTGGGGCGACGACGCCGGCCCACCGCCCGAGACCGCCGCACCGGTCATCATGAAGCTGGTCGACCTGCCCGAGCCGCCGCTACGCCTCATCGTCGGCAGCAGCTCCTACGACATCGTCAGGCAGATGGAACAGGCCAGAGTCGACGAGTACCGGGCGTGGGAGACTCTCAGCCGCCAGGCACCCGGCTGACCCCGCCGCGTACACCTGACCCCACGGCGACGCCTCGCGTCCGGCCGGGTCGGCGGTGCGGTGCGATGGCGGGACAGTCGACGCCGACCTCGCCGGCCCGACCGGTTGAGCGGCGCCGTCGGCGGTGTGGGCGCGGCACCGGCTCGGCGGAACAGGCCCCGCCGGCCGCCCCCGGGTATTCCTCGGGGGCGGCCGACAGCGTGGGCCGCTGCCTCAGCGGTAGTTGTTGAACTGCAGGGCGACGCCGAAGTCCTCGCCCTTGAGCAGCGTGATGACGGCCTGCAGGTCGTCCTTCTTCTTGCCGGTGACCCGAAGCTGGTCACCCTGAATCTGCGCCTGGACTCCCTTGGGGCCCTCGTCGCGGATCTTCTTGCTGATCGCCTTGGCCTTCTCCTGGTCGATGCCCTGGATCACCTTGGCATCGATCTTGAAGATCTTGCCCGACGGGCGCGGGTCGCCCGCGTCCAACGACTTCATCGAGATGTTGCGCTTGACCAACTTCTCCTTGAAGACGTCCAGCGCGGCCTTCACCCGCTCCTCGGTCTCCGCCTGAAGGCTGATCGCCTCCTCGCCCGACCAGGAGATCTCCGCGCCGGTCCCCCGAAAGTCGAACCGCGTCGCGAGCTCCTTCTCCGCCTGGCGAAGGGCGTTGTCGACCTCCTGGCGGTCGACCTTGCTCACGATGTCGAACGACGGGTTCGCTGCCATGCTCATGCTCCTGCTGTCTGGCTGGTTTGTGATCCTTTGCCCCCGATGCCCAGGGGTACGACTCCCTGACGGTACCCGGTTGCAGCCGAGCCGGGGGTAGCCGCTATCCTTGCTTCCGCTGCTGCGCCACGGCGCGGTGGCACGCCCTGGCGGGTTGCCCGAGCGGCCAATGGGAGCGGACTGTAAATCCGTCGCGAAAGCTTCAGAGGTTCGAATCCTCTACCCGCCACCAGGTGCGACAACGGCCCCTGACCAGCAGAGATGCTGATCGGGGGCCGTTGTCGTTGATCTAGCCGAGTCCGGCTGAGTCCAGCCCGTTGCGACTCGCCGTGGGCACACCGTGGGCGGGTTGATCAAGGTGTTCGGTGGTTCGGCGCTGGCGTTGCGCGCGGCGCTGCCTGGACGGCTGAGGCGGTCTGTGGCTGCGGGAGACGGACCGGTGGCAAGCCAGTCCGGGGTGTGGACTGGCGCGGCAGCCGGAAGCCCTGAGCGGCTTCCTGGGCCCAGTGGTTGGCTTCCGTACCGCCTGGAGCCGGTGCGGCGCTGTCGGGATCTCTGTCGTGGGGGCGGCTGCCCGGCGGCTGTCGGTGGCTGACCGCCCCGGCGCCGCAGGCGGCCGGGGCGGCTTGCCGCCGGCCGGGCTCACCGCCCTGCACCGCGCGGAGCGCGGTGCCTTGATCCAGAACAGGGCTATTCGGCAACCTTCGATCCGATTAGATCTGAGTCAGAACTGTGTCTCACCCTGCGGATAGGATCCAGACATGGAGACCGATGACACGGAGGCTCGGCCTGAGTGGGCGCAAAGTTTGGACATGCAGCCAGGTGATCCAGGTAAGGTATTTTATTGGGCGGAATCTATTCAGCTATTCGGTCGGCACCATTTCAAGCTGCCTGCGCCCGGTGTGACCGCTATTGTTGGCGGAAATAATGCTGGCAAGTCAACTCTGCTCCAGCAACTCGATACGAAGATGCGCGGGCATCAAGTTGTTGACAGTGTAGAAGTTGTATCCGATGTGTCGATCAAGCGTGGTGGAACTGTGGAAGATTTTCTTTCCTGGGTCGCCACGCGGGCAGAATATCGACTAGGTTACGATCGCAGTCCGCACTTCTATATCGGAGAGCAGGGCTATCCGGTCGAGTCTTTAGTGAGTGGCTGGAAGTCAGGTGGTAGCTCTAGGTCGCTGCCAACTGGCGCCCTAGTATTCCTTGTTCGCTCGGAGGGTAGGTTTCATTATGTGCAAGGTGTCGAGCAGCGGCAAAATTCGGCGGACTTGCCCGAGCATCCATTTCATCATTTTCAAGACGATGTCACTGTACTTGCTAGGCTCGATGCCATATGCCGCCGCATCTTCCAGCAGGGGCTGACGTTAGACGATTATAGTCGGAGTGTCAGACTCCGGGTGGGTGTTCCTGACGTACCGCCTCCGGGGCCAGCTGAAAGCCAGCGTGCGTACCGCGATGCTTTGGGTAGGTTGTCACCCCTTGAGTTTCAGGGCGACGGAATGAAGTCCCTTCTCGGGATAATGATTCCGGTGGTTGCCTCAGCTTATCCGATGCTCATCATTGATGAGCCGGAGGTTTTCCTTCATCCGCCGCAAGCGTATTCTCTAGGCTTGGCGCTGGGGGAATTGGCGGTCACCTCTAAAGCGCAAATTGTCCTGGCTACCCATGACCGAAACCTGATTGGTGGCTTAGTCGCGTCCAGTGTGCCCCTTTCGGTAATACGACTTAACCGTGATGGTCAGTCGGCCGCAGCTTCTCAGTTGTCGGGCGATCAGCTAGCAATGCTGTGGAGCGACCCTGTTCTGCAGTATAGTAATGTTCTCGATGGGCTTTTTCATCGCCTGGTGGTTGTGGCGGAGGGTGAGCGAGACTGTCGCTTCTATCAAGCTGCTCTTGAGCATTTCTGCGACGAGCGCTCTGGAAGTGCCGCCACAATCCCTTCTTCTGATGTGCTATTCGTGCCATCTAACGGCAAGGATGGAATGGCCCGGCTTGCGTCGGTACTGCGAGCTGCTGCCGTTCCAGTGGTTGTGTGCCCGGATATGGATATTCTGAACGAGCAGACAAAGACTGAGCGACTGGTGGAAGTCATGGGAGGTGACTGGGCCTCTATGAGTGCTGATTATCGAAGGTCCACTGAACCTTTTCGGCAACCGCCCGATCGGATTCCGTTGGAATATGTTCGGGAGGCACTGAATAAGCTGATCGATGAACGACTCGAAGAGAATCCCCATGCGCAGCATGATAAGAAGTTCAAGGAAAAGCTGAGCTACGCGATGAGGGCAGGGGAAAGCCGATGGGCATTGCTCAAGCGGTTCGGGGTTGAGGCTTTCAGTGGGGCTGCAGAGCAGGCTGCCAGACGCCTTCTTTCTGACTTTTCTGAGTGCGGAGTCGTTCCCGTTTCTGTTGGTGAACTTGAGGGGTTTGCGAAGAGTCTTGACGTCGCTAAAGGGAAGGAGTGGTTACCGGCGGCGTTAAGGAAGGGAGCACATAAACAGGAAAAGGCTCAGTCTTTCGTTCTGCAGATTCTCGATTCCGCACAGCGGACTTACTCTAAGTAGTGGACTCACGCGGGCGTCGGTAGGTTTTAGACACGACCTCCACTCTTCCGCTACGTTGGGTAACAGTCACTTCCTCTAATAGGAAAGCGCCTGGCTGAATGCCAAACAGCCGAGCCACCTCAGGTGGGGCACTGACTTGCCTGGCCTGCACTACTTCGGGTAGGGGATCGTTCACGATTCGCTCAGGAAGAGGGGCCTTTAGGCAAGTCCCTCTCCCGTGGTCTGTGGTCACACTGCCGGTATCGCGCAGAATGGCTATTGCCTTCCGGATTGTTCCTCTACTTGCTCGAAACTCGGCAGACAGCGCCGCCTCGGATGGCAAGAGACTTCCTGCTTGTATCTCCCCCTCGTCGATCCGCCGCTGCAACTCGTCAGCAATCGATCTATAACGTGGCAGTCCGTAACTCGGGGTGGGCACCCGCTTACCGTACCTGGCACTTGTCTTACCAACTGCCAACCGAGGGGTCGTTTTGTCGTGTGGACAAGTCATCCACTTGTAGGTACGTTTCTCACTGTGCGGCTGGGATGACGGCGCGTATCAGGGGTGGTGCTGCGTCGGCCTGGTCGTGGGTGAGGCGCGGCGTCCTGGTGGGCCGGTGGCGGTAGTCGCGCGTGCGAGGTGGCCCGGTGATATCCGACCCGTCCGGTGTCGGGGCATTGCGCCGTGCCTCTGTCGGGCCGGTGGTCGGCTGATTCCCCTTGGTCGGTTGCAGGCTCTCCTAATACCTGGAGGTGCGATGCCTGGCTCTCATCGTCGACGTCTCTGGTTCTCGTTCTGGCGGTCCCGCCGACAGCCGGACCAGGCAGGATCCGGAGCCGGTAGCCGATCCAGCGATTCCGCTCCTGCTCGCAACGTTGCTCCGCTGTGCTGGGCGATGGAGCGGACCCGTGAGCTGCCGGCGCTGCGTCATGCGCCGTTGCTGACCCGTGGCCAGATCTTTCGGGGCAACAGTGGGCGGTGGCCGCGATGAGTCAGACGGGTCGGCGGCCTGCCGTGGAGCATCCTTCGTGGTGTGCGCCGGATCGGTGCGGGCATCTGGTGCCGCCGGTGCTGGCGCACATGGCGCGACGCCATCGGAGTGTGCTGCTGCGGGTTGGTGAGGTCCGGTCGTCCGGGCTGGTCGTGTCGTACCTGATCGGCTCCGACGACGAACCGCCGTCGGTCGCGGTGCACGCCTCCTGCCGTGCTGGCGCTGGCTGGGCCGAACTCACCCTTCCGCAAGCGGTGCAGCTGGTTGGCCAGCTCGGCTCGCTCCTGACGCAAGCTGCCAGTCGGGGGGAGGGCGAGCATGGGCGCCAGTGACGAGCCGACCAACGCCCGAACGCGCAACACTGCCGACGAGGTGTCGTGTCCTGACTGGTGCCGGGGCTGCGGGCCGAACGATCCGATGCATCGGGGGCTGCTGGCCACGATCGGTAGTGAGGGTGGCGGCTGGGTGAGTCTGCAACTGCTCCTGGACCGGTTTCGGCGGCGTGAACCGGCCGTCAAGGTCAGCGCGACCCGCTCCGGCGGCACGGAATCGGTGCTGTTGTCGCGGGTGCAGCTCGATCGGCTGATCTACGAACTGACCTACGCCCGGTGGCGGGTCATGACCAAGGGACAACCGTTGGAGGGACACTATGACCACCACTGACCGTAGCTCCCGCCGTACTCCGGTGCCCGCGCGTCGACCGCGACGGCCGGTGGTGGCCGTGGAACCGGTCCCGGAGCGGCCGGCGGGTGGGACCACCTGGCAGTCGTTGGAACGTCTAGGGGGTACGGTGACCGGTGTGCATGGCCGGGACTGGCGCCCTCGTTACCTGCAACTCGCCGAAGAGTTGCGGGCCAAGATCACGAGCGGGGAACTCGCCCCCGGCACGCTGATGCCATCCGAGACGGAGTTGGCCGACACGTCGGGCCTGTCACGGACGAGTGTCCGCAACGCCATCCGCCAGCTCCGTGAGTGGGGCTTGGTCCGCGCGGAGCAGGGGCGCGGTACCTACGTACGAGCACCCCGCCAGCGCGTACGGCGTCGGAACGCGGAGCGGTACCAGTGGGAAAAGGACCGGGTCCTGCTTGACCAGGACGAGCGACTCAAGACCGGCGCGACCGAGCATGACACCGGCCTGACCGTCGATGACCTCAAGTTCCACGCCGAGTACACCCGCGTCGAGGCCGATGCGGAAATGGCAGAAGCGTTGCAGGTGGAGCCGGGTACGACGCTGCTGCGCCGGGTCTACTGGACCTCGTCGCGGCACGAGAACGCGCCGCTAACCATGTCGTACTCGTACCTGCCCTATGACCTGGTGGCCGCGAACCCGGACCTGCTCGACGCCAGCAACGAGCCGTGGCCCGGCGGCTCACAACACCAGCTCTACACGATCGGCGTTGAGCTGGACCGGATCGAGGACGAGGTGCGGGCGCGTCCGCCGTCGCCGGATGAGGCCGAACTTCTCGACATCGACCCCGGCGTCTCCGTGCTCACCGTGCGGAAGACCTCCATCGACACCACTGGCCGAGTCGTCGAGGTGGCCGACGTGGTGATGCCGGGGGACCGGACCGAGCTGGTGTACTCCCACAAACTTCAACGGTGGAAAAATTGACGCACCTCGTCTCGGTCATCACCCCGGTCCACGCGCCCAGCATCGAGTACCTGGCCGGCGCGTACGACTCGTTGGTCAAGCAGGACATGCCCGACGGGTGGGACTGGCAGTGGCTCGTCCAGGAGGACGGGCAGACCGGCGCGTTGAACGGGGTTCTGTCGGACGACCCTCGCATCAGTCTCGGCGGTGGTCGCCCCGGCGGCCCCGGCGTCGCACGAACCCTGGCTCTCTCCCGCGTCACCGGCGACCTGGTCAAGGTGCTCGACGCGGACGACCAACTCACCGATGGCGCACTCGCCCGGGACATCGTCGCCTTCGACACCCACCCGAAGATCGGCTGGACGACTTCCCGCGTCCTCGACCTGATGCCCGACGGGTCAACCGTCGGATGGGACAAAGACCCGGACGGCGGACCGATCGGCCGTGGTGCCGTCCTCGCCTTCTGGCAAGCCAACGGCTACCGCGCCCAAGTGCACCCCGCCACCCTCTGCATCCGCCGGGATCTGCTCCTAGCCCTCGGCGGCTGGATGGCACTCCCGGCCTCCGAGGACACGGGCCTCCTCCTGGCCGCCAATGCGGTTAGCGAGGGCTACTTCACTCGCGAGCACGGCCTTCTGTACCGCAAGTGGCCCGGACAGGTCACCAGCCAAGCCGCCCACCGCGAACCCGCCGAGTACGAAGGCCGCATGAAAATCATCGAAGCCAGAGCTGTGGTTTTAGCCTCGATGCTTCCGAGTGGACTGTCGGTCGCTCCTTTGGCGTAGCCTCTGCCCCTGGCATGCCACGTGCCGGCAGCATCGCTGATTTCTGCCTGGTAGATGTGCCGTTGAACCATCGGCCTGTTCCTTAGTCCAGGCTTTGACTCAGTTTCGAGAGTCTTTAGTCAGGCTTTTCGTCTAGTGTTCTCTGGGGTCCAAAGAATAGCGTGGCTGCCAACCCGGACAACATCATGAGTGCGCCGAACGTTCCTGCTGTTGCGGTACCGAACAGGACGACCAGGCCTTCATCTCGCATGCCTGCCAGATAGGCTATTGATACTGCAAAGATGCCAAGAACGGGAGATGTCGTCAAGGCAGCGAATGTGACGAGTGAGAAGAAAAAGATTCTGTCTCGCATTTAGTGTCTCCCGGTTGGGATCGCTGGATATCCGTGACAGGCGGCTGTCTCATATGCGAGACGATGGTGAGGGCTGATTCTTCGCCATGGGGCAACTTTAGGTGGCGCTGTTTACAGGGCGAGGCCCCCCGGCAACTCTGCCGGGGGGCCTCGCTTCAACTGCTTCCTATCGCATGAGGGTTAGCGAAAGGCCCATTTCGCGGATAGCAGGCTCCCCGAACATCCTGCCACGCGATAGGGCTGCCACAAGCGCTGTCAAGAACACTGCCGGCATTTGCTCTAGCCGCACTCGCCGGTCCGCAACCCTCCTTCGGTCACGATCTCTCAAGCATGTCTTCATTTCTTCCCTTCGTCACGGGTCAGATCAGTCTGTCTCGCATTCGACCCCTCCCGCTGGATGAGGTGTCGATTTCTCAGCCGGCTGCTATCAAACCGGCGGTGTTGCCACCTGGGTCGCACTCCGGTTAATGAGATCCAGATTGCAAGCCAGTTCGGTCATTACCCATATGACCCATTTTAAAGGTCCGACTGTTACCTTCCTTCGCGGTGACCACCCCCGGAGGGGCCGACCCGTATGGGGCCGGCCCCTTCGGCGTTATACGAAGACCCGTTGGTCCATGGCGCAGCTACGCCGATGCGGGCGAACACCTGCGCCGTGAACCGGTCCTCGTCCTCCTTGGACACCTGATCCGCGAAGGAGGCGCCCAGGTTCAGCAAGCGCTCCTCAACGCTCACTCAGGCCTCCTCTCTCAACAGGCACCTCAGCTCGCTGATTGCGGAGTTGTGCAGCCTTTCGGCTTTGCTGCGAGTGACGCCCATGTGTCGAGACGCCTCGCTCAACTTCATCCGCAGCCAGTACAGGAGGAAGATCAGCTCAGCCTTCTCCTGATCAAGGAGATTTATGGCGTGCCTCACTTCCCAGCCGGGGTCCGCCCCAGCTCCGTCCTCCCAAATCCCGTCCTCGCTGCCTCCCGGAAGCCCAGCCGTCCGTTCGTGTTGGCTGTGGCTCAAGCGAAGGTCATCCAGGAAGAGGTTCCGCACCAATCGATAGATGTAGCGGGGACTCGTCGTGAACGACTTCCGCATGTGCTCGTCCGGCCAGCGCGCCCAGATCTTGACCGCAGCGTCGCAGGCGATCCTGTAGCCCTCGCGTCCGCAGATGCTGTGACCGGCCCGCATCAGTGAAGACTGTCCAGTTTCCCGGTACCACTGCTCGAACTCATCATGGAGATCATGACGCTGTTCAGCGTCAAGGCCCTCCCATCTGTGTGCCAGCTGGTCGCCGACACGCCGCTGCTCAGGGACGAGGCCCGCAGCATCGACCAGAAGCTCGTCGGAGTCCGGCTGCCGCCGGCTCCCCGAGGGGTGATAGCGGCCCCCCGGATGGCTCAGAGCACTCAGTGCTCTCTCCTTCGGTTGCGCTCCAGCTCCAGCGGCTGGAGCTGAGGGCACTTGCCCGCTGCGTATGACACGGCAACCAGACCGATTTTTTGGGGCTTCCGCCCCAAGATTTTTTAGACGTGCTGTCGCCGCAGGGTGTGCGGATGCCACCGGGCGAACTTGTTGACTTGTCTGCCAAGTGCCGTCTACCTTGGACCCTGCAACTTGGCAGACAAGTCAACAAGTTGGAGGTTGAGCGATGGCTCTGCGTGGCGGTACGAGGTTCGCCGTGCGGTTCGAGGACGTGTTCCCGGCGGGGTGCGCGTTGGTGCCCGAGTCGTTGGGTGAGGTCGAGGACTACGACGAGAAGACGGGCCGGCGGTCCCCGACGAAGGACAAATTGACTGGTCAGCGGGTGTGGCAGGTCCGGGTGATGGACCTTGACCCTGAGCTGGGGAAGCGGTCGCGGGAGACGACGGTGAAGATCTCGGCTGACTATCAGCCGGTGCCGCCGTCGGGTGCGCCGTTCGAGGCGGTGGAGTTCGACGGGATGACGGTGACGCCGTACGTGGCGAACAACGGTCGGATGGCGTATTCGCTGCGGGCGACCGGGCTGCGGGCACCGGTGGTCGGCGGCAAGAAGGCGGCGGCGTAGCCGCATCTGGTGGGGGCGGGGCTGTCTGGTCTTGGCGGACGGCAGCCCCGCCCCCTGGTGTCTCTTCCCCTGCTCTGTCGAGAGAGGTCGTGACGTGTCCAAGGGTAGGCGTCGGGCTGGCCGTGGCTGGCCTCGGTGTGTCGCGTGTCAGGTCCGGTTCGCACTATTTACTGGTGTTGACGGTCGGTGTGGGTGCTGCGCCGGGCAGCTTGTTCTTCCGTTCTCGCCGGTGCGTGACGCGGCGGGCCGGTTCGTGTCGTTGCGGGGTGCCTGATGTTCGGGCGGCCTCGCGGTGACGTGGTGATGACTTCGGCCGGGGATCTGGTGGTGTTCCGGCCGAAGCGGTTTGCGCTGCCGCTCTGGGCGGTGTTGCTCGGGCTGGTGCTGCGCTGGTCCGGCCGGGCCATCTGGTGGTGTCTGCGGCATCCGGTGGCCACCGGTACGGCGGTGCTGGCGTTGTGGCTGTTCGTCGAGTTCGGTTGGTCCGGGCTGGTGGTGCCGTTGGTGCTGGGGTCGGCGGCCTCGGCGGTGTGGCGGTGGCGGGACGAGTCGTCCTGGTGGACCTGGTTGGCGGGTCCGCTGCTCGGCTCGTTCCGGCGCGTGTTCGTGTACCGGCGGGTGTGGCGGGAGGCCATGACGCTGTGCGGGCTCGCCGACACCTACGACCTTCGGCCGGTCCTGCCGCAGTTGCTGCGGGTGCGCTCGGATCAGGCGCTCGACGTGCTGACCGTCCGCATGGTGCGGGGCCAGACGCCGGAACAGTTCCAGGCGGTCTCCGCGAACTTGGCGTACGCGTTCGGCCGGCGACACGTCCGGGTCTACTCGGAACGTCCCGGCGACCCGCCCACCCGCACCGGTCACGCGGCCTGGCTGCTGCGGCTGGTGGATCGGGTGCGGTTCCGGGATCGGCCGACGCTGGTCTACCTGGCGGTGGTGCGGACCGACGCTTTGCGCACGGTGGTGCCGCCGTTCGACGTGCCGGCGGTGCCGGACTTCACCGCGCTGCCTTTGGCCCGGCGGGAGGATCTGCGTCCCTGGTCGCTGCACCTGCTCGCCACGCATGTCCTCGTCGGTGGGGCGACCCGCTCCGGTAAGGGGTCGGTGCTGTGGTCGCTGGTGCGGGTCCTCGGCGGCGGGATCGCGTCCGGTCTCGTCCGGCTCTGGGTGATCGACCCGAAGGGCGGGATGGAGTTCGCGCTCGGCCGTCCGATGTTCGCCCGGTTCGCCTGCAAGTCGTTCGAGGCCATGGCCGACCTTCTCGACGAGGCCGTGACGGTGATGCGGGAGCGGCAGACCCGATTGGCGGGCACGGTGCGGGTGCACACGCCGACCGAGGCTGACCCCCTGGTCGTGGTCGTCGTCGACGAGATGGCCGCACTGACCGCGTACCTGCAAGATGTCGAGCTGCGTAAGCGCATCGCCTCGTCCCTGGGGTTGCTGCTGTCCCAAGGGGCCGGCGTCGGCGTCCTGGTGGTGGCCGCGTTGCAGGACCCGCGTAAGGACGTGCTGCCGTTCCGGGACCTGTTCCCGACCCGCATCGCGCTCGGCCTGACCGAGGCGTCCCAGGTCGACATGGTCCTTGGTGACGGTGCCCGCACCCGAGGCGCCCTCGCGGACCAGATGCCCCGGTGGGCCAAGGGCGTCGGGTACGTGATCCTCGACGGCACCCCCGACCCGATGCGGGTCCGCTTCTCGTACGTCTCCGACGACGACATCCGCGACATGGCCCGCCAGTACCCAGCACCCGCTCACGCGGCGGACATCCTCGCCCAGGTCGGCCGGGAAACCGCCCCCGAACCGGCCCGGCCCCCGCTGCCGCGCACGCCATCGGGGCCGCTGCTGCCCGAATCGCTGCGCAACCTTCTCGACCGCGACACCGGCGGTGAGGGCCGATGACCGCGCCCGGTCGCCGCTTCTACCGGCTGCGTACCCCCGACCCGGTCACCGCCGTGTCCGTGCGCGTCGACCCGGAGCGGCCCGATCCGTACCCGGTCTATCTCGCGGTCGGTGCGGGCCGCCGCCGCATGTCCCTGACGCCCGACGAGGCGTGGGCGCTGTGGCGCTGCCTCTCCGAAGCGGTCGCGTCCCTCGGCACTCCACCTGACTACATCCGCACCGACATCCGACCCGCCCGGAGGTAACCGCCGTGAACACCCTCACCCGCGTCCTCAACCGGCTCCGGCGTCCGCTGCACATCCGGCTTGTCGGCCCCGCCCACCAGACCGCCGCCGCCCTGCACGGCGTCGCGCAGATGGTCGACCGCCGCCCCGACATGGACGGCCGGCGCATCCGCATCGACCTGACCATCCGCGAGACGCCGCTGGAGGAATGGCGATGACCGCCCGCATCGAATCCGCGGTACGCCTGGTGATCCTGCTCGCCATCGGCACCATGGCCGGCGCCGCCGCCTTCACCCACGTCCACGACCTGTCCGTCGCCCACGGCCAACCACACTGGATCGGCTGGGCCAACGCCGTAGCGGTCGAGCTGATGGCCATCTACCTCGGCCTAGAGATCCGCGCCCGACGGCGTAACGGCCGTCCCGTCGGCCTGGTCGGCTCGCTCCTGGTGGCGTTCGCGCTGCTCTCCCTCGCCGCCCAGGTCGCCGAAGCCGAACCGTCGGTGTGGGGCTGGATCGTGGCGGCGGTGCCATCGCTGGCCTTCCTCGCCCTGGTGAAGGTCGTCCTCTCCAACGCCCCGATCACCCCACCGACCGTCGAGCAGCACCAGCCGACCGCGTACCGGTCCGGGGAACCTGAGCAGACCGCCGACGTCGAACCGGCCCGCCCGGCCGACCCGACGCCGTCCGTCGTTCCGGCGGTGCTGCCGCCCCGTGCCGTCCAGCCCAACCGCCCGCATGTCGTCGGGATCATCCGATGACCGCTGCGACCCTGCCCGGCCTCGAATCCGCCCCGACCCCGGCTGCACCACCTCGGCCGGGGTCGCGGGCGGCCCGCATGGCACTGCCCCGCTCGGTCGACGTGCTCAAAGAGATCGCCGCCGAGTACGGCGTCTGCGTCCGCCCCCTCGCGATGCGGCGCACCGATCTGAACACCGGCCTGACCGAGGTCATCGACCTGCCCTGCGGCGCGACCCGCGAAGACAAGTGCGGGCCGTGCGCGAAGAAGAACCGCCGCCTGCGGCAGGCACAGATCCGGGAAGGCTGGCACCGCGACGACGAACCCCTACCCCCACCGGAACCGGCGACCGAGGAACAGAAGGCGCTGATCCTGCTGCGCGGGCACCTGGAGTTCTCCCGCGACGAGGCATCCCGAGCCAGCCAGTGGGACCAGGTCGACGACCTCGACGAGGCCATCCGCGAAGTCGAAGAAGCGATCACGGCCGAAGGACTCCGGGGCCGAGTCGCCCCACCGCACTCGACCGGCGACGACGACCAGGGCGACGAGGACACCGGCCGCCGCCGGAAGCGCTCTACCCGCCGTCGACAGGATGCCCCCGAGCTACCTCGGCGCAAGGTCGAGCGGCGCACCGTCGGCCGCACCTACACTGCGCCGGACGGCACCGCCTACCGGCCGTCGATGTGGCTCACGCTCACCCTCGACTCCTACGGCCCGGTCCGCCCCGACGGCACCCCGCTCAACCCCGACCGGTACGACTACCGCCGCGCCGCCTGGGACGCCGTCCACTTCCCCCGGCTGCTGGACCGGTTCTGGCAGAACCTGCGCCGCTGTGAGGGCTGGAACGTCCAGTACGCCGGCTGCGTCGAGCCCCAACGCCGACTCGCCCCACACGCCCACTTCGCCATCCGAGGCACCATCCCCCGCGACGTGCTCCGCACCGTGGCGGCGGCGACGTACCACCAGGTGTGGTGGCCCTCGGTCGACGTGCAGCGGTACACCCTCGACCGGCTCCCGGTCTGGGACGAGCAGGCTTCGACGTGGGTCGACCCGGAGACCCGCGCGCCGCTGACCACCTGGACGGAAGCCCTCGACGCCATCGACGCCGACCACGACGCGGAACCGGTGCACGTCGTGCGCTTCGGCTCACAGGTCGACGCACGCGGCGTCATGCCCGGCACCGACGACGCCGAACGCACCATCCGCTACGTCACGAAGTACATCACCAAACACACCGGCGACGTCCACAAGATCACCAGCAGCAGGCAGCGCACACACCTGGACCGACTGTGGCAGGAACTCCAGGTCACCCCGTGCACCGAACGCTGCGCGAACTGGCTGCTCTACGGCATCCAGCCCCGCAAGGCGAACGCGAAACTCAAGCCCGGCCGCTGCAAGGGCAAAGTCCACCAACGAGACACCCTCGGCGTCGGCGGCCGACGCATCCTCATCTCCCGCGACTGGTCCGGCAAAACCCTGAGCGACCACAAACATGACGTACGCGCCTGGGTACGCGCACTACTCGGCGTCAGCGTCGGCCTCGATGGCGTCGACGACCAGGGCGCCACCGTCGAACCCGTCCACCACGCCTGGGAACTCGCCCGTCCCGACGATCCCGACGTGGGTCCGCTGTCGCACCGGCTCCTGCGGGCCATCGGCGAACGTGCCCGCTGGCGCTCCGAACTCCTCGCCGCCAAGGACCGGGCCGCCCAGGGGCCGCCAGACCTTTCGGCAACTCAGCAGGACGCGCAGCACATGGGGGAGGAGTCGCGATGAATGAGGAACTGTTGACCGTGCCGGAAGTGCTCGCCGAACTGCGCGTGTCGCGCTCCACCTGGTTCTACTGGCGACAGACGGGCAAGGGACCACGGGTGATCAAGCTCCCGAACGGTCAGCTGCGGGTCCGCCGGTCGGCGCTCGGTCGGTGGCTCGGTGACCTGGAGCAGGACGCCGCGTGAAGAGTTACGAGGTCCAGATCTGGGAGATCACCAAACGCGCCGACCGGAAGTCTCGACCCTGGCGGGTGCGCTGGGCAGTCAGCGGCCAGCGCTTCGAGGACATGTTCCGTACCAAGGCGCTGGCGCACTCGTTCCGCGCCGAGCTGGTCCAGGCGGCCAACGCGGGGGAGCCCTTCGACCCGGCCACCGGCCGCCCGGTCTCCGAGGCCAGAACCAAGAACCCCACCACCTGGTACGCGCACAGCCGCGCGTACGTCGAGATGAAGTGGCCTCGGGCGGCGGCCAAGACCCGGCGGTCGATCGTCGAAGCGCTTACCTCGATCACGGTCACCCTCACTCGCCCAGCGAAGCGGGGCCGACCCGATGGCGCCCTGCTCCGCGAAGCGCTCTACCTCTACGGCCTCAACCCGCGCCGCTGGTCCGACGAGATCCCGGCCGACCACGCGGCGGCGCTCTCCTGGCTCGACACCGCCTCCCTCCCCGTCGTCGAGCTGGACTCACCCGCCGTGGTCCGCCGCGTCCTCGACAGCCTCTGCGTACGCCTCGACGGCAAGCCCGCTGCTGCCTCCACCGTCCAGCGCAAGCGCGCGACCTTCTACAACGCCCTCGGATACGCCGTCGAACTGGAGCTGATCGACTCCAACCCGGTCGACCGCGTCCAGTGGACCGCCCCCGAGGTCGCGCAGTCCATCGACCGCCGGGTGGTGGCGAGCCCTGCCCAGGTCGCCGCGCTGCTGGAGGCGGTGAAATCTCTCGGCAAACGCGCCGACAAGGTCACCGCCTTCTTCGGCTGCCTCTACTACGCGGGCATGCGCCCCTCCGAGGCCGCCGACCTCCGGCGCGACGACTGCGACCTCTCCGGCCGCTGCGCCGACTGCGGTAACGACTTTGACGACCTGGCAGCCGTCAAGCCCTCCCGATCCTGCGATCACCAGAAGATCGAATACCGCTGGGGCCGCCTGGTCCTCGCCGGTACCTCCCCGCGCGCCGGCTCCCACTGGACCGATGACGGCGGCTCCCACGAGCGGCGCGGACTCAAGCACCGGGGGAGGGCCGAGACTCGTACGGTCCCGATCCCGCCTCGCCTCGTCGAGCTGCTCTGCGCTCACGTCGAGAATCACGGCGTTGGTCCGGATGGTCGCTTCTTCCGGGGCCTACACGGCGGCCCGCTCTCCGAGTCGGTCTATGACCGGTGGTGGAAGCTCGCCCGTGACAAGGCCCTGACCGAAGCCCAGGCCGCCTCGCCCCTCGCCCGCCGTCCGTACGACCTCCGCCACGCGGCGGCCTCACTCTGGTTGAACGCTGGCGTCCCACCGACCGAGGTCGCCAGACGCCTGGGCCACGGCGTAGCCGTCCTGCTCCGCGTCTACGCCAACTGCATCGACGGCGGCGACGACACCATAAACGACAAGATCGGCGACGCGCTCCGATGATCTGGCTCCTTGCTTCGATGCCACCCTGAACCCCTATTGTCCCAATGTGCCGCTTTATCCAACTGGCGGCGCAAGCCGGATTGTCGTAACGTTGTGCGTCCTTCGTGTGGCGTTCCGCGATTATGGGTGGATTCCAAATGCCTGGTCTAAGTGACGGCTTCGAGCATTATCTTGTTCCGGACGCCGAGGCGGTCAAGTTCACCATCACCAAAGGGCTCGTCGTGCTCGACAGTAATGTTCTGCTCGAACTGTACCGATTCGCGGCGCCGGCGAGGAACGATCTCTTTGATGTGCTCGAGCGGATTGGTGAACGGCTTTGGATTCCGCACCAAGTCCGCCTCGAATTCCACAGGAATCGGCTCAATGTCATGTCAAATCAAGAGGAGAGTTACCAAGAAGTATTAAAGACGATTGACGAGGTGCGCCAGTCTCAGTCTGCTGTGGTTTCAAGGATTAGGGAGTTGGCTAAGCGAGTTCTCCTTCCTACTGAGGCGCGCGATGAGTTGCTGCAACTGGTCTCGCGAGGGTTGGATGACGCTGAGCGGGTAATGACAGAACTGCGCTCGGCGCACGGTTCGTCGAGCGGCTTTGCTCAGGACCCGATTCTTGAAAGGCTGCAACGTCTCTTTGCTGGACGTGTTGGAGAGCCGCTGGAGCCAGGAGAGTTGGACGCTGTCCGCGAAGAAGCCGTGCGGCGAGTCGAAGCGCAGGAGCCTCCGGGTTATAAAGATGGCGGGAAAAGCGATCCCGCTGGCGATTATCTTGTCTGGTATCAAACCTTACAAGAGGCGGCGATGCGTAAGCTGCCTCTGCTCTTCGTGACGAGAGACGCGAAGGAAGATTGGTTTCTCCGCTTGAAAGGGCAGACGATCTGCGGTCACCCGAGCTTGATCGCTGAAGCGCGGGAGGTGGCGGGAGTTCCCGCGATCATCATGCAGACCCAATCGCTGTTACATCATGCGCGGTCCTTTCTCGAGACGGATGTCAGCGAGGAAACTATTCGCCAGGCCGAAGATTCTGCCGTTCAGGCGTCGAGGGCTGCCACCCGGGCAATCTTTGTCCAGGCGCCGTTATTAGAAACTATGGCCGAACTAGCGTCTCGCCAGATTGATGATCTCCGTTCCGAAAGCGAGCGCTTGCAGCGGGCGATCGATATGTTCGTGTACGAGTTGGAGGGCCGATATAAAGAGGGCAAAGGTAGGGAGTTGCACCAGCGGCGCCTTGAGGATCTGCGTGCACAGGCCGAGGAGGTGGCGGTAGAGCTAGCGGATCTTCAAGCGGCGATGGTTGTTTTGCGTTCAAATAGTCATTCAACACTGAAGGACTCGGTCCGTTTGAGCTGGCGCGGGCGGCCTTCTCGAACCCGCATGCTGTCGCTTGCAAAGTCCGCAAAGCGTCAAGTTGAGATGCTTCAAGACTGGTCCCTGGGGCTGGCTAGTGCCGTCACTCGCGGAGTGGTCGAAGCGAGCGGTGGGGCTGTATCCGTCGGGTCCTGGGTTGTTCATAGCGAGCACGGCAGGGCAAGAGTGGCCGATATCCGGCAACCAGGCGATGAGGGTGATGAAGCGCAGGTCGAACTGCTCTTCCCCGATGGGACCACAGCGTGGGTGAAGTGCGGCGAGCTGCGTGCTGATGGATACTCCGGTCCCGAGACATCGGAGTGACGGAGCAGAAGCGAGACCATGTCCCACGCGGCGCTGGCCGAGTTCCCGAGGGACGCGAGGAGCGGATGTGGGCGTATGGTGGGCGCTTAACGTGCTGGAGCGATCTGCTTAGAGACTGTCGGGTAACCGGATCGCTACGTGGTGATAAGTCGTTCGGCGTTGATGCGTCGGGCGGTTGAGCGGTCGGTGGCATTGGTCCAGCGGACCGCCTGCCCGGCCAGACGTATCGTCATGAGTCGAATCATCGCGACCTTGATCATGGCTTCGGAGTTGGGCGTCAGTCGTTCGTAGTCGCGGGCCAGGCGCCGGTTGCGTACCAGCCAGCCGAGCGTCCTCTCCACGACCCATCGGCGCGGTAGGACCTTGAAGCCCTTGACGTCGTCGGTGCGTTTGACGATCTCCAGCAGGATGCCGAGCTGGTTCTTCGCCCAGGTCAGCAGGGTGGAGTCGATGCTGTTGGCGTAGCCGCCGTCGGCCCACACGAGAGCGATGGTGGTGAACGCCTCGGCCAGCCGCGTCAGGATCCGCCGGCCACCGGGGCGGTCGTTGACGGAGGCGGAGGTGACCACCACGACCAGGATCAGCCCCATCGTGTCGACGACCAGGTGCCGCTTACGGCCGGTGGTCTTCTTGCCCATGTCAAACCCGCGAGACTCGCCACCCTCACTGGATTTGATCGACTGGGCGTCCAGCACTGCGGCGGTCGGCTCCGGCTCCCGACCGGCCGCCACTCTCACCCGCTGGCGAAGCTCGTCGTGAACCCGGTCCCACGTGCCGTTCTTCCGCCACGTCGTGAACCAGCGATGCGCCGCGTCCGCAGGTGCCAGATCACGCGGCATCATCCGCCACGGACAACCCGACCGCAGCACGTAGAAGATCGAGTCCAGGACCAACCGATCGTCATACACCCGAGGACGGCCGCCTTTACGCAGGTCACGCACCGGCATCAGCGGCGCGAGGACCGCCCACATCGCATCGGTCAGACTCGACGGATAGCATGAGCGGACGTCATCCCCGCCGCGATCTTTGTTGCACACACATCAAGATCATGGCGGGGATGACCTATTTGTCGAGCACCCCACATCGACACGTCTCGCCATCACCCATCGAATCAGACCGGTTACCCGACAGTCTCTTAGAGGAGAGCCGCAGGTCGCGGCCTGCATCGGCTCTAGATTCCGGACGCCCTGTAAATCCGTCGCGAAAGCTTCAGAGGTTCGAATCCTCTACCCGCCACCAGGTGGGAGAACGGTCCCTGACCAGCAGAGATGCTGATCAGGGGCCGTTGTCGTTGATCTAGCCGAGTCCCGGCTGAGTCCAGCCCGTAGCAACTCGCCGTGGGCATATGGCAACGTCTTCGCCGTCAGCACGCCTGGACCCTCGACGACCTCGCGGTGCCGTACGGTGACCGACATGACGCGGACCGCCGCTCTGCGTGATCTGCTTAAAAACGGCCGGGACTGCGACCCCCCACGGCTGGAGGCGATCGCCGCCGAACTCGTCCTACCCGTGGCTGACGTCCTCGTGGTCGCGGGCCACCCGGTACCGGGGGACCTGCTGCCGCCTGACCGCGATAAGACCGTCATGCGGGCGTTCGCCTACCGTGTGACCTACTGCGACCACCCTCAGCTGGCGGCGCTGCGTGAGTTCCTGCTCGCCATGCCGGATGAAGGCGCGGCGCCCGAGCCTCGGCCGGCTCGCGATCCGGCCGACCCGGACCCGTTCCCGGCCGTCCTGCACGGTCTTATGCGTAACCGCGGCTTCGGGGTGCGGGAGTTCCCGTTCGTCGGTCTGTCGACCAGCACCATCAGAGGCATGCTGGGCGGAGCATGGCACCGGCTCTCCCAGCTGCGGGCCGTGGCCGGTCCACTGGGCTGGAGCACGGAAGACCTGGCCACCTTGGCTGGCGAGCCGCTGCAACCCCTCGAATACGGTCCGATGTTCTGTAACCACGTCGGCGCGGTATTCCTGGCCGCCGTCCCCCGCACCACCGATCAACTGGTGCAAGCCGCCCGTGAGGCGGACCGGTTGAGCGCGCGCGAGGACCACGGAGCATGGCAACCAGTATCCGAGGGCACCTACGACTGCCCGGACGCGTAGGCGTGCCTATCGAACACGCTCCGAGGGCGGCCCATTGTGGGCGTGGGCAGATGGTGGGCGGTCGAGCGCCACAGGGCTGGCCGTCGGGGTGAAACCCCAGCTCAGGCCAGCTGCGCCCGGCAAGATCACGGATGCCCTGTAAGTCCGTCGCGAAAGCTTCAGAGGTTCGAATCCTCTACCCGCCACCAGGTGCGACAACGGCCCCTGACCAGCAGAGATGCTGATCAGGGGCCGTTCTCGTTGATCAGAGACGACGGGCACTTTGATAGCCCGCAGTACAGTGTCGGCCGCATGTGCGAAGGCCACCGAGAAGCCTCAACTGGCCCGGTCAGTTGGGCAGGCCACCAGGCCCGCATTCAGGGGGCTGCGTGACCACTCGGCTCATCCGGGCGATGGCGGGTGCCCTTGTCGGGGTCCTTGCCATCACCGGCTGCAGCACCCTCTTCGCGGCTTCTGACCAACTCGGCGACGACGTGTTCGTCCAGCCGGGCAGCTACGGTTGGGGCGGCTCCTTCGATGTCGGCCATCGGCTCACCGACGGCGTCACGATCGTGCGGATCGAGCAGGGGCCAGTGACGATCAACAGCATCGAACCGGTCATGCAGGGTGACTCGGTCCGTCTCCTTGGTGTCCAGGGGCGGGTACTTAGCGCCTCCCGAGGAGCCCCGGTGGTCGACTCCGAAGGCTGGCCGCCGAAGCATCCTGACCTCGACGGTGCGGAGGACCTGGAGCGGCTTGTCGTTCCTGCCCCTGGCACCGCGGATCGGGTCGACCATCCCGACGGCAGGGTCTATATCGAGATCCTGGTCGGCTACGAGTTCGTCGGTGCAGGCCGCACGGTGCGTCGCGGAATGAACGTCGCCTACGAACTCAACGGCCAGCAGCGGCACGTCTTTCTGCCCAGCTACATGGCGGTCTGTGCGCCCGCGACCGTGCAGTGCCAACACGAGGACGAGAACGGGCCGGTTCCGCTCGACACGTCATCGCCCTGACGGCCATTTCGACGCCGGAAGACGGGGTGAGGGCACTGTCGCTCAGGGCCCGATGTCGGCCGAGCCGGCCTCGCTCTCGACGAGGCGGCGCGCTTCGGCACGTACCTCGGCGTCGACCGGCGTCACGTCGCTTCCGGTGAACTGGGCGATCTCGTACGCGTCGTCGAGGCGGACCAGTCGGTGCATGAGCGGCGCCCCGTCGAGGGTGACGCATTGGTGCGCCCACCCGGTCAGCTCCGAGGGCGTGATCGTTGCGGCGAGGAGCCGTCGCGCCATGACCCGAGCGGCGGCCTCTTCGCCCTGCGGGCTGTGCTCCGGGTAAACGGCCAACCCGAGTTCCTCCAGTGCGCCCGGCAGCCAACGTCGTACGTCGTCGTTGTCGCCGCCCCTGGTCGAGGAGAGCCCCGCCAGGATCCGGAGGGTCGGGCTGTCCACGCCTGCCACGAGGCAGTCGCAGGCGGCCTCGATCACCTCGGCGGCGGTGCGGGATCCGACGCTCCAGAAGGTGGCGGCCTCCTGGAGGTTGGCACGTGCGTCCTCGGCGCGCATCGCTTCATGGTCGTGCCGACCCGTACGCGAGTCCACGCCTTATCGAAGTACGGAATAGGCGCACCGAATCCGCTCAATAGTGCAGGAGTCGTTCAATGGGCCCCGAGTCCGCCGGACCAGGGTCGGTTGGCGGTGTCAGGGCAGGCGGAATTTCCGTCCGCTGCCAGGTCGATGAGGACCCCGAATGTCCTCGACAGCGGCAGCGGATACCCGACACCCCTCTTCGCCGCGCCGGTGAGCAGCACCTTCGTGCAGGTTGGCACGATTCGGCCATCCATGGGGGTGACTGCGATGGTGTGTTCGGCCTACTCTGGGTTCGTGCAGCTCGACAGCGTGCCGTTCGCCCTCGCCGGGTGGGCGGCGGGCTGGCGGTGCTCTACCTGGTGATCCGGCTGGCTGTCCGGCACGCGATGGAGGACGCGGACCGGCGCAGGGCGGAAGAGCGGTCACAGACGCGGGGTGACTGATCGCTCACGATGGCGTGATTGGAGGTCTTCCGCCATTCCGCATTATCCGGTCAAAAGTATTCTTCGCCATTGTCCACTAGATCCGCTACGCCGCCTAAGTAGGGAATGGGTGGTTGGTGTCTTCTTCTCTAGTGGCAACGGCACTGCCAGCGCTGACCTGCCCGGACGTTGTACGGCACGGGTACGTACGTGCCGTGCCGGACGACAACCGGACCAACATCAGGTCTGTGAACTTTCCACCGGCGGACTCGCTGTGGCACCATCGTGGGACCTCCATCGCGTTCCCATCACCCCACTCAGGAGCACAGATGTCTGCTCGACGTTTGGGCCGGCTACTCGGCTCCCTCTTGCTGGTTACCGGCCTGGTTCTCGCGACGAGCACGGTCGCGGAGTTCGATGTCAGGGCGAATGGTCTCGAGTGGAACATGCCGACTCTAGGGTCGCTGATCCCCTGACGGGACTTCCCGCGTCCGGGCACCTCCGGGATCCGCTGAGTTCAGGCCGCTAGGGGAGCCATGACGCCTCGCCCCCGCCCCATCCGACGGCGGACGGAGTACGCCTGGCTGGTCACCGGGCCGTTGGCGCTCGGTGCTGTCGTCTTCTCGCTGATCCTCGGGCTGACGACGTCCCCCGCCCTGGGGGACTGGCCGATGACGTTGCTGCTCACGGCGGCGATGGTGGCCGCCGCGCTGCCGACCATCAACGTCGTGGTGCGGCGTCAGGCGCTCGCCGCCACGCCGACCGAGATCCCGCTGGTCGTCGCCCTCTATCTGCTGCCACCGCTGTCGGTGGTGCTGGCGTACACGGCCGCCGCCATCGTGGTGCAGATCCGGCGCAAGCTGCTGCCGGCGAAGTTCTGGTTCAACGTCGCGCTCGCGGCGATAGCGACATCGTTGGCGACCGTGGTCTACCACGTGTTGCCGCAACCGGGTGGCGTCGGCCCGGGTACCTGGGCGGTGCTGACCGCCGCCGTGGGTACGCACACCCTCGTCGCGCTGGCCGCCGTGGTCGCGGTGGTCTCCGTGGTGCAGGGCTGGCAGGCCGGGCGGGAGATGCTGCGGGCAGCGCCGCCGATGCTGCTCGCGGTCACGATCAACCTCGCCATCGGCTTGGTGATCATCATCGCGCTGGAGGGCACACCCTGGGCGGTGTTCCTCTTCGCCGGTCTGGGCATCGCCTTCGCCCTGGTCTACGGCTCGTACGCGCAGTTCTTCCGGCAGCACCGCACGGTCGCCGAGATGTACGAGTTCACCAAGGGGATCACCGAGAGCGGCCCGGACGGCAACCTCATCGACGCCCTGCTGGTCCGGATCCGCAGCCTGATGCAGGCGGAGTCCGCCACCCTCTGGTTGCCGGCTCAGGGCCGCCACCCGGAGGTGCTGCTGACCGCCCAGGAGGGCAAGCCCGGCCTGTTGGACTCCACGCACAGCCCGGCCGCGTTGCGGGACGTCGCGGTGGCCCGGCAGGAGACCGTGGCGGTCAGCAGTCGGCTGGGCGGCGACGACCCGGAGCTGCGCGACACGCTGGAGTCGACCTCGGTCAAGGACGTGATCGTGGTGCCGCTGCGCTCCGGCAAGGCGGTCATCGGCACCCTTGAGGTGACCAACCGGCTCGGCGACACCAACTCGTTCCGGGCTGCGGACGTGACGGTCTTCGAGACGGTCGCCGCGCATGCGGCGGTCGCGCTGGAGAACTCGCGCTTGGTCGACCGGCTGCGGCACGACGCGTACCACGACGGGCTCACCAAGCTGCCCAACCGTCGCCGGATCCTCGGGGCGCTGACCGAGGCGGTCCGGATCCGGGCGCCCGGCGAGGTGGTGGCGCTGCTGCTCTTCGACGTCGACCGCCTGCGCCAGGTCAACGAGTCCCTCGGGCACGCCGCGGGGGACAAGGTCCTGGTCGAGGTCGCCGACCGGCTGCGTGGATGCGTACCCTCGGCGGCCCTGGTCGGTCGGGCCGGCGGCGACGAGTTCCTGGTGACGCTGCGTCTGGAGAGCGCCGAGGCGGCGGTGGAACTCGCCGGCCAACTGCGCGAGCAGATCCGGGACGAGATGGTCTTCGACGCCCTCACGCTGGACGTGGACACCGCCGTCGGCGTGGTGGTGCATCCGGATCACGGCAGCGACCCGGCGACGCTGCTGCAACGGGTGGATGTGGCGGCGTCGGCCGCGAAGTCGGTCCCGGGCAGCGTGCAGCTCTACACGCCGGCCCTGGAGTCGCGTGCGCTGCACCGGCTGGGTCTCGCCGGTGACCTGCGGAGCGCCCTGGACAACGGCGACCTGGAGATCTATTACCAGCCGAAGGTGACGCTGCGCGACCGGCGCCTGGTGGGGGTGGAGTGCCTGGCCCGGTGGGAACACCCCACCCACGGCACGGTCGCCCCGCAGGACTTCGTCGCGGTGGCCGAGCACACCGGCCAGCTCGGCCGGCTCACCGAGTTCGTGCTGCGGGAGGGGCTGCGCCACAGCCGCGACTGGGCGCACGGCGGCCAGTCGCTCGCCGTCGCGGTCAACATCTCCGCGCGTACGCTGAACGACCAGCACTTCCCGGAGCGGGTACGCGAGCTGCTGGCCGAGTACGACGTACCGGCGCAGTTGCTGACCCTGGAGATCGAGGAGGCCGGGGTGCTGGACGGCACCGACCGGCCCATCCCGACCCTGCGCCGCCTGCGGGACCTCGGCGTACGGCTCTCGGTCGACGACTTCGGCACCGGCAGTTCCTCGCTGGCCCACCTGCGCCGGTTGCCGGTGCACGAGGTGAAGGTGGACCACTCCTTCGTCCAGGGCATGGCGACCGATCCCGGCGACCTGGCCATCGTCAACGCCGTGGTGACCCTCTCCCAACAGTTCGGCCTGACCGTGGTGGCCGAGGGGGTGGAGAGCGAACTGACCCTGGAACTGCTCCAGGACATCGGCTGCGAGATCGGCCAGGGATTCCTGTTCAGCCGCCCGTTGCCGTACGAGCGGCTGGAGGCCTGGTTCGGCGCCCAGGTCGACCCGGAATCGATCACCGACAACGAGCTGCCGCGCCTGCGAGTGGTGCCCTGAGCTGGGTGTGCGACGTCCCTGGGGATCCGATTTCACCAGCGCGGTGGGGCCGTGTACTCTTACCTCTGCGCGGCCACCGAGTGATCGCGCAGGCCCCCTTAGCTCAGTCGGCAGAGCGTCTCCATGGTAAGGAGAAGGTCTACGGTTCGATTCCGTAAGGGGGCTCAGAGGGTCCGGCTGGGCCCACCACGGCGGTGTAGCTCAGATGGTAGAGCAAGCGGCTCATAATCGCTGTGTCGCCGGTTCAAGTCCGGCCACCGCTACTCTCGTCCGTCCGGAGCATTCCGGCGGTCGGTGGAACGGGCGCCATGGGCGCCCGCTTTGCGTGTCCGCCCTGGTGGCGCGTACGCTGTAGCGCTGTAGTTGTATCCGTTAGCGAGGAAGGCACTCCGCCGTGGCGAAGGCGACCGATGTCCGGCCGAAGATCACTTTGGCGTGTGTGGAGTGCAAGGAGCGCAACTACATCACGCGCAAGAACCGCCGTAACGACCCGGACCGCATCGAGCTGAAGAAGTTCTGCCCCCGGGACGGTCGGCACACCGTCCACCGCGAGACCCGCTGATCCGTCCGGGCTACTCGGCCCGGATCGACGCGTACCACGATCGCCGGTTCGTGCGGCGGCGCGGCCCTGGGCCGACGTCGACCGCTCGGATCGGCGATCGTGCGTTGCGTGTAGGTTCGCGGCATGTCCCTGGACCACTCCTTCGTCGGCCGCAGTTTCCCGCCGACCGCCCCCTACCAGGTGGGCCGCGAGAAGATCCGTGAGTTCGCGACGGCGATCGGGGCCACCGATCCCGCCTACCACGACCCGGAGGCGGCCCGAGCCCTCGGCCATCCCGACGTGGTCGCGCCACCGACCTTCCCCGTGGTGATCACCATGGCCGCCAGCCGCCAGATCGTCGAGGACCCGGCCCTCGGCGTCGACTACAGCCGGGTCGTCCACGGCGACCAGCGGTTCGCGTACACCCGCCCGGTCGCGGCCGGCGACGAGCTGGTCTGCGTCAACTTCGTGGAGGACATCACCAGCCGGGGTGGCCACGAGTTCCTGACCACCCGGACCGAGGTCAGCACGACCGCCGGCGAGCCGGTGGTCACGGTCTGGTCCAAGCTCGTCGTACGCGGGGAGGCCTGACATGGAGCTGACCACCCAGACGTTCCGAGTGACCCGGGCGGACCTGGTCCGCTACGCCGGCGCCTCGGGCGACTTCAATCCGATCCACTGGAACGACCGGTTCGCCACCAAGGTGGGACTGCCGGGGGTGATCGCGCACGGCATGTTCACCATGGCGCTGGTCGGCCGGGCCGTCACCGCCTGGGCCGGTGGACCCGACGCGGTGGTCGACTACAACGTCCGGTTCACCCGCCCGGTGGTGGTGCCGGACGACGAGCAGGGCACCGAGATCGTGGTGACCGCGGTGGTCCGCGAGGTCACCGAGGAGGGCCTGACCAGGCTCGACATCACCGCCACCTGTCAGGGCGAGAAGGTGTTGTCGCAGGCCCGGGCAATCGTGCGGACGGCCGGCTGATCGGCACCGCCCACCACGATCGGCAGACCGGTTGGGAAAGTCGGGTCGGTACCCGTACACTGGTCCGCCGTGGGGCAAGTGACTCCTGCCTGGTCGTGTGACCTGGTGGGACGAGCGTTGCCGTACAGGGGTGTAGCTCAATTGGCAGAGCAGCGGTCTCCAAAACCGCAGGCTGCAGGTTCAAGTCCTGTCACCCCTGCGCCTCAGGCCTGACCGTTCCGTGGGTCGCGTCATCAATCGGTGGCGTGCGGCCCGTGGTGGTGGCATCGATGGAGAGGTTCCGAGGCATCGGGGCCCCTCCGGTTGATCCGCCGGCCGCGGCCCGTCCCGGGACGGTTGGTCCGGCCGGCGTGACCAGCGCCGCGTACGCGCGTACCGCGTGCGACCCCGACATCCCGCGACGGAGGGCGAAGTGGCCGACAACAAGCGGCGCGGCGAGGACGCCGACGACGACCGCCTGAACGACGAGGTGGTCAACGACGGTGACGGTGCCGACGACGACGCCACCGACGCGGACGAGCCGGTAACGCGGGGCGGCACCGCCACCCGTGAGCGGGCCAAGGCGGATTCCGCCGACAGCCGGTCGAAGACGCGGGCCGATGCCGAGAAGGTGGGCCTGTTCGGCCGCGTCGCGCGTTTCGTCCGCGAGGTCGTGGCCGAACTGCGTAAGGTCATCTGGCCGACGCGCAAGGAGCTGCTGACCTACACGGCCGTGGTGGTCGCATTCGTCGCGATGATGCTGACGATCGTGGCCGGCCTTGACTACGCCTTCGCGAAGGGCGTGTTGTGGGTCTTCGGCAACCCCAGCTGACCGGCTGACTGTGCCGATAGTGACGGAAGTGAGCAAGCGTGCCTGAGTACGACGAGACCGCCGAGACCCCGGACGAGCAGTCCACGGTGGCGACGGCGGCGAACGACGAGTCGGTCGAGGCCGCCAGCGAGCCGGAGTTCGCGACCACGGAGCCCGCACCCGACGAGGACTACGACCCGGTCGCGGAGCTGCGGCAGAAGCTGCGCTACGCGCCGGGCGACTGGTACGTGGTGCACTCGTACGCCGGCTATGAGAACAAGGTCAAGACCAACCTCGAGACCCGGATCACGTCCCTCGACATGGAGGACTACATCTACCAGGTCGAGGTGCCGACCCGGGAAGAGGTCGAGGTCAAGAACGGCAAGCGGTCCCAGGTCCAGGCCAAGGTCTTCCCGGGCTACATCCTGGTCCGGATGGAGCTGACCGCCGAGTCCTACTCCTGCGTGCGCAACACGCCGGGGGTGACCGGCTTCGTGGGTGCCACGGACCGGGCCGACCGTCCGGCCCCGTTGAGCCTCGACGAGGTGCTGAAGTGGCTGGCGCCGTCCGTCGAGACCGAGCAGAAGAAGGCCAAGCCGGAGATCAAGGTCCTCGACTTCGAGGTCGGCGACTCGGTGACGGTCACCGACGGCGCCTTCGCGTCGCTGCCGGCCACGATCAGTGAGATCAACGCCGACCAGCAGAAGCTCAAGGTGCTGGTGTCGATCTTCGGCCGGGAGACGCCGGTGGAGCTGAACTTCAACCAGGTCGCCAAGATCTGATCGCATCGACCGTCGGCGACGGCCCAGGGGGTCGTCGCCGACGGTCGACGTCGTTCATCTGGTCCGTCCCGTCCCGTCGGGGAACCTCTGTGGGCGGGTGGATTCCGACCTGCGCTACCCTAGAACGTCGCCGCCGTCCCACACGCGCTGACCGTGCGCGCTCGACGGCGACGTCGGTGCGAACAATTCCCAGTTCCAAGCCCCAGGAAGTGACATGCCTCCGAAGAAGAAGCTCGTCAAGACGTTCACGCTTCAGCTGCCGGCGGGCCAGGCCACCCCGGCGCCGCCGGTGGGCCCCGCGCTCGGTCAGCACGGCGTGAACATCATGGAGTTCTGCAAGTCCTACAACGCGCAGACCGAGTCGCAGCGGGGCGATGTCGTCCCCGCCGAGATCAGCGTGTACGAGGACCGGTCCTTCACCTTCGTGCTGAAGACCCCGCCCGCCGCCCGGCTGCTGATCAAGGCCGCTGGTGTGGCGAAGGGCTCGGGCGTCCCGCACACCCAGAAGGTCGGCTCGGTGACCCGCGCCCAGCTGCGTGAGATCGCCGAGAAGAAGATGGCCGACCTCAACGCCAACGACCTCGACCAGGCTGAGAAGATCATCGCCGGCACCGCCCGGTCGATGGGCCTGAACGTCACCGACTGATCTCGGTCACCAGCGACCCGTACGGATCGTGGGAGGGCGCGCGAGCACCGCGGGCCCGCCAGAAACCACAGGAGTAGACAGAAATGCAGCGCAGCAAGAGCTACCGCAAGGCCGCCGAGGTCATCGACCGGTCCAAGCTCTACACCCCCGCCGAGGCCGTGAAGCTGGCCAAGGAGACGACCAACGTCAAGTTCGACGCCACGGTCGAGGTCGCCATGCGCCTCGGCGTCGACCCCCGCAAGGCGGACCAGATGGTCCGCGGCACGGTCAACCTGCCGCACGGCACCGGTAAGACCGCCCGCGTGATCGTCTTCGCCGCCGGCGCGAAGGCCGAGGAGGCCGTCGCCGCCGGTGCCGACGAGGTGGGTACCGACGAGCTGGTCGCCCGGATCCAGGGCGGTTGGTTGGACTTCGACGCGGCCATCGCCACGCCGGACCAGATGGCCAAGATCGGCCGGATCGCGCGGATCCTGGGCCCGCGCGGTCTGATGCCGAACCCGAAGACCGGCACGGTGACCATGGACGTCACCAAGGCGGTCGCGGACATCAAGGGCGGCAAGATCACCTTCCGGGTGGACAAGCACTCCAACCTGCACCTGATCATCGGCAAGGCCTCGTTCTCGGAGACCCAGCTGGTGGACAACTACGTGGCGGTCCTGGACGAGGTGCTGCGGGCCAAGCCGTCCGCGGCGAAGGGTAAGTACCTCAAGAAGGTCACCCTCACCACGACCATGGGCCCGGGTGTGCCGATCGACCCGAACCTGGTGAAGAACCTGCAGGAGGGCTCGGCCGACAGCTGAGCAGGACGACGCCTCGAAGGGGCCCCGCCACGGTCGTGGCGGGGCCCCTTCGCCGTGACCGACGTGGCAAGTCACCGACCATCGTGGTGAGGCGGCCCGACTTCCTGGTGCCCGGCAGTGGACCGTCGACGCTCAGACGGTGACCGAGGGCCGTGGGCCGGTGCGGAGGCCACCGTCGTGGTGGAGGTGACGGTCCCGGCTGCCGGCGTCGCCGACGCCGTGCGCCGGCTGCGCGCCGACGGTCACCGCGTCCTCCGGGTACGCGGACACGACGCCTCGACGCCGGTCACCGGACCTGTGGCCGGGGCGGCGTCCGGGGTGCGGTGATCGCGTTGGTCCGGTTCCGGCTTGCGGGCTTCCTGCGTACCGGACGGGCGCTGGCACCGGTCCTGGCCGGCCTGCTCGCGTGGGGCATCCGCTACGGCGGTGGCCGCGCCGAGCCGACGTTCACCGTCCGTGGTGACCGAGCGCACTCCGGGGCGATTTGGCGGCTACCGGGAGTAGGGCGTAACCTTGGCCGCGAAGTTCCACCCAGAGACCGCTGGTCACCGTGCTCCGGCACGGTCGAAGGTCCGCGAAGACGGGCGACCCGCGTAGGGCGGCAAGCGAAAACTGGCTGTGTCCCGTGGTCCGCCGACTGCGATGATCTCCGCCGACCTCGCCCCGTGCGCCCTGCGCCGGGGCTTTTCTGTTGCCGCGATGCCTCCGTCCCCGTCGCAGGCGCCTGTCTGCGACGGTGACCAGCCTCGAGTAACGAGAGAGGAGGGACATGGCGGACAAGCCGATCCGGGCCGACAAGGCCTCGGCCGTTGCTGAGCTGACGGAGAACTTCCGCAGCGCGGGTGCCACCGTGCTGACCGAGTACCGCGGTCTGACGGTTTCCCAGCTCACCCAGCTGCGGCGCTCGCTCGGCAAGGAGACCACCTACACCGTCGCCAAGAACACGCTTGCCAAGCGTGCTGCGGCAGACGCGGGTATCTCCGGCCTCGACGAGCTGTTCACCGGTCCTACCGCGCTGACTTTCGTTTCGGGCGACGTCGTCGAGGCGGCGAAGGGGCTTCGCGACTTCGCGAAGTCCAACCCGAAGCTCGTCATCAAGGGCGGCGTCTTCGAGGGCAAGGCCATTTCCGCGGCCGAGGTCACGAAGCTCGCCGACCTGGAGTCCCGTGAGGTGCTGCTGGCCAAGCTGGCCGGCGCGATGAAGGGCAACCTGAGCAAGGCCGCGGCCCTGTTCCAGGCCCCGCTGTCGAAGACCGCCCGTCTGGCGGCCGCCCTGCAGGACAAGAAGCGTGAGCAGGAGGGCGCCGAGGCGGCCTGAGGCCGCGCGGCGCACCCACGTTCTTAGTTAACCATTCAGAAAGGACGCCAGATATGGCGAAGCTCAGCACCGAAGAGCTGCTCGACGCGTTCAAGGAGATGACGCTGATCGAGCTCTCCGAGTTCGTGAAGCAGTTCGAGGAGACCTTCGAGGTCACCGCCGCCGCCCCGGTCGCGGTGGCTGCGGGCCCGGCCCAGGGTGGCGCTGCCGCCGAGGCCGAGCCGGAGAAGGACGAGTTCGACGTCATCCTCGACGCCGACGGTGGCAAGAAGATCCAGGTCATCAAGGTCGTGCGTGAGCTGACCGGCCTGGGCCTCAAGGAGGCCAAGGACCTGGTCGAGGCCGCGCCGAAGGCGATCCTCGAGAAGGTCAACAAGGAGGCCGCCGACAAGGCCAAGGCCAAGCTGGAGGGCGAGGGCGCCAAGGTCACCCTCAAGTGACCTGAGCCTCACCCGGGCGTCCCGGCTCACGTGAGCCGGCGCACACCCACATCGCGGCGGGCGACGATCCGGATCCCGGATCGGCGCCCGCTGTGTGGTTTAACTGCCCGGAACCGGTCATGAGCAGGGCGTGCGCATCGCGGCGGGCGCGGGCCCGAACGGCAGTGGTTTCGCCCGTGGGTGGGAAAGACCGTCGGATGGCGGCACCGGGCCTTGACGCGACCATGGCCTCCCAGGCACGCTGACATCAGCAAGACCTTCCGCGCTTGCGACGGCCACCGGCTGGGTATGAAGCGGCAGCACCACCGCCGCAGACATCTGGGCGGCCCGGCAGGAACGTTGCGTTCCGAGCGGCCCGGTGTGACCCCTTTCCGGGGTCCCGAGGCTCGTTCCGCAACTTCTTGCGGGGTGGGCTGGACAGCGGTTAGCCTCTCGGCTACACTGCTAGTTTGCGCTGCCTTCCGATTTGACCCCTGCTCGGAAATGTCCGTTTGTGGATATTTTCTGGTGGGGTCATTGGAGTGCACGCGTACCAGCCGTTCTGCAGCACCGGTCCTCGGAAGGACGCATCTTGGCAGCTTCCCGCCCTGCGAAGACCAGTCGTACGTCGAGCGCATTCGCTCCCCGCCGAGTTTCCTTCGGTCGGATCACCGAACACCTCGAGGTCCCCAACCTCCTTGCCATTCAGAACGAGTCCTTCGACTGGCTCGTCGGCAACGAGGGTTGGCAGGGCCGGTCGGCGGACGACCCGCACGCACGCTCGGGTCTCGCGGAAATCCTCGACGAGATCAGTCCCATTGAGGACTTTTCTGGCACCATGTCGCTTTCCTTCTCGGCACCGCGCTTCGACGAGGTCAAGGCCTCGATCGAGGAGTGCAAGGAGAAGGACCTGACCTACTGCGCGCCGCTCTTCGTGACCGCGGAGTTCACCAACAACACCACCGGCGAGATCAAGAGCCAGACGGTGTTCATGGGTGACTTCCCGATGATGACGCCGAAGGGCACCTTCATCATCAACGGCACCGAGCGCGTCGTGGTCAGCCAGCTCGTCCGCTCGCCGGGCGTCTACTTCGACAAGCAGCCGGACAAGACCTCCGACCGCGACCTCTCCAGCGTCAAGGTCATCCCCAGCCGGGGTGCCTGGCTGGAGTTCGACATCGACAAGCGCGACACGGTCGGCGTACGCATCGACCGTAAGCGTCGGCAGGCCGTCACGGTCCTGCTCAAGGCCGTCGGATGGTCGGCCGAGCGGATCCGCGAGAAGTTCGGCTGGTCCGAGCTGATGATGACCACGCTCGAGAAGGACCACATCGCCGGTCAGGACGAGGCGCTACTCGACATCTACCGGAAGTTGCGCCCTGGCGAGCCGCCGACCCGCGAGAACGCCCAGACCCTGCTCGACAACCTCTTCTTCAACCCGAAGCGGTACGACGTCGCCAAGGTCGGTCGGTACAAGTTCAACAAGAAGCTCGAAGTGAGCGTGCCGATCACCACCGGCACGCTGACCGAGGACGACATCGTCGCCACCGTGGAGTACCTCTGCCGGCTGCACGCCGGTGAGGAGGGCTACGAGGCCGACGACATCGACCACTTCGGCAACCGGCGCCTGCGTACCGTGGGCGAGCTGATCCAGAACCAGGTTCGGGTCGGTCTGTCCCGGATGGAGCGGGTCGTCCGCGAGCGGATGACGACTCAGGACGTCGAGGCGATCACGCCGCAGACCCTGATCAACATCCGCCCGGTGGTCGCCGCGATCCGGGAGTTCTTCGGCACCTCGCAGCTGTCCCAGTTCATGGACCAGACCAACCCGCTGGCGGGCCTGACCCACCGGCGGCGGCTGAGCGCGCTCGGTCCGGGTGGTCTGTCCCGGGAGCGGGCCGGCTTCGAGGTCCGCGACGTGCACCCGTCCCACTACGGCCGGATGTGCCCGATCGAGACGCCGGAAGGCCCGAACATCGGTCTGATCGGCGCGCTGTCCACCTTCGCCCGGGTCAACCCGTTCGGCTTCATCGAGACGCCGTACCGGAAGGTCGTCGACGGTCGGGTCACCGACCAGATCGACTACCTGACCGCGGACGAGGAGGACCGGTTCGTCAAGGCGCAGGCCAACGCGCCGCTGCGGGCCGACGGCACGTTCGCCGAGGACCGCGTCCTGGTCCGCCGTAAGGGCGGCGAGACCGAGGACGTCGCGCCGGGCGCGGTGGACTACATGGACGTGTCGCCGCGGCAGATGACCTCGGTCGCGACCGCGATGATCCCGTTCCTGGAGCACGACGACGCGAACCGGGCCCTGATGGGCGCCAACATGCAGCGTCAGGCGGTCCCGCTGGTCAAGGCGGAGTCGCCGCTGGTCGGCACCGGCATGGAGTACCGTGCCGCGGTCGACGCCGGTGACGTAGTGGTGGCCGAGGTCGGTGGCGTGGTCGAGGACCTCTGCGCCGACTACATCACCGTCCACCAGGACGACGGCCACCGCCGGACCTACCTGCTGCACAAGTTCCGTCGCTCCAACGCCGGCTCCTGCGTGAACCAGAAGCCGGTGGTCTTCGAGGGTGACCGGGTCGAGGCCGGCCAGGTCGTCGCCGACGGGCCGTGCACCGACGAAGGCGAGATGGCGCTCGGGCGCAACCTGCTCGTGGCGTTCATGTGCTGGGAGGGTCACAACTACGAGGACGCGATCATCCTGTCGCAGCGCCTCGTGCAGCAGGACGTGCTCACCTCGATCCACATCGAGGAGCACGAGGTCGACGCGCGGGACACCAAGCTCGGCCCGGAGGAGATCACCCGCGACATCCCGAACGTCAGCGAGGAGATGCTCGCCGACCTCGACGAGCGCGGGATCATCCGGATCGGTGCCGAGGTCGTACCCGGCGACATCCTGGTCGGCAAGGTCACCCCCAAGGGCGAGACCGAGCTGACTCCGGAGGAGCGTCTGCTCCGCGCGATCTTCGGTGAGAAGGCGCGTGAGGTCCGGGACACCTCGCTGAAGGTGCCGCACGGTGAGACCGGCACGGTCATCGGCGTGCGTACCTTCTCCCGCGAGGACGGCGACGAGTTGCCGCCGGGCGTCAACGAGCTGGTCCGGGTCTACGTCGCCCAGAAGCGGAAGATCCAGGACGGCGACAAGCTCGCCGGCCGACACGGCAACAAGGGCGTCATCTCCAAGATCCTGCCGGTCGAGGACATGCCGTTCCTGGAGGACGGCACCCCGGTCGACATCGTGCTGAACCCGCTGGGTGTGCCGAGCCGGATGAACATCGGCCAGGTACTCGAGACCCACCTGGGCTGGGTTGCCAAGACCGGTTGGAAGGTCGACGGCGACGACGCGGAGTGGAAGCGTCAGCTCCAGGGGATCGGTGCGGACGTGTCCGACCCGGACACCAACGTGGCCACGCCGGTCTTCGACGGTGCCCGCGAGGAGGAGATCTCCGGTCTGCTCGCGTCGACCCTGCCCAACCGGGACGGCAAGCAGCTGATCGGTGCCAGCGGCAAGGCACAGCTGTTCGACGGTCGCTCCGGCGAGCCGCTGCCGGACCCGATCGCGGTCGGCTACATCTACATCCTGAAGCTCAACCACCTGGTCGACGACAAGATCCACGCACGGTCGACCGGTCCGTACTCGATGATCACGCAGCAGCCGCTGGGTGGTAAGGCGCAGTTCGGTGGCCAGCGCTTCGGTGAGATGGAGTGCTGGGCGATGCAGGCCTACGGTGCCGCGTACGCCCTGCAGGAGCTGCTGACGATCAAGTCCGACGACGTCCTGGGCCGGGTCAAGGTCTACGAGGCGATCGTCAAGGGCGAGAACATCCCCGAGCCGGGCATCCCCGAGTCGTTCAAGGTGCTGCTCAAGGAGCTGCAGTCGCTGTGCCTCAATGTCGAGGTGCTCTCCAGCGACGGTGTGGCCCTGGAGATGCGCGAGACCGACGACGAGGTCTTCCGGGCCGCGGAGGAGCTGGGTATCGATCTTTCCCGGCGCGAGCCGAGCTCGGTCGAGGAAGTGTGACGTTGCGGTCCGGTGACGGGGCGGCCCCTCTCGGGGTCACCCCGTCCCGGGCCCGGACCCGGTCAGCTGCTAGCGCAACAAGCGACGTGTGAGGGAATGAACGTGCTCGACGTCAACTTTTTCGACGAGTTGCGAATTGGGCTGGCGACCGCCGACGACATCCGTCAGTGGTCGCACGGCGAGGTCAAGAAGCCCGAGACGATCAACTACCGCACTCTCAAGCCGGAGAAGGACGGCCTCTTCTGCGAGAAGATCTTCGGTCCGCAGCGGGACTGGGAGTGCTACTGCGGCAAGTACAAGCGGGTCCGGTTCAAGGGCATCATCTGTGAGCGCTGCGGCGTCGAGGTGACCCGCTCGAAGGTCCGCCGTGAGCGGATGGGCCACATCGAGCTCGCCGCGCCGGTGACCCACATCTGGTACTTCAAGGGCGTGCCGAGCCGGCTGGGTTACCTGCTGGACCTCGCCCCGAAGGACCTCGAAAAGATCATCTACTTCGCCTCGTACGTCGTGACGAGCGTTGACGCCGAGGCGCGTCACCGTGACCTCTCGACCATCGAGAACGAGATCCTGGCCGAGAAGCGGCAGTCCGAGAACAGCCGCGACTCGGAGATCGAGAAGCGGGCCGCCAAGCTCGAGGCCGACCTGGCCGAGCTGGAGGCCGAGGGCGCGAAGGCGGACGTTCGGCGCAAGGTCAAGGAGGGCGGAGAGCGCGAGATGCGCCAGATCCGCGACCGGGCCCAGCGCGAGATCGACCGCCTGGACGAGGTGCTGGACACCTTCCGCAAGCTCGACTCGAAGCAGCTGGTCACCGACGAGCTGCTCTACCGCGAGCTGCGTGACCGGTTCGGCGAGTACTTCACCGGGGGCATGGGCGCCGAGGCGATCAAGGCCCTGGTGCAGAACATGGACCTCGCCGCCGAGGCGGAGCACCTGCGGGAGACCATCCGCACCGGCAAGGGGCAGCGGAAGATCCGGGCGCTCAAGCGGCTCAAGGTCGTCGCGGCGTTCCAGAACACCCGCAACTCGCCGCTCGGCATGGTGCTGGACTGCGTACCGGTCATCCCGCCGGACCTGCGCCCGATGGTGCAGCTCGACGGTGGCCGCTTCGCGACCAGCGACCTGAACGACCTGTACCGCCGCGTGATCAACCGGAACAACCGGCTCAAGCGGCTGATCGACCTCGGCGCGCCCGAGATCATCGTCAACAACGAGAAGCGGATGCTGCAGGAGGCCGTCGACGCGCTGTTCGACAACGGCCGCCGCGGTCGGCCGGTCACCGGCCCGGGTAACCGCCCGCTGAAGTCGCTGTCCGACATGCTCAAGGGCAAGCAGGGCCGGTTCCGTCAGAACCTGCTGGGCAAGCGCGTCGACTACTCCGGCCGTTCGGTCATCGTGGTCGGCCCGAAGCTCAAGCTGCACCAGTGCGGCCTGCCCAAGCAGATGGCGCTGGAGCTGTTCAAGCCGTTCGTGATGAAGCGGCTGGTCGACCTGAACCACGCACAGAACATCAAGTCCGCCAAGCGAATGGTCGAGCGGCAGCGGCCGGTCGTGTGGGACGTGCTGGAAGAGGTCATCGGCGAGCACCCGGTGCTGCTCAACCGGGCGCCCACCCTGCACCGACTCGGCATCCAGGCCTTCGAGCCGCAGCTGGTCGAGGGCAAGGCCATCCAGATCCACCCGCTGGTCTGCACCGCGTTCAACGCCGACTTCGACGGCGACCAGATGGCGGTGCACGTGCCGCTGTCCGCCGAGGCCCAGGCCGAGGCGCGGATCCTGATGCTGTCGTCGAACAACATCCTCAAGCCGGCCGACGGCAAGCCGGTCACCATGCCCACCCAGGACATGGTCATCGGGCTCTACCACCTGACCCACCTCACCACCGGTGAGCGCGGGGAGGGCCGGGCGTTCAGCTCGGACGCCGAGACGCGGATGGCGTACGACAACGGCGAGCTGCACCTGCAGGCGCCGGTCAAGATCCGGCTGCGGGACGTCGTCGAGGTCGACAACGGCGCCGGTGGGCAGCCGTGGACCGCGCCCGAGGGCTGGGTCCCCGGTGAGCCGCTGACCGTGGAGACCACGCTCGGCCGGGTGCTGTTCAACGAGACCCTGCCGCAGGGCTACCGGTTCGTGAACTACGAGATCCGCAAGGGTCAGCTCTCCGCGATCGTCAACGACCTCGCCGAGCGGTTCCCGAAGGTGGCCCTGGCGGCCACCCTGGACGGGCTCAAGGAGGCCGGTTTCCACTGGGCCACCTGGTCCGGCGTGACCATCGGCATGGAGGACGTCATCGCTCCGCCGCGCAAGCGGGAGATCCTGGAGCGGTACGAGAAGGAAGCCGACCGGATCGACAAGCAGTACCAGCGTGGTCTGATGACCGCCGAGGAGCGTCGCGGCGAGCTCATCGAGATCTGGACCAAGGCGACCAACGAGGTCGCCAAGGAGATGGACACCGCGCTGCCGCAGGAGAACCCGCTGTGGAAGATGATCAACTCGGGTGCTCGCGGTAACCTGCTCCAGCTCCGGCAGATCGCGGCGATCCGTGGTCTGGTGGCCAACCCGAAGGGCGAGATCATCCCGCGGCCGATCAAGGCCAGCTACCGGGAGGGTCTGTCCGTGCTGGAGTACTTCATCTCCACGCACGGTGCTCGTAAGGGGCTCGCGGACACCGCCCTGCGTACCGCCGACTCGGGTTACCTGACCCGGCGTCTGGTGGACGTCTCGCAGGACGTCATCATCCGCGAGGAGGACTGCGGCACCGACCGGGCCATCCCGATGCAGATCGGTCAGCAGCTCGACGGCCGGCTCGTGGTGCACGAGCACGCCGAGACGAGCGTGCACGCCCGTACCCTCGCCGACGACATCAAGGGGCCGGACGGCACCGTCGTCGCCGAGCGCGGCTCGGACATCAACTCGATCCTGGTCGACAAGATCGTCGCCGCCGGGGTCGACAACGTCCGGGTGCGCAGCGTGCTCACCTGCGAGTCGAAGCTGGGCGTCTGCGGTGCGTGCTACGGCCGCTCGCTGCCGACCGGCAAGATCGTGGACGTCGGCGAGGCGGTCGGCATCATCGCCGCCCAGTCGATCGGTGAGCCGGGTACGCAGCTGACGATGCGGACCTTCCACACCGGTGGTGTCGCGGGTGAGGACATCACCCAGGGTCTGCCGCGTGTCCAGGAGATCTTCGAGGCCCGGATCCCGAAGGGCAAGGCGCCGATCGCCGACACCCCCGGCCGGATCCGGATCGAGGACGGCGAGCGGTCACGCAAGATCGTCGTGATCCCCGACGACGGCAGCGAAGAGATCGTGTACGACAAGATCTCGAAGCGGGTCCGGCTGCGGGCGCACGACGGTGACCACGTCGAGGTCGGCGAGAAGCTCACCGAGGGCACCATCGACCCGCACGAGCTGCTGCGCATTCTCGGCCCGCGCGCGGTCCAGGTCCACCTGACCCAGGAGGTCCAGGAGGTCTACCGCTCGCAGGGTGTGCTCATCCACGACAAGCACATCGAGATCATCATCCGCCAGATGCTCAAGCGGGTGACGGTCATCGACTCCGGCTCGACCGAGTTCCTGCCGGGTGTGCTGGTCGACCGGGCGCTCTTCGAGTCGGAGAACCGCCGGCTCGTCGGCGAGGGCGGCGAGCCCGCAGCCGGTCGTCCGGTGCTGATGGGTATCACCAAGGCCTCGCTGGCCACCGACTCCTGGCTCTCGGCGGCCTCCTTCCAGGAGACCACCCGGGTGCTGACCGACGCGGCGATCCACGCCCGCAGCGACTCGCTGATCGGTCTCAAGGAGAACGTGATCATCGGTAAGCTCATCCCGGCCGGTACCGGCATCAGCAAGTACCGCAACGTCCGGGTCGAGCCGACCGAGGAGGCGAAGGCCAAGGTCTACTCGATGACCGGCTACCCGGAGACCGACTACGGTTTCGGGCCGGCCAGTGGCGCGGCGGTTCCGCTGGACGACTTCGACTTCGGGTCGTACCGCTAGGACCGTGTGACGTGGGAGGCCCCCGGCATCTGCCGGGGGCCTCCTCGTGTCCGTACCCGCCGCTCCGGCGCGCGGCGCGACCCGGACAGGCATCATGTGCTCATGACGATCGCACCCGGACCGACGCCGACCGCGTCGGCGCCACGTCATCCGCTCGACCCCGATCCGGTCCGGGCGACCAAGGCCCGCGCGGTGTTCGCGCTCGGGTTGATGGGGGCGATGACCGGCCTGCTGCTGGGTGGGGTGATCCCCGCGACGGTCGCGCTGCACCTGGCGCGGCAGGCGCGCCGGGAGGCGTACGCCTCGGGCGGTTTCCTGACCGGCGCGGCCTGGCTGCGTCGCGGCGAACGGTTGGCCTGGACGGGGCTGGCGCTGGTCGCGGTGAGTGTGGTGGCGCTGCTGGTGATCGGCGTGGTCCGGCTCGCCGAGGCACCCTACGGGCAGGACTTCGCCCCCACCGTCGACTGACCCGGGTCGCCGCGGGCATCGCGCCGGGCACGGTGGGCTGACCCGCGACGGTAGCCTGACGGTGTCCGTCGCACCGCGGTGGACGCGGCCGATGAGGAGGAGATCCCGTGACGGAACCGGCGCGCCCCGAGGGCGGCGAGTCCGCCCAGCCCACGTCCGGGCGCCCGGACGACGCGGCCGGGGCGCAACCGGGGGAGCAGCTAGGGCCCGGACCCGCGCCGGAGCCGCCCGCGCCGCCCCCACCGTCCGGGTACGCGTCGGCATACGCCCCGCCGCCGGGTCCGCCGCCCGGCTTCGGTGTGCCGCCGGGCCGGCCACCTGGCGGTGCCGGCCCCGGTCCATCTCCGGCGAGTCCGCCGTCCGGCCCGCCTGCCATCGGTGCTCCGTACGGTCCGCCCGCAACGCCTCCGGGCTTCGGGCCGCCCCACGGCCCGCCGCCGTCCGGGCCGCCGGGCGGAGGCCCGGGATATGGCGCGCCGCCCGTTCCCGGCGGCCCTGGAATGGGCTGGGGTGCGCCAGCGTCCGTGCCGCCGCCGCAGGACCGCCCCCGGCCGCCCAAGCGGGTCGAGCCGGTGCCTGGCACCCCGTTCGCGACGGTGCACCTGGACGTTCCCCCGGTCACGTCGGGGCTGGCGGTCGGCTCGCTGGTGGCCGGCATCACCTCGATCCTGATCTCGTTCCTCACCATCTGCATCGGCGCGGTCGGGGGAGGCGCGGGTGGGGGAGCCTGGGCAGCCGGTGCCTTCGCCGTACTGGGCAGCCTGACCGGTGCCGGTGCCGTGGTGGCCGGCCTGCTCGGCCTCCGGCAGATCCGCCGCCCGGCCGCTCCGCCGGCGGTCCGGTTCACCGGCCGTGGCGTGGCGATCGCCGGGATCAGCTGCGGTGGCGCCGGTCTCCTGCTCTGCCTGTCGGGCCTGGGGCTGGCGCTGCTGCTGACGCTGGCCTGAGATCCGGCCCACGTCGGATCGGAACGAGCGAGCGAGCGCCGGATACCGATCGGTCCCGCCCAGGGGCTACCGGTCCGGTTTCCGGCGGAGCCGGTACACTTGTCGTCGTAGGTGCCCATCACAGGCGTGAGGCGTGACGAGTCCAGCCGGCGAGCAGTGAGAAGTCCGGCGGGTCATCCGTTTTGACCTGCACGGCTGTGGTAGGTACTCTTTCCCCTTGCGCCCGGGCTTGCCCGGGCAACTCGTGCGTGCGCGGGATCCGGTGATACCGGCATCCGAACAGCGGCACGACTGAGCCAGAAGACCCGGCGGCGGAGATCCGCGTGCCGGTGACAAACCCGGAGCCACCGCGCGAGCGTCGGAACCGGGACCGTGTTCGGGCGACACGCCCGACCGCGGGTGCCGGGACCGCCGCGAGGTGGACCTGGTCGGAATGTAGGAGGGTCGGTCATCAGGCCGACCGAGCGAGCGCGGCCGCGTGAGCGGCCGAAGGGAGCGGAGAAACCCGGTGCCCACGATCCAGCAGCTGGTCCGCAAGGGCCGCCAGGCCAAGACGAGTAAGACCAAGACCCCGGCGCTGAAGGGTTCCCCTCAGCGGCGCGGCGTGTGCACCCGCGTGTACACCACCACTCCCAAGAAGCCGAACTCCGCGCTGCGCAAGGTCGCTCGTGTGAAGCTCAGCAGCCAGATCGAGGTGACCGCCTACATCCCGGGCGTGGGTCACAACCTGCAGGAGCACTCGATCGTGCTCGTCCGTGGCGGCCGGGTGAAGGACCTCCCCGGCGTGCGTTACAAGATCGTCCGCGGTTCGCTGGACACCCAGGGTGTCCGTAACCGCAAGCAGGCGCGCAGCCGCTACGGCGCGAAGAAGGAGAAGAGCTGACATGCCGCGTAAGGGACCCGCTCCGCGGAAGCCGCTGGTCGCTGACCCGGTGTACAACTCGCCGTTGGTCACCCAGCTGGTGAACAAGATCCTCCTGCGCGGCAAGCGTCAGCTCGCCGAGCGCGTGGTGTACGCGGCCCTGGAGGGCTGCCGGGAGAAGTCCGGCACCGACCCGGTCGTCACGCTCAAGCGCGCGATGGACAACGTCAAGCCGACTCTGGAAGTCCGCAGCCGCCGTGTCGGTGGCGCGACCTACCAGGTGCCGGTCGAGGTCCGTCCGGCTCGGGCGACCACGCTGGGCCTGCGCTGGCTGGTCACGTACTCCCGCGCCCGGCGCGAGAAGACCATGGTCGAGCGGCTGATGAACGAGCTGCTGGACGCGAGCAACGGCCTCGGTGCCGCCGTCAAGCGGCGCGAGGACACGCACAAGATGGCGGAGTCCAACAAGGCCTTCGCGCACTACCGCTGGTAACAGCTTGGTCCCGGTGCCCACCCGGCGCCGGGACCGCCACCAGTTGTGTCGAGACGACGATAAGTAGGGATTGAAGTGGCCGCCGCAGACGCGCTCGCCAACGTACGCAACATCGGCATCATGGCGCACATCGATGCCGGTAAGACCACTACCACCGAGCGAATCCTGTTCTACACCGGTATCACGTACAAGATCGGTGAGGTCCACGAGGGCGCTGCCGTCATGGACTGGATGGAGCAGGAGCAGGAGCGCGGTATCACCATCACCTCCGCCGCCACGAAGTGCGAGTGGAAGGGCCACACGATCCAGATCATCGACACGCCCGGCCACGTCGACTTCACGGTCGAGGTGGAGCGGTCGCTGCGTGTCCTGGACGGTGCGGTCGCGGTCTACGACGGCGTGGCCGGCGTGGAGCCGCAGACGGAGAACGTCTGGCGTCAGGCGGACAAGTACAACGTCCCCCGGATGTGTTTCGTCAACAAGCTGGACCGTACCGGCGCGGACTTCTTCCGCTGCGTCCAGATGATGATCGACCGGCTGAACGCCACCCCGCTGGTGCTCCAGATCCCGATCGGTGCCGAGAGCGACTTCATCGGCGTGGTCGACCTGGTCGAGATGCGCGCCCTCACCTGGCGTGGCGAGACCCAGAAGGGTGAGGACTACGCGGTCGAGGAGATCCCGGCCGACCTCGCCGACTCCGCCGCCGAGTGGCGCGAGAAGCTGATGGAGACCCTCGCCGACGTCGACGACTCGGTGATGGAGAAGTACCTGGAGGGCGAGGAGATCTCCGTCGAGGAGATCAAGGCCGCCATCCGTCGGGCCACCATCGGCGGCAAGGCCAACCCGGTCCTCACCGGCACCGCGTTCAAGAACAAGGGCATCCAGCCGATGCTGGACGCGGTCGTCGCGTACCTGCCGTCGCCGCTGGACATCCCGGCGATCGAGGGCACCGCCACCGACGGTGAGACCCCGCTGCTGCGCAAGCCGGCGGTGTCCGAGCCGTTCTCCGGTCTGGCCTTCAAGATCCAGACGGACAAGCACCTCGGCAAGCTCACCTACGTGCGGATCTACTCCGGCACGCTCGAGTCCGGCTCCCAGGTGGTCAACTCCACCAAGGACCGCAAGGAGCGGATCGGCAAGATCTACCAGATGCACGCCAACAAGCGGGAAGAGCGCGGCTCGGCCCAGGCTGGCGACATCATCGCGGTGCAGGGTCTCAAGCAGACCACCACCGGTGACACCCTGTGTGACCCGGCGAACCCGGTCATCCTGGAGTCGATGACCTTCCCGGAGCCGGTCATCGAGGTCGCCATCGAGCCGAAGACCAAGGCTGACCAGGAGAAGCTCAGCACCGCCATCCAGCGGCTGGCCGAGGAGGACCCGACCTTCCGCGTCAAGCTGGACGACCAGACCGGTCAGACGGTCATCTCCGGTATGGGCGAGCTGCACCTGGACATCCTGGTCGACCGGATGCGCCGCGAGTTCAACGTCGAGGCGAACATCGGAAAGCCGCAGGTGGCGTACCGCGAGACCATCCGCCGCAAGGTGGACAAGGTCGAGTACACCCACAAGAAGCAGACCGGTGGCTCCGGCCAGTACGCCCGGGTGATCGTCAGCCTGGAGCCGCTGCCGCTGGGCAACGACGCGCCGACCTACGAGTTCGCCAACGGCGTGACCGGTGGCCGTATCCCCCGGGAGTTCATCCCGTCGGTGGACGCGGGTGCGCAGGACGCCATGCAGTACGGCATCCTCGCCGGCTTCCCGCTGGTGGGCATCAAGCTCACCCTGCTGGACGGCCAGTACCACGAGGTCGACTCGTCGGAAATGGCATTCAAGATCGCCGGCTCGATGGTGATGAAGGACGCGGCCCGCAAGGCCGACCCCGCACTGCTCGAGCCGATGATGGCTGTTGAGGTCACCACTCCTGAGGAGAACATGGGTGACGTCATCGGCGACCTCAACTCCCGCCGCGGCATCATTCAGGCGATGGAGGAGCGCAGTGGCGCCCGCGTCGTCCGTGCTCTGGTGCCGTTGTCGGAGATGTTCGGCTACGTCGGCGACCTGCGGTCGAAGACCCAGGGCCGGGCTAGCTACAGCATGCAGTTCGACTCCTACGCCGAGGTCCCGTCCTCGGTCGCCAAGGAGATCATCGCCAAGGCGACGGGTGAGTGACGCTCACCTGAGCTGATCCGAGGTGGTCGCGGGAGGATTCCCCGACTGCGACCACCTCGGTCGGATTGTGTGAATTCCGGGCCTGTAGGCTTCATCGCCGCAGAACCCACAAAGCTCTCCGGCCGTCAGGTCGGAAAGGCTGTCGACAGAGTCCTAAGCGCCGACCTGGCGCACCGGGGCGAACGAACCAAGAAGTCCACAGGAGGACACCAGTGGCGAAGGCGAAGTTCGAGCGGACTAAGCCGCACGTCAACATCGGCACCATTGGTCACATCGACCACGGTAAGACGACGCTGACGGCGGCCATCACCAAGGTCCTGCACGACCAGTACCCGGACCTGAACCCGTACACGCCGTTCGACGAGATCGACAAGGCGCCGGAGGAGAAGGCCCGCGGCATCACGATCTCGATCGCGCACGTCGAGTACCAGACCGAGGCGCGGCACTACGCGCACGTCGACTGCCCCGGTCACGCCGACTACATCAAGAACATGATCACCGGTGCCGCCCAGATGGACGGCGCGATCCTGGTGGTCGCGGCGACCGACGGCCCGATGCCGCAGACCCGCGAGCACGTGCTGCTGGCCCGCCAGGTCGGCGTGCCGTACATCGTCGTGGCGCTGAACAAGAGCGACATGGTCGACGACGAGGAGCTCCTGGAGCTCGTCGAGCTCGAGGTCCGCGAGCTGCTCTCGGCTCAGGAGTACCCGGGTGACGACCTGCCGGTCGTCCAGGTCTCCGCGCTGAAGGCCCTCGAGGGCGACCCGGTCTGGACCGAGAAGCTGCTCGAGCTGATGAGCGCGGTCGACACCGCGATCCCGCAGCCGGAGCGCGAGACCGAGAAGCCGTTCCTCATGCCCGTCGAGGACGTCTTCACCATCACCGGTCGGGGTACCGTGGTCACCGGTCGTGTCGAGCGTGGCGTGCTGCTCCCGAACGAGGACGTCGAGGTCGTCGGCATCCGCGAGAAGGGCTTCAAGACCAAGGTCACCGCGATCGAGATGTTCCGGAAGACCCTGGACGACGCCCGCGCAGGCGAGAACGTCGGTCTGCTGCTCCGCGGCACCAAGCGCGAGGACGTCGAGCGCGGCATGGTGGTCGTCAAGCCGGGCAGCAGCACCCCGCACACGGAGTTCGAGGCGACCGTCTACATCCTCTCCAAGGAGGAGGGTGGCCGGCACACCCCGTTCTTCCAGAACTACCGTCCGCAGTTCTACTTCCGGACCACGGACGTCACCGGTGTCGTCACCCTCCCCGAGGGCACCGAGATGGTCATGCCTGGCGACAACACCACGATGACCGTGAAGCTGATCCAGCCCATCGCGATGGAGGACAACCTCAAGTTCGCGATCCGGGAGGGTGGCCGTACGGTCGGCGCGGGTCGCGTCACCAAGATCATCAAGTGAGCTGGGTAACCCCGATTAGACCCGCCGCCGGTCGTGCGGCATACTAGTCAGGTTGCGTAACGACAGTTCGCTGCCTGTGTTCGGCTCGCGCCGAACCTCCGGGTAGGCAGAACAGTCGGGCGTGGGGTGGTTGGCGGCCCGGCCGCCAACCACCCTCGCGCGGCGTTCAGGTCGCGGTAGCGCGATCGGCGCCTAGACCCACCGCGGTCAGGATCGCTCCGGAATCTCGGGGCGGAGCCTGGCCACAGGGCGCGACACGCCCGACCGCGGGGGTGGGCGAAGAGGGCCTGTACCAGCCGGTACAGGCACCCGCAACACAGCGGCATCGAGAGAAGGAACAGAAGCCACCATGGCGGGACAGAAGATCCGCATCCGGCTCAAGGCCTATGACCACGAGGTCGTCGACTCCTCGGCTCGGAAGATCGTCGAGACGGTGACGCGTACCGGGGCGCAGGTCGCTGGCCCGGTGCCGCTGCCCACGGAGATCAACCGTTTCTGCGTCATCCGCTCGCCGCACAAGTACAAGGACTCGCGCGAGCACTTCGAGATGCGTACGCACAAGCGGCTGATCGACATCATCGACCCGACCCCGAAGACGGTCGACTCGCTCATGCGCCTCGACCTGCCGGCTGGCGTCGACATCGAGATCAAGCTGTAGGGACCGGACACATGGACAGGCAAGTTAAGGGGATCCTGGGCGCAAAGCTCGGCATGACCCAGGTCTGGGACAACAACAAGGTTGTCCCGGTGACCGTGGTTCAGGCCGGCCCCTGCGTCATCACCCAGGTTCGTGACGCCGACAAGGACGGTTACTCCGCGGTCCAGCTGGCGTACGGGACGATCGACCCGCGCAAGGCCAAGAAGCCGCTGCGTGGGCACTACGCCAAGGCCGACGTGGCGCCGCGCCGGCACATCGTCGAGCTGCGCACCGCCGACGCCGGCGACTACTCGCTCGGCCAGGAGGTCACGGTCGAGGAGTTCCCGGTCGGCGTCTCCATCGACGTCACCGGCAAGACCAAGGGCAAGGGCTACGCCGGCCCGATGAAGCGACACGGCTTCCACGGCCTGCGCGCCAGCCACGGTGTCGAGCGCAAGCACCGCTCCCCGGGCTCCATCGGGGCCTGCGCCACCCCGGGTCGCGTCTTCAAGGGCACCCGGATGGCGGGCCGCATGGGTGGCGTGCGCTACACCGTGCAGAACCTGACCGTCCAGGCGGTCGACACCGAGAACAACCTCCTGCTCGTCCGCGGCGCCATCCCCGGCCCGAAGGGCGCGCTGGTCCTGGTCCGCACCGCGGCCAAGACCAAGGCGAAGAAGGGCGGTGTGGCCAAGTGACCACCGTTGACGTCCTGAACTCCGAAGGCGCCAAGAGCGGCTCGGTCGAGCTGCCCGCCGACATCTTCGACGTCCAGGCCAACGTCCCGCTGATGCACCAGGTCGTGGTGGCGCAGCTGGCGGCGGCCCGGCAGGGCACGCACAAGACCAAGACCCGCGGCGAGGTCGCCGGTGGCGGCAAGAAGCCGTACAAGCAGAAGGGCACCGGTCGGGCCCGGCAGGGCTCGATCCGCGCGCCGCAGTTCGCCGGCGGTGGCGTGGTGCACGGCCCGGTGCCGCGCGACTACAGCCAGCGCACCCCCAAGAAGATGAAGGCCGCCGCGCTGCGTGGTGCCCTCTCCGACCGGGCGCGCGCCGGGCAGGTGCACGTCGTCGAGGCGTTCGTCTCGGGTGAGAAGCCGTCGACCAAGGCCGCGCTGGCCACGCTCGCGAAGCTGAGCGAGGCCCGTCGGGTGCTGGTCGTGCTGAGCAGCACCGACGAGCTGAACTGGGTGTCGCTGCGCAACGAGCCGCGGGTGCACCTGATCGAGGCCGGCCAGCTCAACACGTACGACGTGCTGGTGGCCGACGACGTGGTCTTCACCAAGGAGGCCCTGGACGAGTTCCTGGGCGTTCCCGCCGAGACCACCGAGGAGGGTGGCAAGTGAGCACGATCGCCGACCCGCGCGACATCATCGTGGCGCCGGTCGTCTCGGAGAAGAGCTACAGCGAGCTGAACCGGAACTGGTACACCTTCCTGGTGCACCCGGACGCGAACAAGACCGCGATCAAGATCGCCATCGAGCAGATCTTCAACGTCCGCGTCCTGACGGTCAACACGCTCAACCGCGAGGGCAAGCGCAAGCGGACCCGTACTGGGTTCGGCAAGCGCAAGGACACCAAGCGGGCGATGGTGAAGCTGGCTGAGGGAGACCGCATCGAGGCCTTCGGCGGCCCGGTCAGCTGAGGGGTGTAGACAATGGCTATCCGTAAGTACAAGCCGACGACGCCGGGCCGGCGTGGCTCGAGCGTCGCCGACTTCGCCGAGATCACCCGGTCGACGCCGGAGAAGTCGCTGCTGGCTCCGCTGCCGAAGAAGGGCGGCCGGAACGCCCACGGGCGGATCACCGCCCGGCACCAGGGTGGCGGCCACAAGCGCCAGTACCGGCTGATCGACTTCAAGCGGGTCGACAAGGACGGCGTGCCGGCCAAGGTCGCGCACATCGAGTACGACCCGAACCGCACCGCGCGCATCGCGCTGCTGCACTACGCCGACGGCGAGAAGCGGTACATCCTCGCGCCGAAGGACCTCAAGCAGGGCGACGCGGTGGAGTCGGGGCCGGGCGCGGACATCAAGCCCGGCAACAACCTGCCGCTGCGCAACATCCCGGTCGGTACCACGATCCACAACGTGGAGCTGCGTCCGGGCGGCGGCGCCAAGCTGGCCCGCTCGGCCGGCGTCGGCATCCAGCTCCTCGGCCGGGAGGGCGCGTACGCGACCCTGCGTATGCCGTCGGGTGAGATCCGCCGTGTCGACGTGCGCTGCCGCGCCAGCGTCGGCGAGATCGGCAACGCCGACCAGTCAAACATCAACTGGGGCAAGGCCGGCCGGATGCGGTGGAAGGGCAAGCGCCCGACCGTCCGTGGTGTGGCCATGAACCCGGTCGACCACCCGCACGGTGGTGGCGAGGGCAAGACCTCCGGTGGTCGCCACCCGGTCAACCCGCAGGGTAAGCCCGAGGGCCGCACCCGTCGTAAGGGCCAGCCGAGTGACCGGCTGATCGTCCGCCGTCGCTACGCCACGCGTAAGCGCGGCTGAGGGAGATAAGACATGCCTCGCAGCCTGAAGAAGGGCCCGTTCATCGACGACCACCTGCTCAAGAAGGTGGAGACGCAGAACGAGAAGGGCTCGAAGAACGTCATCAAGACCTGGTCGCGCCGCTCCACGATCATCCCGGACATGCTCGGGCACACGATCGCGGTGCACGACGGACGCAAGCACGTCCCCGTGTTCGTGACCGAGGCGATGGTCGGGCACAAGCTCGGCGAGTTCGCGTTGACCCGTACGTTCAAGGGTCACGAGAAGGACGACCGGAAGAGCCGCCGGCGCTGACGCCGCGGGCATACGGATAGAGGATCAAGGGGTTACAGCGATGCCAGGAAAGGGCGACGCTCCGGTGCTTCCGGGCGCGCGGGCGATTGCGCGACACGTGCGCATCTCGCCGATGAAGGCGCGCCGGGTGGTCAACCTCGTCCGCGGCCTGCCCGCGAAGGAGGCGCTCACGGTGCTGCAGTTCGCGCCGCAGGCGGCGAGCGAGCAGGTGTACAAGGTGCTCGCGAGCGCGATCGCCAACGCGGAGAACAACGAGCGGCTGGACCCCGACGCGTTGCTCGTCAGCGAGGCGTTCGTGGACGAGGGCCCGACGATGAAGCGGTTCCAGCCTCGGGCCCAGGGCCGGGCGTACCGGATCCGCAAGCGCACCTGCCACATCACGGTGGCGGTCGAGGCGGTCGCGCCGGCCGCGCCGAAGAAGTCGGCGAAGAAGTCGGCCCCGGCCAAGCAGACCGAGCCGGCCGAGACGCAGAGCAACACGGAGGGCGCCGAGTAATGGGTCAGAAGGTTCACCCGCACGGGTTCCGGCTCGGCATCTCGACCGACTGGAAGTCCCGCTGGTTCGCGGACAAGCTCTACAAGGACTACATCGGCGAGGACGTCAAGATCCGCCGGATGATGTCCAAGGGCCTGGAGCGCGCCGGCATTTCCAAGGTCGACATCGAGCGCACCCGCGACCGGGTCCGCGTCGACATCCACACCGCCCGGCCGGGCATCGTCATCGGCCGTAAGGGTGCGGAGGCCGACCGGATCCGCGGCGAGCTGGAGAAGCTCACCGGCAAGCAGGTGCAGCTCAACATCATCGAGGTGAAGAACCCCGAGTCGGACGCGCAGCTGGTCGCCCAGGGCGTCGCCGAGCAGCTCTCCAGCCGGGTCAGCTTCCGCCGCGCGATGCGCAAGGCGATGCAGTCGGCGATGAAGAACCCGATGTGCAAGGGCATCCGGGTGCAGGTCTCGGGTCGCCTCGGCGGCGCCGAGATGAGCCGCACGGAGTTCTACCGCGAGGGTCGGGTTCCGCTGCACACGCTGCGGGCCAACATCGAGTACGGCTTCTTCGAGGCCCGTACCACCTTCGGCCGCATCGGCGTGAAGGTCTGGATCTACAAGGGCGACGCGGTGCCGGGTCGGGAGACCCCGACCGAGGCTCCGTCGCGCCCGCGCCGGGAGCGCGGTGACCGCCCCGAGCGGCCGCGTCGTGGTCGGTCCGGTTCGTCCGGCACGACCTCCGGTGGCACCGAGGCCGGCCGCGCTGCCGCGACGACCGTCGCGCAGCAGGCCGAGACGCCGAGCGGCGAGCCGGTGGACGCGTCCGCCGTCGCCGCCGCGGCAGAAACGCAGCAGGAGGGCTGACAGATGCTGATGCCGCGCAAGCCCCCGAAGGGCTTCCGCAAGCCGCACCACCCGGACCGCAGCGGCGCGTCCAAGGGCGGCAACCGGGTGGTGTTCGGCGAGTTCGGAATCCAGGCTCTCGAGCCGGCGTACGTGACCAACCGGCAGATCGAGTCGGCGCGTATCGCGATGACCCGCCACATCAAGCGTGGCGGCAAGGTCTGGATCACCATCTTCCCGGACCAGGCCCTCACCAAGAAGCCGGCCGAAACCCGGATGGGTTCCGGTAAGGGCTCGCCGGAGTGGTGGGTCGCCAACGTCAAGCCGGGGCGGGTCCTCTTCGAGATGTCCTTCCCCAACGAGCAGATCGCGCGAGAGGCGATGCGTCGCGCGATCCACAAGCTCCCGATGAAGTGCCGCATTGTGACGCGCGAAGTGGGTGAATCCTGATGGCAGCGGGCGTTAAGGCCTCCGAGCTGCGTGAGCTCTCCGAGGAGGAGCTGGTCACGAAGCTGCGCGAGGCCAAGGCGGAGCTGTTCAACCTCCGCGTGCAGGCCGCAACCGGTCAGCTGGACAACAACCGGCGGCTGCAGGTCATCCGTCGGGAGATCGCCCGGATCTACACGATCATGCGTGAGCGCGAGCTGGGGCTCTCGGCCGCGCCGACTGAGGTGACTGCTTCATGAGCGAGAACACGACCGCCACCCAGCAGCGTGGCCGCCGGAAGGTCCGCGAGGGCCTCGTGGTCAGCGACAAGATGGACAAGACCGTCGTGGTCGAGGTCGAGGACCGGGTCAAGCACGCGCTGTACGGCAAGATCATGCGCCGTACCAGCAAGCTGAAGGTCCACGACGAGCAGAACTCCGCCGGTGTCGGCGACCGCGTCCTGATCATGGAGACCCGGCCGCTGTCCGCCACCAAGCGGTGGCGAATCGTGGAGATCCTCGAGAAGGCCAAGTAGCGAAGGCTCGAGCTCGGCCGAGATCGGTCGGGCGCAGGTTCCGCCAGGCTCCGGCCGCCCCGGCGGCCGGAGAACCGGCAGACATAGGAGATAGACGTGATTCAGCAGGAGTCGCGACTGCGCGTCGCCGACAACACGGGTGCCCGGGAGATCCTGTGCATCCGGGTTCTCGGTGGCTCCGGTCGGCGCTACGCGAGCATCGGCGACGTCATCGTGGCGACCGTCAAGGACGCGATCCCGGGTGCCGGTGTCAAGAAGGGCGACGTGGTCAAGGCCGTCATCGTCCGTACCGCCAAGGAGCGGCGGCGGCCGGACGGGTCGTACATCCGCTTCGACGAGAACGCCGCCGTCATCATCAAGGACGGTGGGGACCCGCGCGGTACCCGTATCTTCGGCCCGGTCGGTCGTGAGCTGCGGGACAAGCGGTTCATGAAGATCATTTCTCTCGCGCCGGAGGTGTTGTGACCGTGAAGGTCAAGAAGGGCGACACGGTCGTCGTCATCGCCGGCAAGGACAAGGGTGCCAAGGGCAAGGTCATCGCGGCCTACCCGCGGCAGGACAAGGTCCTGGTCGAGGGCGTGAACCGGGTCAAGAAGCACACCCGCATCAGCACCACTCAGCGTGGCGCCAAGACCGGTGGCATCGTCACTCAGGAGGCCCCGATCCACGTCTCGAACGTGATGGTCGTGGACTCCGACGGCAAGCCGACCCGCGTCGGCTACCGGATCGACGACAACGGCCAGAAGGTCCGCGTCGCGCGTAGCACTGGTAAGGACCTGTGATGACCACGGCTACCGAAACCAAGACCATGCCGCGCCTCAAGGAGCGGTACCGCAACGAGATCGTGGCCCAGCTGCGCGAGCAGCACGAGTACGGCAACCCGATGCAGGTGCCGCGGCTCGTCAAGATCGTCGTGAACATGGGCGTCGGCGAGGCCGCTCGGGACGCCAAGCTCATCGACGGCGCGGTCCGCGACCTGGCCACCATCACCGGCCAGAAGCCGCAGGTCCGGCGGGCGACCAAGTCCATCGCGCAGTTCAAGCTCCGCGAGGGCATGCCGATCGGCGCGAAGGTGACCCTGCGCGGCGACCGGATGTGGGAGTTCCTGGACCGGCTGCTCTCCATCGCGCTGCCGCGTATCCGTGACTTCCGCGGCCTGGACGGGCGCAAGCTCGACGGGCACGGCAACTACACGTTCGGTCTGACCGAGCAGTCGGTGTTCCACGAGATCGACCAGGACAAGATCGATCGCCAGCGGGGCATGGACATCACGGTGGTGACCACCGCCACGACCGACGACGAGGGCCGGGCGCTGCTGAAGCTCCTGGGCTTCCCGTTCAAGGAGAACTGAGATGGCCAAGAAGGCGCTGATCCTCAAGGCGGCCGCGAAGCCGAAGTTCTCGGTTCGCGCCTACACCCGCTGCCAGCGGTGCGGGCGTCCCAAGGCGGTCTACCGCAAGTTCGGGCTCTGCCGGGTGTGCATCCGGGAGATGGCCCACCGCGGTGAGCTGCCCGGCGTGTCCAAGGCTTCCTGGTAATAGCCCGGCGCGCTTCGGCGTATCAGCTGGACTGTCTCTTCGCCGTAGGCCTGCGCGAGTCGCGGGAACCCCGGCGAGAAAGGTTGACGAGTTTTCATGACGATGACCGACCCCATCGCAGACATGCTCACGCGTCTGCGTAACGCCAACCAGGCGTACCACGACCGGGTGACGATGCCCTACTCGAAGATCAAGGCGAACATCGCCGAGGTCCTCAAGTCCGAGGGTTACATCGCCACCTGGGCGGTCGAGGAGCCCGAAGAGGGTGCCGTCGGCAAGCGACTGGTCGTCGAGCTGAAGTACGGCCAGAACCGGGAGCGGAGCCTGGCCGGTATCAAGCGCGTCTCCAAGCCCGGTCTGCGGGTGTACGCCAAGTCGGACGGGCTCCCGCGGGTGCTCGGTGGGCTGGGCGTGGCGATCATTTCGACGTCCCAGGGGCTGCTCACCGACCGGCAGGCCCGCAAGCGGAGCGTTGGCGGGGAAGTCCTCGCCTTCGTCTGGTAACGGGAGACAGGTAGAAATGTCGCGAATTGGACGTAAGTCGATCCCGGTGCCCTCCGGCGTCGACGTGACGATCGACGGCCAGACCGTCAAGGTCAAGGGCCCCAAGGGCGAGCTGTCGCACACCCTGGCCGCGCCGATCACGATCGAGCGGGCCGAGGACGGGCAGCTGAGCGTCAACCGCCCGAACGACGAGCGCAAGGCCAAGGAACTGCACGGCCTGAGCCGTACCCTGGTCGCCAACATGATCGTCGGGGTCACCGAGGGCTACCGCAAGAGCCTGGAGATCGCCGGTACCGGTTACCGGGTCACCGCCAAGGGCAAGGACCTGGAGTTCGCGCTCGGGTTCTCGCACCCGGTGCAGGTGCAGGCGCCCGAGGGCATCACCTTCACGGTGGAGAAGCCGACGGTGTTCCACGTGGCCGGTATCGACAAGCAGCTCGTCGGTGAGGTCGCCGCCAACATCCGGAAGATCCGCCCGCCGGAGCCCTACAAGGGCAAGGGCGTGAAGTACCAGGGCGAGGTCATCCGTCGCAAGGCTGGAAAGGCAGGTAAGAAGTGAGCGCCACGCTGCTCAAGCGCCGCCGCGGCGTCGCCGCCAAGCGTGCCGTCGGGCGTGCGCGTCGGCACTTCCGGGTCCGCAAGAACGTCAGTGGCACCGCCGAGCGTCCGCGCCTGGTGGTCACCCGTTCGCTGCGGCACATCGTGGCCCAGATCGTGGACGACACCAAGGGGCACACCCTGGCGTCGGCCTCGACGCTGGACGCCTCGGTGCGCGGTACCGAGGGCGACAAGAGCGCCCTGGCCGGCAAGGTCGGCTCCCTGCTCGCCGAGCGGGCCAAGGCCGCCGGCGTCTCCAAGGTCGTCTTCGACCGCGGTGGCAACCGGTACGCGGGGCGGGTCGCCGCGCTTGCCGACGCCGCCCGCGAAGCCGGGCTCGAGTTCTGACAATCCCCGTCACGAGAGAGAAGGAAGGCTGCTGATGCCAGGTCAACAGCGCCGTGGCGGCGGGTCCGGTGGCAACGAGGGTGGTCGCCGCGACAACCGCCGTGAGGGCGGCCGCGGAAACGCGCCCGCCGAGAAGACCCCGCACCTCGAGCGGGTCGTCGCGATCAACCGCGTCGCCAAGGTCGTGAAGGGTGGTCGTCGCTTCAGCTTCACCGCCCTCGTGATCGTCGGCGACGGCGACGGCACCGTGGGCGTGGGCTACGGAAAGGCCAAGGAGGTGCCCGCGGCGATCGCCAAGGGTGTCGAGGAGGCCAAGAAGCACTTCTTCAAGGTGCCGCGGATCGGCTCGTCGATCCCGCACCCGGTCACGGGCGAGGACGCCGCCGGTGTGGTGCTGCTCAAGCCGGCCTCGGCCGGTACGGGTGTCATCGCCGGTGGTCCGGTCCGTGCCGTGTTGGAGTGCGCGGGCATCCACGACGTGCTCTCCAAGAGCCTCGGATCGTCGAACCCGATCAACATCGTGCACGCCACCGTGGCGGCCCTGAAGGGGCTGGAGTCCCCGGAGGCTGTCGCGGCGCGTCGGGGCCTGCCGGTGGAGGACGTCGCTCCGGCCGCCATGCTCGCCTCGCGGGCGGAGGTGGCCTCCTGATGGCGCGTCTCAAGGTCACCCAGCTCCGGTCCGACATCGGGACCAAGCACAACCAGCGTGAGTCGCTGCGGTCGCTCGGTCTCAAGCGGATCAACGACGTGGTGGTCAAGGAGGACCGGCCCGAGATTCGCGGGATGATCTTCAAGGTGAGCCACCTCGTGAAGGTCGAGGAGGTCGAGTAATGACGATCAAGGTCCATCACCTGCGCCCGGCACCGGGAGCCAAGACCGCGAAGACCCGTGTGGGTCGCGGTGAGGGCTCCAAGGGCAAGACCGCCGGTCGCGGTACCAAGGGTTCGAAGGCCCGGAAGAACATCCCGGCGGCGTTCGAGGGTGGGCAGATGCCCATCCACATGCGCCTGCCGAAGCTGAAGGGCTTCAAGAACAAGTTCAAGGTGGTCTTCCAGGTGGTCAACCTGGACCGCCTGGCCGAGCTGTTCCCCAACGGTGGTCAGGTCGGCCCGGCCGAGCTGGTCGAATCCGGTGCGGTCCGCAAGGGTCACCCGGTCAAGGTCCTCGGCACCGGGGACCTCGGCAACGTGTCGCTCCAGGTCTCGGCGCACGCGTTCAGCGCGTCGGCCAAGGAGAAGATCGCTGCCGCCGGTGGTTCGGTCACCGAGCTGTAAGCAGTACGAACGATGGCGCCCGCCAGTTGATCCCAGCTGGCGGGCGCCATGGTCTCCACGGGGCCTGTGCGCCCGGTAACATCGGATTCGGTTTATGTAGCCGGGCACATCTGCCCGGACGGGGATCGGGCTGTTAGAGTCCCTTCCCAGCCATGGATATCGGGCACCTGCCCGGCACCCACCCCAAACCGCCAGGGACGACCGGCGGCCCGCCTCGCGCAGGAGGAAGAAGTTGCTGTCCGCCTTTCTCAGTGCGTTCCGTACGCCTGACCTGCGCAAGAAGCTGCTGTTCACAGTAGGCATCATCGCGATCTATCGGCTCGGCGCGACGCTGCCCAGCCCAGGCGTGTCGTACGGCAACGTCCAGCAGTGCCTTGACACCATCGACGGCTCGACCGGGGTACTGAACCTGCTCGACCTCTTCTCCGGTGGCGCGCTGCTCCAGCTCTCGGTCTTCGCGCTGGGCATCATGCCCTACATCACCGCGTCGATCATCCTGCAGCTGCTGACAGTGGTGATCCCCCGGCTCGAGCAGCTCCGCAAGGAGGGCCAGGCCGGCCAGGCGAAGATCACCCAGTACACCCGGTACCTGACCCTGGGCCTGGGTGTCCTGCAGGCGTCCGCGTTCGTGGCGCTGGCCCGCTCCGGGCAGCTCTTCAACAACCAGTGCGACCAGTTCCCGATCATCCCCGAGGGCACCGGAATCCCGGACTGGCTGACCCTGTCCATCCTGGTGATGACGATGACCGCCGGTACCGGCGTGGTCATGTGGCTGGGCGAGCTGATCACCGACCGCGGCGTCGGCAACGGCATGTCCGTGCTGATCTTCACCTCGATCGCCGCCCGCCTCCCCAGCGAGGGCTGGCGGATCAAGGAGAGCCAGGGCTGGGCCAAGTTCTTCCTCGTCATCGCCCTGGTCCTGGTGGTCATCACCGCGGTCACCTTCATCGAGCAGGCCCAGCGCCGGATCCCGGTGCAGTACGCCAAGCGCATGATCGGCCGGCGGATGTACGGCGGCACGTCGACCTACATCCCGCTGAAGGTCAACCAGGCGGGTGTCATCCCGGTCATCTTCGGTTCGTCGCTGCTCTACCTGCCCCAGCTGGCGCTGCAGTTCTTCGACCAGAACGACCCGGGTCAGACGCAGGCGTGGATCCAGAACAACCTGGTCGACCCGACCAGCCCGATCTACATCGCGGTCTACTTCCTGCTGATCATCTTCTTCACGTACTTCTACGTCTCGATCACGTTCAACCCGACCGAGGTCGCGGACAACATGAAGAAGTACGGCGGCTTCGTGCCGGGCATCCGCCCCGGTAAGCCGACCGCCGACTACCTGGACTTCATCCTGAGCCGGATCACGCTGCCCGGGGCGCTGTACCTCGCGATCATCTCGATCCTGCCGAACTTCTTCTTCATCTGGCTGGACCGGCAGCAGTACCTCAACTTCCCGTTCGGCGGTACCGCTGTGCTGATCATGGTCGGTGTGGCTCTCGAGACCAGCAAGCAGATCGAGAGCCAACTGATGCAGCGGAACTACGAAGGGTTCCTGCGGTAGATGAGACTGGTTCTGGTTGGCCCGCCGGGGGCGGGCAAGGGAACGCAGGCGGAGTTCATCGCCGCGCACGTCTCCGTGCCGAAGATCTCGACCGGTGACATCTTCCGTGCCAACGTGTCGCAGGGCACCCCCCTCGGGGTCGAGGCCAAGCGCTACATGGACGCCGGCAAGTTGGTACCGGACGAGGTCACCATCAACATGGTGCGGGACCGGCTCGCCGAGCCGGACGCGTCGGAGGGCTTCCTGCTCGACGGGTTCCCGCGGACCACTCCGCAGGCCGCCGCGCTGGACAAGCTCCTGGCCGACCTCGGCACCGCGCTGGACGTCGTCCTGGAGTTGGTGGTCGACGACGACGAGGTGATCCGGCGGCTCTCCGGCCGGCGCACCTGCCGGGGCTGCGGCAAGATCTGGCACGTCGAGTTCGACTCGACCAGTCGGGACGGCATCTGCGACCGCTGCGGTGCCGAGCTGTTCCAGCGCGACGACGACAAGCCGGAGACCATCGCCGCCCGCCTGCGCGAGTACGCGGAGAAGACCGCGCCGCTGGTGGACTACTACGGCGCCCAGGGCAAGCTGGTCGGGATCGACGCCACCGGTCCGGTGGAGGACGTCACCGTCCGCGCGATCGACGCCCTGCGGTCCTACGGCGGCTGAGATCGGCGTAGTCGCCGGCCGGATAGAGTGCGAACAGCGGGGTACGTCCGGCGTGCCCCGCTGGTTCGGCAACGAAAGGTAGCGCCCCGATGCGTCGTCCCCAGCTGGACATCCAGCTGAAGACCCCCGAGCAGATCGAGAAGATGCGTGCCGCCGGGCTGGTGGTCGCCGAGGCGTTACGCCGGATGCGCGAGGCGGTGGCCCCCGGGGTGAGCACCGCCGACCTGGACGCGATCGCCGAGTCGACGATCCGCGCGGCTGGCGGGACCCCCTCGTTCAAGGGCTACCACGGCTTCCCGGCGTCGATCTGCTCGTCGGTCAACGAGCAGATCGTGCACGCGATCCCCTCGCCGGACCAGGTCCTCGCCGAGGGCGACCTGATCTCGATCGACTGCGGCGCGGTGCTGGACGGCTGGCACGGCGACGCGGCCATCACCGTCGGGGTGGGCGACGTCGACCCGGCCCTGCTGCGGATGGCCACCGTCGCCGAGGACGCGATGTGGGCCGGTATCGCCGCCGCCGCCCGGGGTGCGGCCAGCGGCAAGGGCCGGCTGACCGACATCTCCCACGCGGTGGAGAACGCGGTCCGCAAGGGCGGCCGGTACGGCATCGTCGACGGCTACGGCGGCCACGGCATCGGCACTGAGATGCACCAGGATCCGCATGTGCTCAACCACGGGCGGCCGGGCAAGGGGCCGCGTCTGGTGACGGGCATGGCGCTGGCCATCGAGCCCATGATCACGATGGGCTCGCCGCGTACCGCCGAACTGGCCGACGGCTGGACCGTGGTCACCCGGGACGGGTCGCGTGCGGCACACGTCGAGCACACCATGGCGCTGCTGCCGGACGGGGTCTGGGTGCTGACCGCCCAGGACGGCGGCCGAGCCCGCCTCGGTGATCTGGTCACCGCCCGCCAGCCCGCCGACTCGCCGGCGGGCTGAACCGACACTGTTCCGGCGCTCGGCGTGGGGTCGACCGTGGCCGGGCATCGGCGCGGAGCCGCTGACGAGCCGGCCCTCGGCGGGCCGAGGAGGCCCCGCCTCGGTCGCCGGCCCTGTGACGTTCGACACGACCCGCTCACCGTGCTTACTCTCCGTGATCGCGGCCGGGTGGCTGTCGTCGCCCTGGCGCGACGACGGGCGGGCGCAGGTTAGCCGGACTGGCAGCACGATGGCATGCTTGCCGACATGGACGGGCAGGACGGGATGCGGGCAGCGAACTCCGACCGGCAGGCCGTCGCCGAACGGCTCCGGGAGGCGCTCGACGAGGGCCGGCTGGACCTGCACGAGTACGACGAGCGGTTGCAGCGGGCCTACGCGGCACGGACGTACGCGGAACTCGACGCCCTGACGGGTGACCTGCCCGGGGCGGTGCCGGCACGGCAGGAGCCCGACGCGCCGGTGCTCCCCGACGCCGGGCGTGGAGTGACCGTCCGCTGGCTGGTCGACGTGTGGGAGCCGTGGCTCAAGACCGTCGGCATCGTGGTCGCCATCTGGGCGGTCACCTCGTTCGCCGCCCGCGATCTGGTGTACTTCTGGCCCATCTGGGTGGCCGGGCCGTGGGGCGCGGTGCAGGTGGTGCGTACCGTCACCGGGCTGAGCACCGGCGAGCCGCAGCGGTGGGCGGCGCAGCAGGAACGCCGTCGGCAGCGTCGGAAAGAGAAGAAGGCCCGCAAGCGGGAGCGTGCCGCGCTCGCCGCCGAGCAGCCCGACGAGATCACCGCCACGGCGGCCGGGTTCACCGGGCCGGGCGCGGAGCGAGACCGGCCGACCGGAGTCCCCGGACCGGGCGCGGAGCGCGAGCGGCCGGGGGCGGACCCGCAGGCCGAGGAGCAGGACTCGGAGGCCCGCAGCGGTACGCCGGCCGAACCTGAGTCCACCGGTGGGGTACGCCGTGCGGAGCGCGACGCGGCGGGCTGAACGCCGGGTTTGTCCATCCCATCGGCGTACTCTGGCCGGTCGGTTTGGCGACGACGTGCAGGCGGGCGTACACTTTCTGATCGGCGCACAGCGTCCACTCCGCCATGCCCACCAGCGCTTCGGTGGGACGCGGAGCCGCGGCTGGCGCGGGAAATCTGATCTTGATCAGTCACCCGTGTAAGACGTTGTGGGCCGTCCGGAGTAACCGACGTCAGGACAGCGGAGGACATGCCGAAAAAAGACGGAGCCATCGAGATCGAAGGTCGGGTCATCGAGCCCCTGCCGAACGCCATGTTCCGGGTGGAGCTCGCCAACGGCCACAAGGTGCTGGCTCACATCAGCGGCAAGATGCGGCAGCACTACATCCGCATCCTGCCGGAGGACCGGGTCGTCGTCGAGCTCTCGCCGTACGACCTGACTCGCGGGCGCATCGTCTACCGCTACAAGTAAGCCTGACGGCGGCCGGAAATCGTCCCGTGTCCGTCTTCGACGTCCGGTGTCGCGCCTCGTGGCGCCGGGCCAGATGGGAAGTAAGGCAACCGTGAAGGTCAAGCCGAGCGTCAAGAGGATCTGCAACAAGTGCCGGGTTATCCGCCGGCACGGCCGGGTCATGGTGATCTGCACCGACCCGCGCCACAAGCAGCGCCAGGGCTGAACCCAGCCCACACATCACACATGCTCGTCCCAGCCGCGAGCGGTGCGCAGCGCGTACTTTCTCGTGGTTGACCCCCGGTCGGAGGCCGGGGCCCGCTCGGGCAGCGACCATCCCGGTCGCCGGCGTGTACCGCGCCGGAAAGACGGGACGGCCGCGTAGCGGGGTGGGACGGGACCACACCTCCGGCAGAAGACCACAAGGAGTACGCCCGCAGATGGCACGTCTAGTCGGCGTGGATCTCCCCCGCGAGAAGCGGCTGGAGATTGCGCTCACCTACATCTTCGGCGTGGGTCGTACCCGCGCTCTGGAGACGCTCGCCGCCACCGGCATCTCGCCGGACAAGCGCGCCCGGGACCTCACGGACGAGGAGCTGGTCCAGCTCCGTGACCACATCGAGGCCAACTACAAGGTAGAAGGCGACCTGCGCCGCGAGGTCGCCGCTGACATCCGCCGCAAGGTCGAGATCGGCTGCTACGCGGGTATCCGGCACCGCCGGGGACTGCCCGTCCGTGGCCAGCGGACCCGCACGAACGCGCGTACCCGCAAGGGCCCGAAGCGGACGGTCGCCGGCAAGAAGAAGCCCGGCAAGAAGTAGTAGTTCTTCAACCGGAATTCTGGTCGTTCTCCGTCGAGGTAGGCCGGGCTCCCACCGGAACCGGTGTCTATCTGATCAACGGGGCGAAGAGCCAGAACCGATCGAGAACCAAAAACAGGAGCGCACAGACTTATGCCACCGAAGGCTCGTGCCGGAGCCGCAGTCAAGAAGGTCCGGCGCAAGGAACGCAAGAACGTCGCCCACGGGCAGGCGCACATCAAGAGCACCTTCAACAACACCATCGTGTCCATCACGGACCCGACCGGTGCCGTCATCTCGTGGGCCTCCGCCGGCCAGGTCGGCTTCAAGGGCTCGCGCAAGTCGACTCCGTTCGCCGCGCAGCTGGCCGCCGAGGCCGCCGCGCGTCGGGCCATGGAGCACGGCATGCGCAAGGTCGACGTGTTCGTCAAGGGTCCCGGTTCCGGCCGGGAGACCGCCATCCGTTCGTTGCAGGCGGTGGGTCTGGAGGTCGGGCAGATCTCCGACGTCACCCCCCAGCCGCACAACGGGTGCCGTCCGCCGAAGCGTCGTCGGGTCTGAGAGGTTAGAGAGAGATGGCTCGTTACACCGGTGCTGACTGCCGCCGTTGCCGGCGGGAGAAGATGAAGCTGTTCCTCAAGGGCAGCAAGTGCGATGGTCCGAAGTGCCCGTTCGAGTCCCGGCCGTTCCCGCCCGGGCAGCACGGCCGCGGCCGCACCAAGGAGACGGAGTACCTGCTCCAGCTCCGTGAGAAGCAGAAGGCTCGCCGGGTCTACGGCGTGCTGGAGAAGCAGTTCCGCGGTTACTACGAGGAGGCCGTGGCCAAGCAGGCCAAGACCGGTGAGGTCCTCCTGCAGATCCTCGAGTCGCGGCTGGACAACGTGGTCTACCGGGCCGGCTACGCCAAGTCCCGGGACATGGCCCGTCAGCTGGTCAAGCACGGTCACTTCACGGTGAACGGCAAGAAGGTCGACATCCCGTCGTACCGCGTCAAGGAGCACGACATCATCGAGGTTCGGGTGAAGAGCAAGGAGCTCACCCCGTTCATCGTGGCGCAGGCCGAGGCCGGCTCCAAGACGGTCCCGGCGTGGCTCGAGGCCATCCCCAGCCAGATGAAGGTGCTCGTGCACTCGCTCCCGGCCCGTCAGGTGATCGACACCCAGGTCCAGGAGCAGCTGATCGTCGAGCTCTACTCCAAGTAAGGGCTCGTTGCGGTGGCCCGCCCGGCGACGGGCGGGCCACCGGAACACGTTGTGTCGTGGACGTCATATAGCGGGCGTCCCGGAAGAGAAGAGAAAACATGCTCATCAGCCAGCGACCGTCTCTCTCCGAAGAGTCGATCAACGAGACCCGGTCCCGGTTCACCATCGAGCCGCTGGAGCCGGGCTTCGGCTACACCCTGGGCAACTCGCTGCGGCGTACGCTGCTGTCGTCCATCCCGGGTGCTGCGGTCACCTCGATCAAGATCGATGGTGTGCTGCACGAGTTCACCACGATCCCCGGGGTCAAGGAGGACGTGGTCGAGCTCGTCATGAACATCAAGGAGCTCTGCGTCAGCTCCGAGCACGACGAGCCGGTCAGCATGTACCTGCGCAAGCAGGGCCCGGGCGACGTGACCGCCGGTGACATCCAGCCCCCGGCCGGTGTCTCGGTGCACAACCCGGACCTGAAGCTCGCCACCCTCAACGGCAAGGGCCGGCTCGACATGGAGCTGACCGTCGAGCGGGGTCGGGGCTACGTCACGGCGGCGCAGAACAAGCAGGCGGGTGCCGAGATCGGCCGGATCCCGGTCGACTCGATCTACTCGCCGGTGCTCAAGGTGACGTACCGCGTCGAGGCGACCCGTGTCGAGCAGCGGACCGACTTCGACCGGCTGATCATCGACGTCGAGACCAAGCCGTCGATGGGCCCGCGTACCGCACTGGCCTCGGCCGGTTCGACGCTGGTGGAGCTGTTCGGGCTGGCCCGGGAGCTGGACGAGACGGCGGAGGGCATCGACATCGGCCCGTCGCCGCAGGACGCGCAGCTGGCGGCGGACCTGGCCCTGCCGATCGAGGAGCTGGACCTGACCGTCCGCTCCTACAACTGCCTCAAGCGCGAGGGCATCAACTCCGTTGGTGAGCTCATCGGGCGTACCGAGGCGGACCTCCTCGACATCCGCAACTTCGGCCAGAAGTCGATCGACGAGGTCAAGATGAAGCTCGCCGGAATGGGTCTGGGGCTGAAGGACTCGGCTCCGAACTTCGACCCGGCGCATGTCGTGGACACCTTCGGCGAGGCCGACTACGACACCGACGACTATCGCGAGACCGAGCAGCTCTAGTCCGCGCTGCCGCCACACCTGAGGAGCACCAAGCATGCCCACGCCCACCAAGGGCCCCCGCCTCGGCGGCAGCCCCGCGCACGAGCGGCTGATGCTGGCCAACCTGGCCACCGCGCTGTTCCAGCACGGCAAGATCAAGACCACCGAGACCAAGGCCCGGCGGCTGCGTCCGCTCGCCGAGCAGCTCATCACCAAGGCCAAGCGGGGTGACCTCGCGTCGCGTCGGCGGGTGCTGACCGTGGTCAAGGACAAGGACGTGGTCTACGCCCTGTTCGACCAGATCGCGCCGCGGTACGCCAACCGGCCCGGCGGCTACACCCGGATCGTGAAGACCGGTCCGCGCAAGGGCGACGCCGCGCCGATGGCGATCATCGAGCTGGTCGAGGAGCTTCAGGTCACCGAGCCGAAGGTGAACCAGAAGACCGCCGCCCGCAAGGCCGCGCAGCAGGACAAGGTCGAGGCGCTGGCCCCGACCGACGAGGCCCCGGCGAACCGGTCGGACGACCAGGACGCCGAGCCGCCGGTGTCGGCGTCCGGTGACACCGCCGCTGCCCGCGAGGACAGCGACCTGGCCACCGAGGAAGGCAAGGCCTGAGTCAGGCCGTCGTCGGGCCCGGCATCCCCACGGGGGTGCCGGGCCCGACTCGTCGAGGAGGTACGACGTGGAGGAGCGCACCCGGCTGCGGCTGGACGTCGCGTACGACGGGACCGGCTTCTCGGGGTGGGCCGCCCAGCCGGAGCGGCGCACCGTCGCCGGTGTGCTGGTGGAGGCGCTGGACCTGGTGCTCGGGGCCGGTGTCGCGGCCGGGCTGACGGTGGCCGGGCGCACCGACGCCGGGGTGCACGCCACCGGGCAGGTCTGCCACGTCGACGTGCCCGGTGAGGTGTGGCGGGCGCACGATGGGCGCCTGCTGCGTCGGCTGGCCCGGCTGCTCCCGGGCGACGTGCGGGTACGCGCGATGAGCGTGGTGCCGGAGAGCTTCGACGCCCGCTTCTCGGCGACCTTCCGGCGCTACGAGTACCGGGTTAGCGACGCGCCCTGGGGCGCCGAGCCACTGCGCCGGCACGAGATCCTGGCCTGGCCGCGCGCGCTCGACGTCGACCGGCTCGCCGCCGCGGCGGCCGGGTTGGTGGGGGAGCACGACTTCGCCGCGTACTGCCGGCGGAAGGAGAACGCCACCACGCTGCGGGAGGTGACCCGACTGGACTGGCGACGCGAGGCCGACGGCGTCGTGGTCGCCACCGTGCAGGCCGACGCGTTCTGCCAGGCGATGGTGCGCAGCCTGGTCGGCGCGATGCTGGTCGCCGGGGACGGGCGCCGGCCGGTCGAGTGGCCGGCCGGCCTGCTCACGCGGCGGGAGCGGTCCAGCGAGGTGACGGTGGCACCGGCGCACGGGCTGACCCTGGTGGCGGTCGGCTACCCGGACGATCCGGCCGAGTACGCCCGCCGTGCCGAGGCCACCCGACGGCTGCGGGTGCCGGCCGAGGCCTGAGCCGCCTCCTCAGTTTCCGTTGTCGGGGCCCTGGTCGCCGGTGTCGTCGGTGGGCGTCGGGTTCGGCTGGGTCGCCGTTCCACCGGCTGCCCGCCGCTCCAGCACGTCGCGGCTGAGGTGCATCTCCAGCATGTCGAAGAGGATCTCGCGGACCGTGGTGTCGCCGGAACGGACCGCCGCCCCGTCCGTGCGGGCCACCACCGCGTAGCCGAGGTAGTGGCCGCGTACCTGCCAGCCGACCCGGGCGGGTGCGGAGGTGATGACGTCGGTCCCGTCGCCGGCCGACATGCCCCGGAACCGGCCCTGCCGTGCGTCCAGCGCCTGCCGGATGCGGTCCCGGGCCCGTTCCGCGCTGGACCGGTCGGTCAGGTTGAACAACCCGGTGGTGACCAGGTGCTCACCGTCGGGCGTGCGCAGCGTGGCCCGGACCACCTGGTTGCAGCCGAGCAGGGTCAGGGACTCGGCGACCTCGCCGGTGGCCGCGACCGCGCAGCTCGCGCTGGACTGGGTCCGCAGGACCTCGTAGTCGGCGTTGCTGCCGTCGATCGTCAGGGTGCTGGCCGGGAAGACCTCGCGGGCGGACAGCGGCGTGGAGTCGGTGTCCCGCGAGTCCAGGTCGCTGGCGGCGGGCTCGCTGCCCGGGGTGTCCTGCGGCTCGGCGGTGGGTGCCGCCTGCTGGCCGATGAACTGTCCACCGTCCATCAGGGCGCCGGCGGTGAGGCCGCAGAGCCCGAGCAGCACGAGCGCGGCGGCACCGCCGATCAGCACCTGCCAGGTGCGGTTGCCGCCGACGCGCGGCGGCGGGCTCACCGGTGTGGACGGTGGCGTGGCGGCAGTCTGCTCGTACCCGGTGAGAGACGTCGAGGCCGCTGCGGCGGTGCTCGACGCGTACACCCCGGGGGGCAGGACCGGGTCGGGCTCCGGCGGGTGGGGCGCCCGCGGGCCGATCGGCTCCGGCGGTGTGGCCAGCTCGGGCGGTGTGGCCAGCTCGGGCGGTGTGGCCAGCTCCGGCGGAGGCGGGGGTTCCGCGTCGGGGGCCGCTGCCGCCGAGGGCAGCAGGAGCTGGTTGGGGCGCGTCAGCGACGGTGTGGGGAAGCGCGACGGGGAGGGACCACCCGGACGGCGGGCGTCGCCGGCCGGAACTGACTCGGCATCGTCGTCGCCGTACTGGAGGTATGCGTCCTCATCGGAGTCGTACCGATACATGGTGACCAGAGTAAGGATTTTTACCCCATTAGTGGGCATTTTGCCGGATGTGCCGACGGCCCGGACCACTCCCGTCGGTCCGGTCGGTTCCGGCTCGGTGCGAGAATGGCCGGCGTGACCGGGGACCACTACTTCACCGCCGAACCGAGCACGCCCGCCCAGGCGCGCGAGGTGCAGTTCAGCGTCGCCGGCCGCGACTACGCCCTGGCGTCGGCGGGCGGGGTGTTCTCGGCCACCCGGCTGGACCCCGGCACCGCCGTGCTGCTGCGCAAGGCCGAGCTGCCGACGTCGGCCGCCGGTCCGCTGCTCGACCTCGGCTCCGGATTCGGGCCGATCGCCTGCGTCCTGGCCAGCGTGGCGCCCGAGGCGACCGTCTGGGCGGTGGACGTCAACGAGCGGGCCCGGGAGCTGACCGCCGGGAACGCGCAACGGCTCGGCGTCGCGGACCGGGTACGGGTGGCCGCTCCCGAGGACGTGCCGGCGGACCTCGACTTCGCGCAGATCTGGTCCAACCCGCCGATCCGGATCGGCAAGGAGGACCTGCACCGACTACTCGGCCGCTGGCTGCCACGACTGGCCCCGGGCGGCGTGGCCTGGCTGGTGGTGGCCCGCCACCTCGGCGGCGACTCGCTGCACCGCTGGCTGGTCGATCAAGGCTGGCGGGTCGAGCGGCACGCCAGCCAGAAGGGCTTCCGGGTGCTCCGCATCACCCGCTGACCGTTCGGCGCGACTAATCGGTTGGCCACCCGGCCCGGCTCCGGCAGGATGCCGGCGTGGGATACGTCGACGTGGCAGCGGTCGGACACGTACTACCGGACGGGCGGGAACTCTTCACCGACGTGTCGTTCCGGGTCGGTGAGGGCGCCAAGGTGGCACTGGTCGGGCCGAACGGCGCCGGCAAGACCACCCTGCTGCGGATGGTCGCCGGTGACCTGCCGGTCCGCACGGGCACCATCGCGCGGGCCGGTGGCCTGGGCGTGATGCGCCAGTTCATCGGCATGATCGGCGACGAGTCGACGCTGGCCGACCTGGCCCTGTCGCTGGCTCCGCCGCCGCTTCGGGACGCGGGCCGCCGGCTGGCCGAGACCGAGGCGGCCATGCGCGCGGCCGAGCTGCGCGGCAAGTACAGCACCACCGCGGGCAAGGCCCAGCTCGCGTACGCGGACGCGCTGGCCGCCTGGGGCGAGACCGGCGGGTACGACGCCGAGGTGCTGTTCGACACCGTCGCCACCATCGTGCTCGACCTGCCGTGGGACACCGCCCGGCAGCGTCCGGTACGCACCCTCTCCGGTGGACAGCAGAAGCGGTTCGCGCTCGAACTGCTGCTGCGCGGCCCGGAGGAGGTGCTGCTGCTCGACGAGCCGGACAACTTCCTCGACGTGCCCGGCAAGCGCTGGCTGGAGGCGCGGCTGCGGGAGTCCGCCAAGTCGGTGCTCTATGTCTCGCACGACCGGGAGCTGCTGGCGCACACCGCCGACCGGGTGGTCGCCGTGGAGGGCGGCAGCGCCTGGGTGCACCCGGGCGGCTTCGCCAGTTGGCACGAGGCTCGGATGGCCCGCCACGCCCGCCTCGACGAGCTGCGCAAACGGTGGGACGAGGAGCACCACAAGCTGCGCGAGCAGATGCTGATGTACAAGCAGAAGGCGGCGTACAACTCGGACATGGCCTCCCGGTACCAGTCGGCGCAGACCCGGTTGCGCAAGTTCGAGGAGGCCGGGCCGCCGCCCGTACCACCGAAGGACCAGGACATCCGGATGCGGCTGGCCGGCGGCCGGACCGGCAAGCGGGCCCTGGTCTGCGAACAGCTCGAGATGGACGGCCTGACCTACCCGTTCGACCTGGAGGTCTGGTATGGCGACCGGGTGGCGGTGCTGGGCGCCAACGGCACCGGCAAGTCCCACTTCCTGCGCCTGCTGGCCCGGGGTGGCACCGACCCGGATCCGGCCAACGGCCCGGTCGACGGGGCGGCGGCGCTCGCGCCGGTGGCGCACGACGGGACGGCCCGGCTCGGTGCGCGGGTGCGTCCCGGGCACTTCTCGCAGACCCACGACCGGCCGGAGCTGATGGCGAAGACACTGGCCGAGATCCTGTGGCGGGGCGACGACCACCGCGCCGGCATGGACCGGCACGCGGCCATGGCCGCGCTCAGCCGGTACGAGTTGGCCGGGCAGGGCGACCAGCGCTTCGGCACACTCTCCGGCGGCCAGCAGGCCCGTTTCCTGGTGCTGCTGCTGGAGTTGTCCGGGGCGACCCTGCTCTTGCTCGACGAGCCGACGGACAACCTCGACCTGGCCTCGGCCGAGGCGTTGGAGGCCGGGTTGGCCGCGTTCTCCGGCACCGTGCTGGCGGTCACCCACGACCGCTGGTTCACCCGGACCTTCGACCGCTTTCTGCTGTTCAGAGGTGACGGTGAGGTGGTGGAGACGCCGGAGCCGGTGTGGGAGGTCGGGCGATCGACATAGGGTTGATCTCGTGACTGAGATGACCTATCGCCGGTTGGGCGACTCCGGGCTCGTGGTGTCCGTCGTGGGGATCGGCTGCAACAACTTCGGCCGCAAACTCGATCTGGACGGCACCCGCGCGGTGGTCGACGCCGCCCTCGACGTCGGGATCAACTTCTTCGACACCGCCGACATCTACGGCGAGCCGCACGGCGCGTCGGAGGCTCAGCTCGGCGCGGCCCTCAAGGGCCGTCGCGACGACGTGGTGATCGGGACCAAGTTCGGCATGTCGATGGGGGGCGACAACGGGCGGGACTTCGGCGTACGCGGCTCGCGGCGGTACGTCATCCGGGCGGTGGAGGCGTCCCTGCGTCGCCTGGACACCGACTACATCGACCTGTACCAGTTCCACGAGCCTGACCCGGGCACCCCGATCGAGGAGACGCTCGCCGCCCTGGACGACCTGGTCCGGGCCGGCAAGGTGCGGTACCTGGGCAACTCGAACTTCGCCGGGTGGCAGATCGCGGACGCCGACTGGACGGCGAAGACCCGGGGGGCCGCCCGCTTCGTCAGCGCCCAGAACCACTACAGCCTGCTCAACCGGGACGCCGAGATCGAGGTGCTGCCCGCCTGCGAGCGGTTCGGCCTCGGCATGCTGCCGTTCTTCCCGCTGGCCAACGGGCTGCTCACCGGCAAGTACAAGCGTGGCGAGGCACCGCCGGCCGGCAGCCGCCTCGCCGGAGGCGGCCGGTACGCCCAGCGGCTCGCCGCCGCCGACTGGGACACCATCGAGGGCATCGAGGCGTACGCCGCCGAGCGGGGGGTGTCGATGCTGCACGTGGCGATCGGCGGACTGGCCGCCCAGCCCGCGGTGACCTCGGTCATCGCCGGAGCCACCACGCCCGACCAGGTGCGCGCCAACGCCGAGGCGGGCAACTGGCAGCCGGGCGAGGCGGACCTCAAGGCGCTGCGCGCGGTGCTCGACCGGTAGGGGGCAGCGCACGCGAAGGGGCCCCGCCCGGCTGGTCGCCGGACGGGGCCCCGATCACCTGCGGAGAACGACCGTCAGGAGGACTGGCGGTCGCTCCTACAACCGGCGGCCGGGCGCGAGCCGGGTGGGATCGCCACCCAGCCGTCCGGTGCCGGCGACGGACTCGCCGTCGTTGGCGCGTACGCCCGCCTTGCTGGCCGTGCCGCCGAGCCGGACGATCATGGCATCGGTGTCCCGGACCAGCACGTCCCGGATCTCCGCCTCGCCGACCAGCGAGGCGTCGGCGGCCAGCCCCCGGAACGCGGTGAGCTGGTTGATCGCCCGCTGGTCGTTGCCGGCCGCCTCCGCCGTACGGGCGTTGGAGAGCCGGTTCGACAACTGGGTGTGCGCCCGAGTGGAGAGCCGGCCCGTCGCCTTGAACCGGTCCAGCAGGTTCTGCATGTCCCGGAACGAGGTGGTGACGAAGAACCGGACCGTCGTGGTGGTGGCGTTGCCCGCCTTGTCGGTCGCGGTCACGGTCAGCTCGTGCAGCCCCAGCGGCAGCTCGTACATCGCCTGGAGGGTGCCGCTGACGTACGGGCGGTCGTCGAGCCGGCCGACCACGGTGGCGATCCCCGAGGTGGGGTCCACCGCCTGCCAGGACACCCGTACGTCCTGGCTGTCGCCGTAGAGCTGGCCGTCGGCGATGCCGGAGACCAGCAGCGTCGGCTTGGTGCCGTCGATCCGGACCACCGCCGACTTGAGCGTCTCGGCGTTGCCGACGTTGTCGGTGGCCCGGTAGAGCAACTCGTGGGCCCCGTCGCCGCTGATCTCCACCGGCTCGGTGTACGGCGTCCAGTCGCCGCCGTCCAGCGACCACTCCAGCGACTTCACCCCGGACCCGGCGTCGGTCGAGGAGAGCACCACCGGAACGGTGCCGTCGTGCCAGCCCGCGTCGTTCGCCGGGGCGAACGCCGCGGTGCTGACCGGCGCGGTGGTGTCGATCCGGACGTCGACCGTCCGGGTCTCCTCCACGTTGCCGGCCTCGTCGACCGAGCGGAACCGCAGCTCGTGCTCACCGTCCCCGGAGACCGCCACCGGAGCCGTGTAGGCGGTCCAGGTGTCGGCGTCGTCGAGCTGGTACTCGGTGCGGGCCACCCCGCTGCCGCCCTCGTCGGTGGCGGTCAGCGTGACCGTCGTCGGGCCGGTGTACCAGCCCTCCACCGGCGTGCCGGCGACCTCGGCGGTGGTCACCGGCGCGGTGTCGTCGACCGTGCCGGTGCTCAGCCGGAAGTAGTCGAACGACACCTGCTTCGAGGCGGTCTGGTTGCCCCCGAGGGCGAACAGGCCCACCTTCGGGGTCGGCCCGACCGCCGCGTTGGTCAGCTCGGTCAGCGTCGTCCAGGTGTCCCCGTCCGCCGAGTACGACCCGGTCAAGGTGTCGCCGCTGCGAGCCAGCCGCAGGTGCCACACCGACTCGGTCAGGCCCTCCGCGCCGGGCTGCGGGTTCTGGATCACCCCGTCGATCTCGCTGCGCAACTCGATCCGTCGCGACACCGGCGAGCCGGCCTGGTTGTCGACGACGAAGTCGAACTTGACGTAGTTGTCGTCGTCGCCGTACACGATCAACCCGCCCTGCTGGTACTGCTCGTCCAGCAGGCTGCCGTCGACCTTCGTCTCCAGCGTCCAGTCGCCGTCCGGCGCGTTCTGCAGGATGAAGTTCGTCGGCCCGGTGTTGTCGGTGCCGTAGATGTCACCGTTGGGTACGTCGATGTGCAACGCCCCGTCGGCCACCAGGTACGCGGTGGCGTCCTCCCGGAGGATCGCGTTCCACCGGCACTTGTCCAGCGCCGCGCCGGTGAACTCGTCGGACGGGTCGACCGGTCCGGCCGGCTCGTCCGGCGTCACCTGGAACCAGTCGAACGCGGCGTCCACCACCGGCGCGGTGGTGCCGCCGTTGAGGGCGAACAGACCGATCCGGGGGTTCTCGATGCCCTCCAGCGCCGCCGCCCGACCGACCGGGGTGAAGGTCAGCCCGTCGGACGAGAGCGCGGCGGTCAGGCTGGTGCCGTCGCTGCTGATCCGCAGGTGGACGGTGTCACCGGCCGGTGCCGCCGTGCTGTCGGCACCCTCGTTGCGAGGCGTACCCGCGGTCTCGCGGATGAACTCCACCCGTCGGCTGCCGTTGTAGAGCAGGTCCACCTTGGCGTAGTTGTCGTCGTCGCCGTAGACCAGCAGACCGGCCTGCTGGTAGTCGGCCGTCACCGGCAGGGTCACCTTGGTGGTCGCCGACCAGGCGCCCGACGGCGCCGGCTGGAGCACCAGGTTGGTGGCGTCGTTGCGGCTGCCGTACAGGTCACCGGCCGAGGTGGGCAGGCGTAGCGCGCCGTCGCCGACGGACAGGAGCTGGTTCTCCCGCACCACGCTGGTCCAGCGCTCCCGGTCCAGGGTGGTGCCGCCGAAGTCGTCCGAGCGCGTGCCGACGCAGGAGGTGTTCGGCGCGTCGACCCGGACCGGCACGGTGGCGTACGAGAACGCGCCCCGACTGTCCGTCACCGTCAGGGTGGCGGTGAAGTTGCCGGGCCGCTCGTACGTGTGCTCGGCCTGGAGCGTGTCGGCGGTGCCACCGTCACCGAAGTCCCACTCGTACGTCAGCGGGGTGTCGCCCTCCGGGTCGACGGCCGTGCCGCCGAACGCGATGGTGACCGGCGCGGTGCCGGTGCCCGGCGTGGCGGTGGCGGTGACCGTCGGCGGGGCGTTGTCGGTGACGCCCTTGCCGACGAAGTCCGCCCAGTTGACGTTGAACAGCGAGCCGGAGCCGCCGCTCGGGTGCCGGGCCACGAAGAACAGCGATCCACTCGCCGGCCCGGTGACCTCTGCGGTGACGTCGGTGTACGTCTGCCAGTCACCGGTGCCCGGCACGGTGGCCGTGGCGACCACCGGTCCGTCGACCGCGCCGGCCCGGACCTCGATCACACCGCCCTGAACGCCCGAGGAAGCGCGGAACCGGATCTGGTCGATCTCGGTCAGGTCGGCCGGGTCCACCGACCACCAGTCGCCGTCCTCGATGAAGCTGATGTTCTCGCCGCCGCCCGCGGTGTCGCCGGTGGTCTCCCGCTGCACGCCGGGCTCACCACCGCCGGTGCCGTCCGCGGTGCGGCCGGTGTCGCTGAAGTACTCGGCCTGCTTGCGCTTCGGCTGGAGGATCTCGATGATCCGGCCGGTCAGCGGGCTGGCGCCGCCGGAGCCACCCTTGTCGGTGTAGGTCGCCTCCAGGACGGTGAAGACGTCCGCCTCGGCGCCGTGCCCGGCGGCGAGCTGGGTCTGCACCGTGCCAGTGCATCCGGTGTGCTGCTCCAGCGGGTGCGCGTGCTCGTCGTGCCCGAGCAGCACCTGGAGCTGCACGTCGGCGCAGTCGATCTCGCCGTCCTCCGGGTCGGTCACGGTGATCGAGTACTTGACCTGGTCGCCCCAGTTGAAGAAGCCACCGTTGGGCGGGAACTCGATCTCCACCGTCGGCGCGGTGTTGCCCACGGTCACCGGGACGTTCGCCACCGCCGTACGGCCGTTGGGGTTGGTCACGGTGAGCTGGGCGGTGTAGTTGCCGGCCTCGGCGTACGTGTGTGTGGGGTTCGCCTCGGTGGAGGTGCCGCCGTCGCCGAACGCCCAGGAGTACGTCAGCACGCCGCCGTCCGGGTCACGTGACCCGGCACTGGAGAACTCGACCGTCAGCGGCGCCGGACCGGAGGTCGGCTCGGCGGAGGCCACCGCGATCGGGGCCCGGTCACCGGCGATGTAGTCGATCCGGTAGACGCCGGAGTTGTCGTTGTTGCCGCCGAAGCCGCTGCCCCACTCGATCAGGTACATCGCGCCGTCGGGGCCGAACTCGAAGTCCATCGGCCGGATGAAGGTCATCCCGGTGAGCAACTGGTTGATGTCGACCAGTTCCCGCCCGTCGGCGCTGACCTGCATCGTGTACATCTTGGACTGGTTCCACTCGCCGAGCAGCGCCTTGCCGTCGTAGTACGCCGGCCACTTGCGGTCCGAGTCGAGGTCGGCGTCGTACCGGTAGACCGGGCCGCCCATCGGCGCGCCGCCGCCACCGATCTCCGGGAACCGGGGGTCACCCGCGTAGCCGTAGTCGACGGTGGCCGCGATGGCCGGCGGCAGGTTGGTCAGGCCGGTGTTGTTCGGCGAGTTGTTGACCACGGCGGCGCAGTCGAACTTCGGCCCGCTCGGGCCGGACGGGAACTGGTAGTCGTTGTACGCCTGGTTCCCGCCGTGGCAGTACGGCCAGCCGTAGTTGCCGGCCTCGGCCACGATGTTCCACTCGACCAGACCGGCCGGGCCACGGTTCGGGTTGGCCGAAGCGGCGTCCGGACCGTAGTCGGCGACGTAGAGGGTGTCGGTGGCCGGGTCGATGCCGATCCGGAACGGGTTGCGGAAGCCCATGCCGTAGATCTCCGGCCGGGTCTTCTCGGTGCCCGGCGGGAACAGGTTGCCCTCCGGGATGGTGTACGTCCCGTCGTCCTCCGGGTGGATCCGCAGGACCTTGCCGCGCAGGTCGTTGGTGTTGCCGGAGGTGCGCTGCGCGTCGTAGTCGGCGCGGCCCGGCCGCTCGTCGATCGGCGTGTACGCGTCCGACTGGAACGGGTTGGTGTTGTCCCCGGTGGCCAGGTAGAGGTTGCCGGCCGAGTCGAACGTCATGGTGCCGCCCGCGTGGCAGCAGGTGTTGCGCTGGGTGTCGACCTGGAGGACGACCTTCTCGGAGGCCGCGTCGATCGCGTCACCGCTTACCGTGAACCGGGACAGCACGTTACGCGCCACCCCGTCGTTCGGCGCGTAGTAGAGGTAGACCCAGTTGTTGGTGGCGAAGTCTGGGTCGAGGCGGATGCCGATCAGCCCGTCCTCGTTGCCGGTGAAGACGTCGAGGTCGATGGCGGTGACCGTGTTGCCGGTGTCCGGCTTGACGATCTGTACCCGGCCGTCGCGCTCGATGTAGAAGACCCGGCCGTCCGAGGCCACGTCCAGCTCCATCGGGTTGCTGGTGTTGCTGTCCAGCGTCACCTTCTCGAAGCTGGCGGTCAACGAGGCGCCACATTCGGCGTCCTGCACCCCGGCCGCGGTCCGGATGCCGCCGAGCAGGTGGCCGAGGAACTGCGGCTCCGCGTACGACTCGTTGGTGTGGCCGCCACCGGTGTACCAGGCCCGGCCGCCGTCGTAGTCCTGGCACCAGGCGATCGGGTGGTCGTGACCCATCGCGCCGGAACCGGGGGAGTAGCTGGTCTCGTCCAGCGTGGCCAGCACGTGCACCTTGCCGCGCGGGTTGGTGCGGTAGTTGTACCACTCGTCGAACCGGGACCAGCGATCCGGCAGATCCGCCGTGGACGGGTGCGCCGGGTCCTCCACCTTGACCGTGGCCTGCTGGTTGGCCGGGTGGCTGTTGAAGTACGCCCCGACCAGACCGCCGTACCACTCCCAGTCGTACTCGGTGTCGGAGGCGGCGTGGATGCCGGCGTACCCGCCACCGGCCCGGATGTAGCGCTCGAACGCCGCCTGTTGGTCGGCGTTGAGCACGTCACCGGTGGTGGAGAGCCAGATCACGGCCTGGTATCCGGCGAGGTTCTGGTCGGTGAAGGCGGTGCTGTCCTCGGTGGCGTCGACGGTGAAACCGTGTTCCGCGCCGAGCTGCTGGATGGCGGCGATGCCGCTCGGGATCGAACCGTGCCGGAAGCCTGCGGTCTTGGAGAAGACCAGCACCGAGAACGGGTCGGCGTCGGCCTGCGGGGCCGGTGCCTGGGCGACCGGGACGGTCCGGGCGGGGGCGGCCTGGGCGGCGGGTGCACCGGCGAGCGTGGTCGCGGCCAGTCCGAGGGTGAGAAGGGTGGCGGTCATGGGCACGCGCATACGGCGTGGTCGGAACACTCCGGTCTCCTTGATCCTTGCCGGACAGGGGTCGCGGGGGCCGGCTCGCCGAAGACCGTCCCTGATGGAGCCGCAGCCGGAGGGCCGTGCCAGGGCTTCCGTTGCGGCATTATGTCGAATCGCTGAACAAATTAATTCCGCTGAATCGATCCATGGCAAGGTTTCGATGGGTAACGTTTCGGTATCGGTGGGCTGTAATTACCGTTTATATGTACGAAGTACGCGTTCCACCGATGAAAGGAGGGGTCCCCTGCTGACGCCTGCGGTATAGGAAGGGACCCCTGCTAACACCAGCGGCAGAGCCGTCGTCCCTGCGGGACGCACCTTGGCAGGTCAGCGGATCTGTCGTACGGTGGCCACGCAAGTGACCCACGGGAGCCCGGTCGACCGGGCTGAGAGGGGGGCTGTGAGCCCCCGACCGTCGAACCTGATCCGGGTAATGCCGGCGCAGGGAGGAGAGTTGCCGTGCCGTCCCTGGGACGACTGCATCTGATCACCGACACCCGGCCCGGGCGGGATCCGCTCGCCGTGCTCCGGGCCGTACTCCCGGTGGCGCGTACCGAACTGCTGGTGCAGGTGCGGGTGGAGGACTCCGCCACCGACCGCGAGGCGTACGACCTGACCCGACGGGTGCTCGCCCTCTGCGCGCCGTACGCGGTCGACTGCCTGGTCAACGACCGGCTGCACGTGGCGTTGGCCACCGGCGCGGCCGGTGGCCACGTGGGTGCGGACGACCTGCCGGTCGCGGCGGCGCGGCAGGTGCTCGGCCCGGCCGCCGTGCTGGGCGCCACCGCCCGCGAACCGGCGACGGCAGCCGAGGCGGTCGGTGCCGGCGCGAGCTATCTGGGCGTCGGTCCGTGCCGGGCCACCACCACCAAGGACGGGTTGCCGCCGGCGATCGGCGTCTCCGGGCTGCGGGCCGTGGCCGAGGCGGTCACCGTGCCGGTGTACGCCATCGGCGGGGTGACGGTGGCGGACGTGCCCGCGCTGCGCGCCGCCGGGGCGTACGGGGTGGCGGTGGTCGGTGCGCTCTCCGCCGCCGCCGATCCCGGCCGCGTCGCGGGCGAGCTGATCGGGGCGTTGACGTGTTAGCAGGGGGCCCTTCCTATACCGGAGGCGTTAACAGGGGGCCCTTCCTTCCCCCCGACCTTGCGGTGGCCGGTGGGGGCCCGATCGGGCTGGCGATCGCCTGGCGTTGCGCGGCGCGCGGACTGCGGGTGGTCGTGCACGATCCCGCGCCGGGCTCGGGTGCCTCGCACGTCGCCGCCGGGATGCTCGCGCCGGTGGCCGAGGCGTACTTCGGTGAGCACGAGCTGACCGCCCTGCTCACCGAGTCGGCCGCCCGCTGGCCGGCGTTCGCCGCCGAGCTGAGCGAGGCGACCGGCGCCGACATCGGCTACCGCACCGAGGGCACGTTGATGGTCGGGCTGACCGCAGACGACCTCGCCGAGGCGCGTCGACTCTGGGCGTACCAGCAGGAACTGGGGTTGCCGGTGACGCCGCTGCGCCCCTCGCAGCTTCGCGACCGTGAGCCGGCGCTCGCCGTCCGGGTCCGGGGCGGCGCCCTCGCCGCCACCGATCACCAGGTCGACCCGCGCCGGCTGGTGCCGGCGCTGCGGCTCGCCGCCGAGCGGGCCGGTGCGACGCTGGTCCCCGAGCCGGTGCGGACCCTGGCCGACGTCGGGGCCCGGGTGACCGTGGTCGCCGCCGGCTGCGGCTCGGCCGCGCTCACCGGGCTACCGGTCCGCCCGGTCAAGGGCCAGGTGTTGCGGCTGCGCGCGCCCGACGGCGGTCCGCCGGGCTTCCGGCACGTGATCCGGGGGTACGCCGACGGCGAGCACGTCTATCTGGTGCCCCGCGCCGACGGTGAGGTGGTGGTCGGGGCGACCGTCGAGGAGCGCTCCGACCTGGCGGTCGGTGCCGGTGCGGTGCTGCGGCTGCTGCGTGCCGCGATCGACCTGCTGCCGGAGTTGGCCGAGTACGACCTGGTGGAGGCGATCGCCGGGCTGCGTCCCGGCACCCCGGACAACGCCCCGATCCTGGGTCCGTTGCCGGGCCGGCCGGACGTGCTGGTCGCCACCGGCCACCACCGGCACGGGATCGTGCTCACCCCGGTGACCGCCGACCTGATCGCCGACCTGGTGACCGGCGGTTCCCCCGACGCGATCGGCAGCCCGTTCCGCCCCGAACGCTTCGTCGCCGTCGGCGACGCCACTCGACCCACGCAGTGAACGGAGGAGTCCTGATGGAGTTGACGGTGAACGGTGTCGGGCGCAGCGTGCCGGACGAGGTCACGGTCGCCGAGCTGGTCCGGGACGTGACCCCGCAGCAGCGCGGCGTGGCGGTGGCGGTCAACGGCGAGGTGGTGCCGCGTACCGACTGGCCGGCGACGGTGCTGCGGGGCGGCGACCGGGTCGAGGTGCTCAGCGCCGCCCAGGGCGGGTGAGCGGGATGGACCACACACCGTCGATCGACGGGCCCGAGACGGACTCCGGGGCGAAGGGCTTCGAGCTGGGCGGCGTCCGGTTCTCATCCCGGCTGGTCCTCGGCACCGGCGGAGCCGCCAACCTGCACGTGTTGGAGCAGGCCATCCGCGCCTCCGGCACCGAGCTGGTCACGCTGGCGTTGCGCCGGGTGGACACCGTGGCGGTCGGCTCGGGTGGCCTGCTCGACCTGCTGGACCGCTGTGGCGTACGCCTGCTGCCGAACACGGCCGGCTGCTACACGGCCGGTGAGGCGGTGAAGGTGGCCCGACTGGCCCGGGACGCGTTCGACACCGACTGGGTCAAACTGGAGGTGATCGGCGACGAGCGCACGCTGCTGCCCGACGGGGTGGAGTTGCTGCGCGCCGCCGAGGAACTGGTCGACGACGGGTTCACCGTGCTGCCGTACACGTCGGACGATCCGGTGCTGGCCCGACGGCTGGCCGACGTGGGCTGCGCGGCGGTGATGCCGGCCGGCGCGCCGATCGGCTCCGGGCTGGGCGTCAACAACCCGCACCACATCCGGCTGATCCGTCAGGACGTGACGGTCCCGGTGATCCTGGACGCGGGCATCGGCACCGCCTCGGACGCGGCCCTGGCCATGGAGCTGGGCTGCGACGCGGTGCTGCTGGCCAGCGCCGTCACCCGGGCCGCGGACCCGGTCGCGATGGCCACCGCGATGCGGTACGCGATCGAGGCGGGCCGCCTCGCGTACGGCGCGGGACGCATCCCGCGTCGCTTCCACGCGCTCGCCTCCACCCCCGACGACGGTCGACCCGACCTGTGACCCGCCACCTCGCCGATCTCGGTGCGAGACCGCCCCTCCAGGGGCCGTTTCGCACCAGGATCCAACCGGTCTCGGGTGTGGTGCTGCTGACGGACCGCCGGGCGGTGCGGGGGGACCTGTGCGATGCGGTGGCGCAGGCGGTGGCCGGGGGAGTGCGGTGCGTGGTGCTGCGCGAGAAGGACCTGCCGCGTGCCGAGCGCCTGGTGCTCGCCGCCGAGCTGCGACCGATCCTGGCCGAGGCGGGCGGCACCCTGATCGTCGCCGGCCCCGATCCGCTCCTGCCCGAGACCGAGCCCGCCCCACGGATCCCCAGCACCTTCGGCGGGGCATTCGTCGCGCTCCACCTGCCGGCCGCCGGTCCGTACCCGCCACCCGTCGCCGACCTGGTCGGCCGCTCCTGCCACGACGAGGCGGAGCTGGACCGACTCACCACCGAGGACTACGTGACCCTGTCACCGGTCTTCCCCACCCGCAGCAAACCCGGCTACGGCCCACCGCTGGGCCCCGACGGTCTGGCCGCCCTGGTGAGTCGCAGCCCGGTGCCCGTTCTCGCTCTCGGCGGCATCGAGACTCCCGCCCAGGTCCGCGCCTGCGTGGAGGCCGGCGCCACCGGCGTGGCCGTCCAGGGCGCCATCATGCGGGCCCGAAACCCCCGGCAGGTCGCCACCACCCTCACCACCGCCCACCACGAGCTTCTCCAGACGACTTCACCCCAGACCCCCCACCGCCCCGGCCCCGCCCCCACCACCCCCGCCCAGCAATGACCCCCACCCCGCCGGCCCGCACCCCGTCGGCCCCATCCCGCCGGCCACCCGAAGCCCTCACCCGCCCCTCGCCGGGCGACGCCCACGAAGCCCCACCCCGCCACCCCTGCCCACCGCAGGCCACCCGAAGCCCCCACCAGCCCTTCGGCAGGCGACGCCCACGAAGCCCCACCCCGCCAGCCTCTCCCAAGGCAGGACACCCGAAGCCCCCACCATCCCCTCGCCGGGCGACACACGAAGCCCCACCCCACCAGCCTCTCCCAAGGCAGGACACCCAAAGCCGCCACCCATCCGTCTCGACGGGCGTCGACCACGACGGGGCTGCGGCCGACCGTGCCCACGCAGGGATCAAGCCTGACCGCCCGGAGTGGGCACGGTCGGCCGCAGCCCCAAACCGCAACCAGAGTCAAGAACAAGCCAAGAGGAGACACGTGAGAACCCCAACGACCGTCCTCACCGTCGCCGGTTCGGACTCCGGTGCCGGTGCCGGCATCCAGGCCGACCTCAAGGTCTTCGCCGCGCTCGGTGCGTACGGCACGAGTGTGCTCACCGCCGTGACCGCGCAGAACACCCGGGGGGTGGACGCGGTGCTGCCGTTGCCGCCGCAGACGGTCAGCGACCAGTTGGACAGCGTGTTGTCCGACTTCACGGTGCGCGCGGTCAAGACCGGGATGCTCGGTACGCCGGCGGTGGCGGGTGCGATCGCCGAGGCGGCGGCGGCCGGTCGACTGCCGCAGCTCGTGGTCGATCCGGTGCTGGTGGCCACCAGTGGACACCGACTCGGGGTGGTGGAGGCGGTGGAGCGGCTGCTCCCGTACGCCCGGGTGGCGACGCCGAACAGCGCGGAGGCCGCCGCCCTCACCGGGGCGCCGGTGACCGGCGTGGCGGAGATGACGGCGGCGGCGCGGGCGCTGGCGGCGGGCGGTGCCGAGTGGGTGATCGTGACCGGCGGTGACGTGGACACCGGCGACGAGGCGGTGGACGTGCTGCACGGCCCGGACGGCACGACGGTGCTGCGGGCACCCCGGGTGCCGACCCGACACACGCACGGCACCGGTTGTTCGTTCTCGGCGGCGACCGCCGTGCGGCTGGCACTGGGCGATCCGGTGCCGGTGGCGGTCGCCGCCGCCAAGGAGTACGTGACCCGTGCGCTGGCCGGTGCGCGGGACTGGGAGTTGGGCGCGGGACGCGGCCCGATGGACCACTTCGGCTGGTCCGCTTAGGCGAGGGAGGCTGTCATGCAGGCACGTCGCAAGGTCTATGTCGAGGGTTCGCGACCGGACGTCCGGGTGCCGTTCGCGGAGGTCGAGCTGACCGGGGACAACCCGCCGGTCCGGTTGTACGACACCGCCGGGCCGGGTTCGGACCCGGAGGTCGGTCTGCCGCCGCTGCGGGGACCGTGGATCGCCGAGCGGGGCGACGTGGCCCCGGTACGCGGTGCCGGCACGCCGTTGGGCGGGGTGGACGGCAAACGGCCGACGCAGCTCGCGTACGCGCGGGCCGGGGTCGTCACCCCCGAGATGGAGTTCGTGGCGATCCGGGAGGGGATGACGCCGGAGTTCGTCCGGGACGAGATCGCGGCGGGTCGGGCGGTGCTGCCGCTGAACATCAACCACCCGGAGTGCGAGCCGGCGATCATCGGCAAGGCGTTCCTGGTCAAGGTCAACGCCAACATCGGCACCTCGGCGGTGACCTCCTCGGTGGCCGAGGAGGTGGAGAAGCTGACCTGGGCCACCCGGTGGGGCGCGGACACCGTGATGGACCTGTCCACCGGCAAGCGGATCCACGAGACCCGCGAGTCGATCGTGCGCAACTCGCCGGTGCCGATCGGTACGGTGCCGATCTACCAGGCGTTGGAGAAGGTCGGCGGCGACCCGGTGAAGCTGACCTGGGAGGTGTTCCGGGACACCGTGATCGAGCAGGCCGAGCAGGGCGTGGACTACATGACGGTGCACGCCGGGGTGCTGCTGCCGTACGTGCCGTTGGCGGTCGACCGGGTGACCGGCATCGTGTCGCGGGGCGGTTCGATCATGGCGGCCTGGTGCCTGGCGCACCACGAGGAGAACTTCCTCTACACGAACTTCCGGGAGCTGTGCGAGATCCTGTCCCGCTACGACGTGACGTTCTCGCTCGGCGACGGGTTGCGGCCCGGTTCGATCGCGGACGCCAACGACGAGGCACAGTTCGCCGAGCTGCGGACGCTCGGCGAGCTGACCCGGGTCGCCTGGGAGTACGACGTGCAGGTGATGATCGAGGGTCCGGGCCACGTGCCGATGCACAAGATCAAGGAGAACGTGGACCTCCAGCAGGAGTGGTGCCACGAGGCGCCGTTCTACACGCTCGGTCCACTGACCACCGACATCGCGCCCGCGTACGACCACATCACCTCGGCCATCGGCGCGGCGATGATCGGCATGTTCGGCACTGCGATGCTCTGCTACGTCACACCCAAGGAGCACCTGGGGCTGCCGGATCGCGACGACGTCAAGGCGGGGGTCATCGCGTACAAGATCGCGGCGCACGCGGCGGACCTGGCCAAGGGGCACCCGGGCGCGCAGGCCTGGGACGACGCGCTCTCCAAGGCGCGGTTCGAGTTCCGGTGGGAGGACCAGTTCAACCTCTCGCTCGACCCGGAGACGGCGCGGTCGTACCACGACGCCACGCTGCCCGCCGAGCCGGCGAAGACCGCACACTTCTGTTCGATGTGCGGGCCGAAGTTCTGCTCCATGAAGATCAGTCAGGACCTCAAGGAGTACGCCGCCCGAGGGATGCAGGACAAGTCCGAGGAGTTCCTCGCCTCTGGCGGGCGGGTCTACCTGCCGTTGGCCTGACGGTCGCGGCCGGCTACTCCCGATGGTGCCGGCCGGTCGGCCGCAGCCGTCGGCGGGTCTCTTTCGGGAGTGGCTCGTCGTCGGACGACGGGCGGCCGAGTCCGGCCACCCAGTCCACGTACTCCTCGTCCTGCTCGGCCAGCGGTTCCTCCTGCTCCGCGGGGTCGGTCTCCGCGGGGCGGGGCCGGCTGCGCCGGAACAGGCCCCGCCGGCCCTTCTCACGGTCGTGCTTCTGCGGGGCCGGCTCGGCGCGCGGGGTCGGCGGTTTGGTGAACGCGGCCGTCAGGTCGCGGGCGGCCGCCGCCGGGTCGGTGGAGACAGCCGGTGCCGAGCTGGCGAAGGCCGCCGAGACGTCCCGGGCGGCGGTCGCCGGGTCGGGGCCGGCGCTCGACTCGACCCGGTCGGTGGCGCCGTCCGCATCCGACGGTCCGTCGGCGCCCGGCCCGGTCGGTGACGCGGCCTCGTCCGCCGGGTCGGGGCGGCGGGCCGGCGCGAAGGCGTTCCAGGTCTCCGTGGTGTTCAGGTCGGGCATCGGGAGCCGGTGCCGGGGCCAGGGCGCGGTCTCCTGCCCTTCGACCGGACGAGTGGCCGGTGCCACGGCGCTGCCCGGTAGACCGCCGCTGCCCGGCGCGGCGTCGTGGACAGTCGGACCGGGATCGGTTCCCGGGGGTACGGGCGTGGCGTCGGCGGCATCCATACCACCGGCCTGGCTGGGTACCGAGGTCCGGTCCGTGTGCTCGGTCGGTCTCGCGGTGTCGAACGGGCTCGGCGATCGGGTCTGGTCGCCGTCCCGGGTCGCGGGCACGGCCCGGTTCGGTGCCTCGACCAGGGGGCGCGTCGTGCGGGTACGCCGGGGTGCCCGGTCCGCCGTGCCCGTCGCCGGGGTGAGGTCACCGCCGTCGTCTACCGGGTCGGGCCCGGCCGCACCGCTCGCCGCCGGATCCGTCGCCTGCACCGCGAGGGCCGGCGTCCCGACGACGGCGGGACTGACAGTGTCGGGGCGGACAGTGTCGGGGCCGCCGACGGTGGACCCGCGACCGGTTGGTTCGGCGGCGGTGGGTCCGACGGCGGCGGTGGGTCCGACGGCGGTTGGGTCGGTACCGGCTGGCCCGACGGCGGTGGGCACGACGGCGGTGGCCGTGTCGAGATCAGAGGTCGTGGCCGCGTCGTGGTCGGGGGTGTTTGCGGCGCTGGTGGCGGAGCCGGGGTCAGCGGCGGGGAAGGTGCCGGAGGCGGTGTCGACGGAGGTGGGACCGGCTGCGGTGGGACCGGCGTCGGCGTCCGACTCGTCCGGTCGGCTCATGCGCGTGGTCGACGGGGCGCCGGTGGGCGAGTCCTCGGATGCCGCGAGGGAAGCGGTGCCGTCGACGGCCGGTGCGACGTCACCGTCGATGGTCGGGCCGGTGGCGAGGGGAAGTCCGGGCCCCGGTGCGGTCTCGGATGCCGGGGCGATCGGCAGCCTGTCCGGCGCGGCGGGCACCGGGGGAGCCGGCTCGCCGGGCCAGTGCCAGTGGGGTGGCGACGTGTCGCCGGTGCCCGGCAGGTCGGGGCCGGCGTGCGTACCGCCGGGCGGGTCGGCCACCACGACGGCACCGGCGGCTGCCGACGTGCCGGCACCTGTGCCGCCCGGACGATCGGCCGACGTCGGCAGGGTGGGGGAGGCCGGCAGGGGCTGCAGGATCGCGGTCGGTTCGATGGCGGTCCCGGCGGTGTTGCGGTCGAGGGCGGCGACGGGGAGCAACGCGGCGGCGGCCGACCCGAGGGCACCGACCGCGACCGCGATCAGGGCGCCGTAGTAGGGCGCGAGTTGGTATCGGTCGCTCGCGTCACCGGGCCCGGCGGCCAGGTAGGCGAACGCCACCAGGATCGGCCCGGCGACCCCGCTCGGCCCGCTGATCAGCGGCGGCTGGCCGCGCCACCGGGCCAGGGCACCGGTCGCGGCACCGGCCAGCAGGCTGAGCAGCGGCAGGAGAAGCAGGGCCAGGCGCTGCGCCGCGTCGGCGGAGAGCCAGCTCGGTTCCAGCACGCCGAGGCGTACCGGGGTCAGTGGACCGGTCGCCGCGAGCGACGGCGCGACGGACAGCAGCGCGAGCAGCCAGACCGTGCCGGCGATGCCGGCCATGTTCCAGGCGAAGGCCCGCCGGAGCAGGGCGGCCAGCGCGGCGCCCGCGCCCACCACTGCACCGAGGACGGCGCAGATGGCGACGGCCCAGACCGGGTCGACCGAGACGAGTTCGACAGCGCGGGCCGGTCGCATGCACAGCGGTGCCACCACGACGGCGCCCAGCGCGGCGCTGCACGCCACGGCCAGTTGGCGATGCGAACCGGTGAGCCCACCGTGGCGCTCGGCGAGACGTTCGGTGAGTACCGCTCCGACGACGGCGGCGTTCGCCGCGAACCAGCCGGCCCAGACGAGTTGGGCCGGCCACTGGTTGACGGTGGCGCCGGTGAAGGTGCCGGTGAGTCGGAGGATGCCGAAGCCGAAGGCGACTCCCAACTGACCGGCGGCGGCCAGCAGGCTGACGCCGAACGCCGTGAGCAGTAGCCGGCTCAAGGTCCGATGGGCCATGGTCGGCACGTTACGGTCCGTGGCGACCGATCGCCACCGGCGCGCCGTGGGACGGCTGCTACCTGCGCCCGGCGGGTCTACTTGAACTCGAACTGGTGAGCCGGGTATGTCGTGTCGCCGACGCTGATCGGCGGGTGCACCGCCTCATCGGGTCTCCGACAGTCGGGGCAGCACCTCGGCTGCGATCAGCTCCAGATGGTCCAGGTCGTCGAGGTCGACCAGCCGCAGGTGTACGCGGGTGGTGCCGACCGCCGCGAACTCGCCGATCCGGTCGACCAGTCGTTCCGGCGAGCCGACCACCGCCTCCTCGGGCGGCAGGGCGCTGGTCTCGTGCAGCGGTGCCGCCCGTCGGCGGGCCTGGGCGTCGGTGCGCCCGATCGCCACCGCGATGCCGGCGGAGAGCACCAGCGGTGCCCGTCCGGTGTCGGCGCGGTCGACCCGGTCGCACGCCTCGCGTACCCGCTCGTAGGCCTCGGCGGTCCGGGCGACATCGGTGAAGGGCACGTTGAACTCGTCGGCGAAGCGGGCCGCCAGGTCCGGGGTGCGCTTGGGACCGCGTCCACCGATGATGATCGGCGGTCCCGGGGTCTGCACCGGCTTCGGCAACGCCGGGGCGTCCACCAGCCGGTAGTGGTCACCGGTGTAGTGGTACGTGCTGCCCGACGGGGTGCGCCACAGTCCGGTGAGTACGTCGAGCTGCTCGGTGAGCCGGTCGAAGCGCTCGCTGGTGCTGGGGAACGGGATGCCGTACGAGGTGTGCTCGCGGGCGTACCAGCCGGCGCCGATGCCCAGCTCGACCCGGCCGCCGCTCATCTGGTCGACCTGGGCCACCATCACCGCGAGCGGGCCGGGCAGCCGGAAGGTCGCGGAGGTGACCAGCGTGCCGAGTCGGATCCGGCGGGTCTCCCGGGCGAGCGCGGCGAGCGTCAGCCAGGCGTCGGTCGGGCCGGGCAGTGCCGGACCGTCGCTCATCGACTGGTAGTGGTCGGCGCGGAGGAAGCCCTCGAAGCCGCCGTCCTCGGCGAGTCGGGCGAAGCGGAGCTGGTCGTCGTAGCTGGCGCCCCGGTGCGGCTCGGTGAAGACGGTGACCCGCACGGCTACCTCGGCGTACCGGCGGCCGCCGGGTGGTCCCGCTCCATGAGTAGCTCGTGCAGGTCGGCGCTGACCTGGGCGACCTCCGCCAGGTGCGCGTTTCGGCCGAGGGTGCGGGGGCGGGGGATGGTCACGTCGACGATCTTGCGGACCCGGCCGGGGCGCGGGCTGAGCACGACCACCCGGTCCGCCAGCAGCACCGCCTCGTCGATGGAGTGGGTGACGAAGACGACCGTGGCGCGGTTGCGCATGTGCACCCGCTGCAACTCCCCGGACAGTTCCTCCCGGGTGAGCGCGTCCAGGGCCGAGAAGGGCTCGTCCATCAGCATCACGCGGGGGTCACCGATCAGGGACCGGCACAGCGACACCCGCTGCTGCATGCCGCCGGACAACTCGTGCGGCAGCCGCTTCTCGAAACCGGCCAGGCCGGCCACGTCGAGTAGTTGCCGGGCGCGCTCCCGGTAGTCAGCGCGCTTCCAGCCGAAGATCTCCACCGGCAGCAGGACGTTGTCCAGCACCGTGCGCCACGGCAGCAGGGCCGGCCGCTGGAACAGCATGGCGATGTCCCGGCGTGGCCGGGTGACCGTCTCGCCACCCACGGTGACCTGGCCGGAGGTGACCGGGATCAGTCCGGCGATCAGCCGGAGCAGGGTCGACTTGCCGCAACCGGAGCGGCCGAGTACGGCGACGAACTCGCCGTCGGCCACGTCGAGGTTGATGCCGCGCAACGCCTCTACGCGGCCGCTACGGCCGTCGAAGGTGCGTGACACCTCGGTCAGGCGGATCATCTCCGGCGGCCTCCCTGAGTGGGTGGTCAGGATTCGGTGCAAAGGTTAGCGGTCTCCACCGTTATCTCACCGTCCGGGGTGGAGGTGAGTTGTTTCCGTTCCGCAACCCGGTATGCCTGGCGTCGCAAAGGTGGGGTTCTCGTACGCTGTGCCCGCGAAGAGTCCCCTCGATACGCGGTGTCGGCTTCCGTCCAGGCTGCCGGTACCGCCCCAACATCCCCTCCCGGAGGCCCGCGACGCCCCGGTGGGAAAGGACAAGGTGTACTGATGAGAAGGCTGACCCGTACGGTCGCCGCGGCCACCATGGCCACCGCGCTCGCTCTTGCCTCCGCGTGCAGCAGCGGCTCGGACGGTGCCGACGAGAACGTCGGTTCCTCGCTGGAGCAGGTGACCTACCTCACCTCGTTCGGCAACTTCGGGCGTGACTCCTACGCCTGGGTGGCGAAGGAGAAGGGCTTCTTCAAGGACGCCGGTTTCGACGTCGAGATCAAGCCCGGCCAGGGCACCAACGGTGTGATCCAGACGATCGTCGGTGGTCAGGCGCAGTTCGGCCCGATCGACCTGACCGGTGGCCTGCTCCAGCTCGGCAACGGCGAGGCCAAGGACTTCGTCGCGGTGGCGGCGATCCAGCAGCGCACGATGGCCGCCATCGCGACCGTCGAGGGCACCGGCATCAGCACGCCGAAGGACCTGGAGGGCAAGAAGCTCGCCGACGCCCCCGGCTCCGTCGTCCGGAACCTCTTCCCGACGTACGCGCGGCTGGCCGGCATCGACTACGAGAAGGTGACCTGGGTCAACAGTGACCCGCAGAGCCTGATGGGCACGCTGGCCGCCGGCTCGGTGGACGGCATCGGCCAGTTCGTCGTCGGCCAGCCCACCATCGAGGCGGTGACCAAGAAGAAGGCCGTCCTGCTGCCGTACAGCAACGTCATGCAGGACCTCTACGGCATGGTGCTGATCACCTCGAAGCAGATCGCCACCGACAAGCCGGACATGGTCAAGCGGTTCACCGAGGCACTGCTCAAGGGCCTGGAGTACGCCCTGGAGCACCCGCAGGAGGCCGCCGAGATCCTGGCCAAGAACGTCGAGGCCGTGGTGCCCGCCGCAGCCGCCGCCGAGTTGGAACTGATGGCCGGGTACGTGCGCTCCAGCAACTCCGGCACCGCCCTGGGTGCGCTGGACAGTGGCCGGGTGGCCAAGAGCATCGCGATCCTGCGGGGCGCCGGTGCCCTGAAGTCCGACCTCAGCCCGGACCAGATCGTCGACTTCAACCTGGCCCCCAAGGCCTGAGGTCGACCAGTCCACACCAGTTCCACCACGGGGTACGCCGTGCCGGTCAGCCGGTACGGCGTACCCCGATCCCGCGTCTGACCACCCGAACCGCAGGAGGATCCGATGACCGACGTCCGCTCACGGCAGCCGGAGGCGGCACCCGCCCCGGAGCCGGCCCCGGCCGCACCACGTGGCCGGCGGTGGCGGCCGGGAGACCTGCGGGACGGCGCGACGGCCGCGCTGCTGCCGGCCGCCGGCCTGCTGGTCGCGTTCAGTGTGTGGTGGCTGGTCGCCCGGCTGGAGCTGGTCCACCCGGCCGCCCTGCCGCCGCCCGGTGACGTGCTGAACGCCTTCCGGCTGGGTCAGGACCGACTGCTCGAACACACCATCACCACCACCGGCGAGATCCTGCTCGGCTTCCTGCTCTCGGCGGTGGCCGGCGTGCTGATCGGCCTGTCGTTGGCCGCCTCGCGGACGGTCGAGCGGATGTTCACCCCGCTGCTGGTCGCCGTCAACGCGGTCCCGAAGATCACCCTGGGACCGCTGCTGGTGGTGGCGCTCGGCTGGGGTCAGAAACCCATTCTGACGATGGTTTTCCTGCTCTGCTTCTTTCCGATCGTGCTCTCCACCGCGACCGGCCTGACCACCACCTCGGCCGAGTTGGCCGAGCTGGTCCGGTCCTGGAACGCCTCCCGCTGGCAGGCGTTCCGCAAGGTCCGCTTCCCGGCCGCGCTGCCGCAGATCTTCATCGGGCTCAAGGTCGCCATGCCGTTGGCCGCGATCGGCGCGGTGATCGGCGAGTTCCAGGCCGGTGAGGCTGGTCTCGGCTTCGTCATCGTGCAGTACGCGGGCATCGGCGACACCGCCACGGCGTGGGCGGCGATCATGCTCGTCGCCCTGGTCAGCATCCTGCTGTACACCGTGTTGGCGTTCGTCGAGCGTCGCAGCCTGCCGTGGGTGCGCGAGACCACCTCCAGCCGCTGAGCTCGCTCAGCCCGCCAGGCGCCACCGACCGTTCCGGGCGACCAGCGTGGTGAGCGCCTGCGGCATCAGCCCGGAGTGGTTGTCCGGCGTCATCCGGATCGGTCCGGACAGGCCGTCCAACTGGGACGTCTCCAGCACGTCGCGGAGGCCGTCGCGGTTGACCTGTCCGACCGGTCCGCCGGAGCGCAGTTCGGCGTCGGCGATGAGCTGGACGGCGTCCGCCGCGAAGGACGACGAACCGTGGTAGCCGCCGAAGCGGGCGGTGTAGTCCTGGAACCACTGGCGGCGGGCCGCCTTGGCCGGGGTGGTGGCGATGACGTCGTCGATCACCATGGTCTGGGTGAACACCAGGGTCGCCCGCTCCGCCGCCCGGGAGGCCGACCCGAGGAAGAGGTCGCCGGCAGCGGCGGCGTCGAGGTACAGCGCCCCGGTGAAGTCGGCCCGCTTCACCGCTGCGGCGGCGAGCATCGCCTGATCCGGCGAGGTCCAGATGATGACCCCGTCCGGGTCGGCCGCGGCCAGCGTGGCGGCCTGCCCGTCCACCTCGGTGTCCGTGCCCCGGACCGAGGCCTGGGCCACCACCCGGATACCGGCGTTGTCGAACTCGCGCTGAAGCGCGGTGACGCCCTCCCGGCCGTACGTGTCCTCGGTGTGCAGAATGCCGACCGTGTCGATGTTGCGCCGACGCAGTTCGACGGTGAGCGCGTCGGCGCTGTCCGCTGCGTTCGGTGCCAATTTGAACACGTACCGTCGTTCTGCGACCGGACTGGTGATGGCACCGGCGGCGGCGAGCGCGATGGTCGGGATCTGCTTTTCGTTGATGGTGCGCACCGCGCCGACCGCACATTCGTTGCAGCCGCCCATGATGATGGCGCTGACCGCCGAATCGTTGCTGAAGTCCGCGATGTTTCGCAGCGACTCGCTGGCGTCGGAACGATTGTCCTTCACCCGCAGATCAATCGAACGGCCGTTCAACGCACCCGACGCGTTCAACTGCTCGACCTTGAGTTCCAGCGCCTGCCGGTACGCCTTGCCGACTCCGGCCGCCGCTCCGGAGAGCTCCAGGTCGGCGGCGATGACGATCGGGCTCGTGTCCTTCGCCTCCCCGCCGAACTGGCAGCCGGCGAGCAGAGAAGCCAGCAGGGTGGATGCGAGCGCCGTGGCGGTCGCGGAGCGGAAGGGGGTCAACTCAGTCCTCCTGGTGTGGCGCGGGCGGGGCCCGGTCACTGGTGGCGGCAACCGTCCTCAGTGGATAATCGGGAAGGGTCTGCCGTACCGTGTGCGCGAAGCCTGCAAAACCTTGCCAATGCCGGGCGCTGCGGTCAAGCGGGACCACTGGAGGCGTTTCGGGACGCCGATCCCACATGTTGGGGTAACCAGATGTTTTCCGTTGCTCACTGTGGCGACATGCTTCGCCACTCTGGAGTTACATGCCCTGTTCAGGGCGCTGTGGAAATGTAGGTATTAGTTGACCGGATCACGGGATGCGCGACGTCCGACCGATTCCTGCCCGCCTGCGGCTTCCCAAACACGATCTCGTCTGATGAAATCGCGGCCGTGCCGCGCGTGGCGCTGGCCGTCGCTCCATGCACGGATCGACGGGCCAGGCGTGGAGAAAACGACGGAGGCGATGTCGTGAGCACCGGACCGACGACCCTGCCCGCCAGCGGTGACGCCGCGCCGAAGGCGCCTCGCCGCCTGTTCCGGCTGCGTGACGCGCGGATCCGGTCCAAGCTGGCGCTGATCCTGGTCGTGCCGGTCGCCGCGGTCATCGCGCTGGCCACCGTCCGTCTCGTCTCCGTCGGCGAGGGCGCCTACGACGCCACCCAGGCGCGGTCGCTGACCGCACTGTCCATCAACATCTCCGCGCTCACCAACGACCTGCACGCGGAACGGATGGCGGCGGCGGCCTATCTGGCCCAGCCGCAGCCGCAGGCCGACGCGTACAACCTGCGGGTCCGCCAGACCCAGCAACGGATCGACGCGTACCGCGCGGAGCGGTCCAAGATCGGTGAGGTGCCCAGCGCGGTCGGCGACCGCCTGCGGACCATCGACACGCACCTGGACACCCTGGACGGCACCCGGCAGGAGGTGCTCGACCGCTCCCAGATGGAGGTCGCCGAGGCGGCCCTGCGGTACGGCGTGGTCCTGGCCGACCTGGTCGCCTACGGCGACGGCCTGGCCCAGTTGCCGGGCGAGGAGCAGTTGGCCGACAGCCGCCGCGCGGTGGCCGCCTTCGCCCGGGCGAAGGCCGCCGTCGCCGAGGAGCAGTCGATCGCGTTCACCGCGTTGAGCCGGGGCCGGCTCGACAACGAGCAGTTCTCCGCGTTCGTGGCCACCCTGACCGGGCAGCAGGAGGCGCTGCTGGCCTTCTCGCTGGCCGCCGACCCCACTCAGCGGGCTCTGGTGGAGACCACCGTCTCCGGTGACGCGGTGGTGCTGGCCGACCGGATCGCCACCGACATCAGCCGCTCGGTGGGCAACCGCTCGCCGATCAGCGCCCAGGACGCCACCGCGGCGATCGGCGCGGTCAACGAGCTGATGCGCTGGGCCGAGATCGAGCTCCAGGACCAGTTGCTCGCCCAGGCCGAGCAGGCTCGTACGAACGTCATCCGGCAGGCCATCGTCGAGTCGACGCTGGTCCTGCTCACCCTGATCATCGCGGTGACGCTGGCCGTGGTGCTGGCCCGTTCGCTGAACCACTCGCTGCGGCGGCTGCGTGAGGGCGCGCTCTCGGTGGCCAACCACGACCTGCCCGAGGCGGTGCGCCGCCTCCAGGGCATGGGCAACGTCAGCGACGGCAGCGTCGACGAGATCGTCCGCGAGGTACGGGACCCGATCCAGCTCAACAACCGCGACGAGGTGGGGCAGGTCGCCCTGGCCTTCAACGTCGTACACCGGGAGGCGGTCCGGGTCGCGGCCGAACAGGCGGCCCTGCGGACCAGCGTCTCGGCGATGTTCCTCAACCTGGCCCGGCGCAGTCAGACCCTGGTCGACCGAATGATCGGCGAACTCGACGCGATCGAGCGTGGCGAGGAGGACCCGAAGCGGCTCGCCCAGCTCTTCGAGCTCGACCACCTCGCCACCCGGATGCGCCGCAACGACGAGAACCTGCTCGTGCTGGCCGGCGCGGACTCGGCCGTGCCGCGTCGCGACGACGCGTTGCTGGTGGACGTGCTGCGCGCCGCGCAGTCCGAGGTGGAGCTCTACAACCGGATCGAGTTCGGCACGGTCGACACCGACGTCTCGGTGGCCGCGCACGCGGTCAACGACGTGGTGCGGCTGGTAGCCGAGTTGCTCGACAACGCCACCCGCTTCTCGCCGCCGAACACCACCGTGGTCGCCGACGGACGCCGCATCCGCGACTACGTGCTCATCCAGATCGAGGACCGGGGCCTGGGCCTCAGCGACGAGCAGCTCGACTCGCTCAACCGGCGGCTCGCCGCGCCGTCCACCGTCGACGTGGCCGCCTTCCGGCTGATGGGTCTCGCGGTGGTCAGCCGGCTCGCGGCCCGCTACAACATCCGGGTGGAGCTGCGCCGCAACGTCGAGGGCGGCACCGTGGCGCAGATCACCCTGCCGGCCTCGACGGTGATCCTGCCGAGCCTGCGGGGCCGCGACCAGATCAACCGGCCGCGTCAGCCGCTCGCCGTCGAGCAGACCCCGCCGCCGCCACCGGCGGCCCCTACCGAGCCGCTCACCGGCGCCGGTCGCAGCAATCTCGCCACGTTGACGACCGAGCGGTGGCGTGACAGCACCCCTTCGACGACGGCGCCGTGGCCGGCCGCGAACCCGGCCCCGACACCGGAGCCGCCGGCTCCGCCGGCCCGTACCGCGCCGCCCGCCTTCGCCGGTGGCTTCAACGCCGGTACGCCGACGGTCGCCCAGCCGTCGCTCGACCCGCTGCCGCAGCGCAGCGCGCCGCCCGCCGCCCGACCCGATCCGGTGCTGCCGGCCGGTCCGGTCGCCGGGGCGCCGATGAGCGCACCCACCGCGTTCGGTGTGGGTGCCGCCCCGCAGTCCGACACCCCCTTCCGTGGCCTGGGCGCAAGCCTGGCCGCCACCGCGCCACAGGCCACCGCGCCGATCACCGCCCCGCCGGAAACCCAGGCCGAGGCGCCGATCTTCCGCGAGATGGAGGCGGTCTGGTTCCGTTCGCACGGCAACGACGCCACCGCCATCTTCAGCCGACCGCAGTTCGACGAGCCGCCGCAACCGGCTGCCGGCCCACCCACGCCGGCCGTCGAGCCGACTCGGGGACGGAGCCCGTTGCCCACTCGTACACCCGGTGCGGCAGCCGCCGCGCAGCCCGCGCCACCACCCCCGTACCAGTCGTCACCGGCTGCGTCGACCGCGACGACCGCCGCGACCACGCCGCTGCCCACGGTGACTCCGGCCGCCGCGCCGCCACCGCCGATGCCGCCGCGCGCCGCGCCGGCCACCCCGCCCCCGGCGGCGTCCCCCGCGGCGTCCCCGGCACCGGAGTCCGACGCCTGGCGGACCGCCGCCGACGAGGGCTGGACGCGGGCCAGCAAGGCGGCCGAGCCGACCCCGGCCGGCACCACCCGGTCCGGACTGCCCAAGCGGGTGCCGCAGCAACAGCTCGTCCCCGGTGGGATCGAGCCCCGGGGCGGACGTGAGCGCAGCCGCCGTACGCCGGACGAAGTACGCGGTCTGCTCTCGGCCTACCACCGTGGCGTGCAGCGCGGACGGACGGCCGGAGCGAGTCAGGACAGCACCTCGACCAAGGAGACGAGCCGATGAACAGGCCAGCGGCCATGCAGGACATGGGTTGGCTGCTCACCAACTTCGCCGACAGCGTGGCGGGAATCGCCCACGTGGTGGCGGTGTCCGCCGACGGACTGCTACTCGCTTCCTCCCGCGACCTGCCGGGGGACCGGGCGGACCAGCTAGCCGCGATCACCTCCGGCGTGGTGAGCCTGACCGAGGGTGCCGCGCGGATGTTCAGTGCCGGCGGGGTGCTGCAGACGGTCATCGAGATGGACAGCGGCTACCTGTTCCTGATGTCGATCAGCGACGGGTCGTCGATGGCCGTGCTCGCGGCGCGTAGCTGCGACGTCGGGCAGGTGGGTTACGAGATGGCACTGCTGGTCGAGCGGGTCGGAGCAGCGCTGGTGCCGCTGCCCCGGGACGCGGTGCGGTCATAACAGGGACAGCACCGGCGCAATCCCGCGTCGGTACGGAGGAGATCCGGTGGCGACATGCCGGCGGAGGGGAGAGGAGGTGATCGCGGATGGAGCAACACCGACGTGACCCGCGTGGCGCACTGGTGCGGCCGTACGCGGTCACCCGGGGACGGACCGAGCCGCGGCAGGACATCGCCTTGGAAGCGGTGCTGGTAGCCAGCCCCACCCAGATCGCCGAGTCGCGGTTTGCCGGGCATGACAAGCATCGCATCGCCATGGTCTGCGAGAGCCGGCCCGAATCGCTGGCGGAAATCGCCGCGTACACCCGGCTACCGCTGGGTGTCGCCCGGGTGTTGGTCGCCGACATGGTGGCCGAGGGCCTGTTGACGCTTCAGACGGCCGCTCCCGCCACAGGATTCGAGGAGCGGATGGAAATGCTGGGAAGGGTGCTGAGTGGACTTCGCGAGCTATGACCCCGCCGGGGCCCGCCAGAGCCGGGGAATCATCTCCGCGAAGATCGTCGTCGCGGGTGGCTTCGGTGTCGGCAAGACCACGTTGGTCGGCGCGATCTCGGAGATCACACCGCTGACCACCGAGGCGGTGATGACCGCGGCGGGCGTCGGGATCGACGACCCGTCCAAGGTGCCGGGCAAGGAGACCACCACGGTCGCCATGGACTTCGGCCGTATCACCATGGCGCAGGACCTGATCCTGTACCTCTTCGGCACACCCGGGCAGACCCGGTTCTGGTTCATGTGGGACGAGATCATTCGGGGCGCGGTGGGTGCCACGGTGCTGGTGGACACCCGCCGGATCACCGACGCGTTCGCTCCGCTCGACTACTTCGAGAGCCGCCGGCTGCCGTACGTGGTGGCGCTCAACCGGTTCGACGGCGCGCAGCAGTACGAACTGGAGGAGGTCCGCGAGGCGCTGGCCATCTCGCCGGACGTACCGCTGGTGTTGACCGACGCCCGGCAGCGCGACTCGGTCAAGCGGGTGCTGATGACCGTCGTCGAGCACGCCATGGCGCGGTTGCAGGCCGAGCACGACCGGGGCTTCCCGACCCCGGTCGGCTGAGTGTCGGCGGGAGCCCGTCGGTGGATCTCCACCGGCGGGCTCCTTCGTGCGGTCGGTGCGGTCGGTGCGGTCAGTCGACCCGCAGCCGGTAACCGCGTTTGACGACCGTCTGCACCACCCGGGGGGCCTTGAGGCCGGCGCGCAGTCGGGCCACCGCCATCTCCACCGCGTGCTCGTCGGCACCGCGCGGCAACGTCCGCAGCAGGGCGGTACGCGACAGCACCCGGCCCGGCGTCTGGGCCAGCGCCCGCAGCACCGCCATCGGCGCCGGGGCGAGCGGTCTCAACTCGCCGTCCATCACCGCCGCGTGTCCCCGCAGGGTGAGCAGGTGTCCGGCGGCCTTGATGGTGACCGTCCGGCGGGGCAGTTCGTCGACGATGGTGCGGACCAGCGCCCCCAACCTGGCCCGGCTCGGCGCGCTCACCGGCACGCCCCGGCGCACCAGCGGCTCGGCGGTGACCGGGCCGACACAACTGGCCAGCACGTCACCGCGCAGGGCCTCCAGCACCGTCTCCGTGCGGTCACCGGCGGCCCGCAGCAACGCCTCCGCGGCCGGCGCCGAGGTGAACGTGACCGCGTCCACCAACCGGCCGGCCACCAGGTCGACCAGCCGGTGCAGCGGGGCCGGGTCGGTGGGCGGGGCCCACCGGTAGACCGGGATCTCGATGACCGTGGCTCCGGCGTCCTCCAGCGCGCGGGTGCACTCCGGTTGCCGCTCGCCGTGCAACTGCATGGCGATCACCTGCCCGGCCACGCCCCGCCGACGCAGGTGGTCGACCACCTCGTCGCAGCTCTCCGACTCCGGGGACCACTGGTCGTGCAGCCCGGCGGCCCGGATCGCGCCCCGGGCCTTGGGGCCCCGGGCCACCACGTACGCGCCGCCGAGCACCGAGCGCAGCGGTTCGGCCAGGCCCCAGCCCTCGGCGGCCTCCAGCCACCCGCGCATACCGATCCCGGTGTTCGCCATCAACACGTCCGGTGGACGGTCCAGGCAGGTCCGGGTCGCCTCGCGCAACTCGGTGTCGTCGGCGAGCGGCACTATCCGCAGGGCGGGAGCGAGCACCACCCGGGCACCGCGCCGTTGTAGCAGCGCGGCGAGTTCGTCCCGCCGTCGGTCGGCGGTCACCCCGATGGTGAAGCCGGCCAGTTCCTCGCCCATTCACCCCTCCTGTCGCAGCCGCACCTCGACCATGCCGTCCCGGCAACGGATCTCGTGCCGGGCCACGGCGACGCCGGGCAGGTCGAGACAAACCCCCGTACGCAGGTCGTACACCTGCTTGTGCAGCGGCGAGGCGACCGTGGGCACGCCCTGCCGGCTGCCCACGATGCCCCGGGACAGCACGTACGCCTCGGCGACCGGGTCGCGGTTGTCGATCGCGTACAGCCCGTCCTCGGTGCGGAAGAGCGCCACCTGCACCCCGTCGACGAGGGCGGCGACGCCCCGGTCCGGGTCCAGCCGGTCCAGCGGGCAGACCGCGTGCCAGCGCAGCGTCGTCGTCGCGATGCTCATCGCCGTACCTCCGGCAGTCCGAGGGTGACCGGCTGGCGGACGTCGGATGCGGGTGACCGACCGCCGACCGGGACGGGTTGTCCGCGTTCGGTGGCGAAGGTGATCGACGGGTCGGGTACGTCCGGCGCGTTGACGAAGGAGGTGAACCGGCGCAGCCGGTCGGGGTCGTCGAGCACGTCCCGCCACTCGTCCGAGTAGGACGTGACGTGCCGGGCCATCGCGGCGTCCAGGTCCGCGCAGAGGCCGAGCGAGTCGTCCACGATCACCGACCGGAGGTGGTCGAGGCCGCCCTCCATCGCCTCGATCCAGGCGGCGGTGCGTTGCAGCCGGTCGGCGGTGCGGACGTAGTACATCAGGAACCGGTCGATCGTCCTGATCAGCGCCTCGGTGGACAGGTCGGTGGCGAACAGGTCGGCGTGCCGGGGCCGGAAGCCTCCGTTGCCGCCGACGTAGAGGTTCCAGCCGGTCTCGGTGGCGATGATGCCGAAGTCCTTACTGCGTGCCTCGGCGCACTCCCGGGCGCAGCCGGAGACCGCCGACTTGAGCTTGTGTGGCGCGCGTAGTCCCCGGTAGCGCAGCTCCAGCGTGACGGCCAGCCCGACCGCGTCCTGCACCCCGTACCGGCACCAGGTGGAGCCCACGCAGGACTTCACCGTCCGCAGCGCCTTGCCGTACGCGTGCCCGGACTCGAAACCGGCGTCGACCAGTCGACGCCAGATCTGCGGCAACTGGTCGACCCGCGCGCCGAACAGGTCGATCCGCTGCCCGCCGGTGATCTTGGTGTAGAGCCGGAAGTCGCGGGCCACCTCACCGATGACGATCAGCTTTTCCGGGGTGATCTCCCCGCCCGGGATCCGCGGCACCACCGAGTAGCTGCCGTCGCGTTGCAGGTTCGCCAGGAAGTGGTCGTTGGTGTCCTGCAAGGACGCCTGCTCGCCGTCGAGGATGTGCCCGCCGCCGAGCGAGGCGAGGATCGAGGCGACGACCGGCTTGCAGATGTCGCAGCCCCGCCCCCGACCGTGCTCGGCGATCAGCCGGGAGAACGTCCGGATGCCGCGTACCCGGACGATGTCGAACAGCTCCTGGCGGCTGACGTCGAAGTGCTCGCACAGCGCCCGGGACTGGACCACACCGGCCGCGTCGAGCAACTGCTTGAGCATCGGGACGCACGAGCCGCAACTGGTGCCGGCCCGGGTGCACGCCTTCACCGCCGGCACGTCCGCGCAGCCGGCCGCGATCGCCGCGTCCACGTCGCCCCGGGTGACCGCGTTGCAGGAGCAGACCTGGGCGGACGCGGGCAGCGCGCTCGCCGCCGCACCCGCCGCCTGCTCGGGGGCGAGCAACGCCAGCGGTGCGGCCGGCAACGGCCCGCCGACGCTGGCCCGCAACGTCGGGTACGCCGACGCGTCGCCCACCAGCACCCCGCCGAGCAGCGTCGTCGCGTCGTCGGAGAGGACCAGCTTGGCGTAGACCCGGGTGGCCGGATCGGTCCAGGTCACGTCCAGGCACCCGGGCGTGGTGCCGTGCGCGTCACCGAAGGAGGCCACGTCGACACCGAGCAGCTTGAGCTTGGTGGCGGTGTCCGCACCCGGGAAGGTGGCCTCCCCGCCGACCAGCCGATCGGCCACCACCTCGGCCATCGCGTACCCGGGGGCGACCAGCCCGTAGCAGGTGCCCTGCACCGCCGCGCACTCGCCGACCGCGTAGATCCGCTCGTCGGAGGTGCGGCAGGCGTCGTCGACCAGTACGCCGCCGCGCGGGCCGACCTCCAACCCGACCGCACGGGCCAGCTCGTCACGAGGCCGGATGCCGGCGGCCACCACCACCAGGTCGGTGTCGAGCAGCGTGCCGTCGGCCAACTCCAGGGCGCCGACCGTGCCGTCCGGGCCCGGCCGCAACGCGGTGGTCGCCACCCCCAGGTGACAGGCCACGCCCAGCTCCTCGACGTAGCGGCGCAGCATCGCGCCACCGGCCGTGTCGACCTGCACCGGCATCAACCGGGGTGCGAACTCCACCACGCGGGTGGCCAGCCCGAGCAGGCGCAGCGCGTTCGCCGCCTCCAGGCCGAGCAGACCGCCGCCGATCACCGCGCCGGAACGTCGGCCCCGGGCGTGCTCGCGGATCGCCGCGAGATCGTCCAGCGTCCGATAGACGAACACCCCCGGCAGATCCGTACCCGCCACCGGCGGCACGAACGCCGACGAACCGGTGGCCAGGACCAGCACGTCGTACGGGTGCTCGCCGCTCGCCGTGGTCACCACCCGGCGGGCCCGGTCCACACCGACGGCCGGCTCGCCGAGGCGCAACTCGACGCCGTCGTGCGGGGTGTGCAGGTTCAACTCGTCCGCGTCGGCCCCGTCGAAGTACGCGGAGAGCCGCACCCGGTCGTACGCGGGTCGGGTCTCCTCGGCGAGGACGGTGACCCGCCACCGTCCCTGCGGATCGCGCGACCGCACCGCGTCGACGAACCGTTGCCCGACCATGCCGTTGCCGATCACGACCACGCTGCCGCCGGTCATCGTCCCACCTCCACCGGATCCGATCTGGACAACCAGTCGACGATGCCGGCGACCGCGTCGCGGCATCCGCCGCAGCCGGTCCCGGCCCTGGTCCCGGCGACGACCTCGTCGACGGTGCGGGCTCCGCCGCGCCAGCAGGCCACCAGGGCGCCCTTGCTGACCGTGTTGCACTGGCACACCGTGGCCGCGTCCGGCATCAGCGCCGGGGAGGCGGCCGGGGCGGCGACGGCACCACCGAGCGACCGGCCCAGCAGCAGCGCCCGCCGGTCGGCGGGGACCGGTTGACCCCGGTCGAAGAGCTGGACCACGGTGCCCACCGACGGGTTGTCGCCGAGCAGGATCGCCCCGGCCAGTCGCTCGTCGTGGATCCGCAACCGCGCGTACGTGCCCCGGGCCGGGTCGGCGAAGGTCAGCTCCTCGCCGGGGCCACCGGTCGGGTCACCCATCGAGGCCAGGTCGATGCCGGCCGCCTTGAGCCGGGTCACCACCGGCCGGGGCCGGTACCGGGCCGACGAATCCTCCCCGGTCAGCAGGTGGGCGACCACCCGGGCCTGCGCCCAGGCCGGTGCCACCAGCCCCGTTGGTGCGGCGCCGTGCTGGGCGCAGTCACCGATCGCCGAGATCCGCTCGTCGTCGGTCCGCAGCCGGTCGTCGACCAGCACGCCCCGGTCCACCGCCAATCCGGCCGCCTCGGCCAGGGCGGTCTCCGGGCGTACCCCGCACGCCAGCACCAGCAGGTCGGCGTCGAGGGACCGGCCGTCGGACAGCTCCATGCGTACCCCGGTGGCGTCCGCCGCGAGCGCCGTCGGGGTGACGGCCAGATGGGTGGTCACCCCCAGGCCGGCGAGCGTACCGGCCAGCATCGTGGCGGCCACGGCGTCGAGCTGCCGCTCCATCAGGTACGGCACCCGGTGCACCACCGCGACGTCGAGTCCCCGGGCGGCGAGTCCCCGGGCCGCCTCCAGGCCGAGCAGCCCGCCACCGAGCACCAGTGCCCGCCGGGCGCCTCGGGCCGTCGCGATGATGCGCCGGCAGTCGTCCAGGGTGCGGAACGCGATCACCCGGTCCGGCAGGTGCGCCGGATCGAGCCCGGGCAGCGGCGGCACCACCGCCCGCGCACCCGTGGCGAGCACCAGGTGGTCGTAGCGGATCCGGTCGCCGTCGTCGGTGCGTACCTCCCGGGCGGTCCGGTCGACGGCCCGGACGGCGACCCCGGTGCGGACGTCGACACCCCGCCCGGCGGCCTCCGCCAGCTCCACGTCCAGCTCGCTGATCTTGCCGGTGAGCAGCGTGGACAACATGATCCGGTTGTACGCCCGGTGCGGCTCCGCACCGAGCACGGTGACCTTCAGGTCCCCGCCCCGCCCGCGTAGCTCGCTCGCCAACCGGGCACCGGCCATCCCGTTGCCGACCACGACCACCCGATCGCCGCGCATGCCGCCGCTGGACTGCTGATCCGCTCGCTGGCGCTCGGTCATGTCACCGCTCCGCTGCGCTCCGCGTCGCCATGACGTCCGGCGTCCTGTCCGGTCGCTCGCTGGTGCTCGCTTGCTCCCGCTCCGCTGCGCTCCGCGTCCTCTTGAGGGACCTTCTCCAGGCGGACGGCGCAGATCTTGAACTCGGGCATGCCGGAGATCGGGTCGACCGCGTCGTTGGTGACGGAGTTGGCCCGTGCCGCGCCGCCCCAGTGGAACGGCGCGAAGACGGTGTCCGGCCGGATCGCCGGGCTCAGCCGGGCAGGCGCCCGGAACTCGCCCCGCCGGGAGACCACCCGGAGCGGCTCGCCGTCGGTCACCCCGAGCCGGTCGGCTAGGTCGGGGTGCAGCTCCACGAACGCGTCGGGAGCGGCCCGGCGCAGCGCCGCCACCCGGCGGGTCTGGGTGCCCGACTGGTACTGGGCGAGTACCCGGCCGGTGGTGAAGTACAGCGGATACTCCGGACAGACCTCCTCGGCCGCCGGCCGGTGCTCCACCGGGTGGAACCGGGCCAGCCCGTCCGGAGTAGCGAACCGGTCCGCGAAGAGTCGGGGCGAGTCCGGCTCGTCACTGCGAGGGCAGGGCCAGAACACCCCGTCTGCTTCGTCGATACGGTCCCAACTGATCCCGGCGTAGTCGGCGAGCCCGCCCGCCGAGGCCCGCCGAAGTTCCTCGAACACGGCCTGCGGATCCGCCCCCGCCGGACCCGCAGCCGCGTCGGCACCCGAACCCGCACCCGCACCCGCGTCGGCACCTGCACCCGCACCCGCGTCGGCACCTGCACCCGCACCCGCGTCGGCACCTGCACCCGCGCCTGCGCCTGCGGCGGATGTTAGGAGGGGACCCTTGCTATGCACGAGGCGATAGGAAGGGACCCTTCCTTTCATCGCTAGGCGGGTGGTGAGGTCGGCGAGGATGGCGAGGTCGGTGCGGACGCCGGTCGGCGGGGGGCGGAGCGCGCGTCGGCGCAGCACCCGTCCCTCCAGGTTGGTCATGGTGCCGTCCTCCTCGGCCCACTGCGCCGTCGGCAGCACCACGTCGGCCAGCGCGGCGGTCTCGGAGAGCAGGAAGTCGGCGACGACGAGCAGGTCCAGGTCGCGCAGCCGGTTCTCGATCCGGGCCGCGCGCGGCGCGGAGACCACCGGGTTGGAGCCGAAGACGAGCAACGCCCGGGGCCCGTCGGCGGTGCCCAGCGAATCGAGCAACTGGTACGCCGGCACGCCGGGACCGGGCAACTCGTCCTCGGGTACGCCCCAGACCGCCGCGACGTGCGCCCGGGCCGCCGGATCGTCGATCTTGCGGTATCCGGGGAGCTGGTCGGCCTTCTGCCCGTGCTCCCGGCCACCCTGGCCGTTGCCCTGCCCGGTCAGGCAGCCGTACCCGGAGCCGGGCCGTCCGGGCAGCCCGAGGGCGAGCGCCAGGTTGACGAAGGCGGTGACCATGTCGACGCCCTTGGCGTGCTGCTCCGCGCCCCGGGCGGTGAGGATGATCGCCCGTTCGGCGGTGCCGAGGGCTCGGGCGGTCGCCTCCAGGTCGGCCACCGGCACGCCGGAGAGCGCCTCGGCCCGGGCCGGCCACCAGCCCGCCACGGTACGGCGTACGTCGGTGAAGCCCCGGGTTCGGGTGGCGACGTACGACCCGTCGACGTAGCCCTCGGTCAGCGCGATGTGCAGCAGCGCGTTGGCGACCGCCAGGTCGGTGCCGGGCAGGGGTTGCAGGTGCAGGTCCGCCTGCCGGGCGGTGGCGGTGGCGCGCGGGTCGACCACGATCAGCGTGCCGCCGCGTTGCCGCTGCTCGGTCAGCCAGCGCACCAGCGGTGGCATGGTCTCGGCCGGGTTCGCGCCGACCAGCAGCAGGGTGTCCGCCCGGCCCAGGTCGGCCAGCGGGAACGGCAGTCCCCGGTCGACCCCGAAGGCCCGCATCCCGGCGGCGGCGGCCGAGGACATGCAGAACCGTCCGTTGTAGTCGATGTGCCGGGTGCGCAGCGCCACGCGGGCGAACTTGCCCAGCGTGTACGCCTTCTCGTTGGTGAGCCCGCCGCCGCCGAAGACGGCCACGGCGTCGCGGCCGTGCCGCTGCTGCACCTCGCCCAGTCCGGTGACGATGCGGTCCAGCGCGGCGTCCCAGCTCGCCGGTTGCAGTCGGCCGGTGGCCGGGTCGCGCAGCAGCGGGGTGGTCAGCCGGTCGGGGTGGTCGAGCAGCTCGGCGGAGGTCCAGCCCTTCTGGCAGAGGCCGCCCCGGTTGGTCGGGAAGTCCCGGGGGAGTACGGAGATCCGGGCCTCTTCCTGGCGCAGCGTCATCCCACACTGGAGGGCGCAGTACGGGCAGTGTGTCGCCACCTCCCGGGGCGCTCGCCCCGGTCGAGTCGCGAACCGTGCACCGTCTGTCATGTCGGCAAAGCGTGCCGTTGGGCGGTTTCCGGTCAGCGTCCCGTTTGTTTCGGCCCTGTCAAGAGCGCCTCACACCGCACGTCGGCTGCGCGCGGGGTCGAGGGGTCTACAATATGGGACAAGAATCCTGATATTCGGGAAGGTCTCGGCGAAGGGTATCGACATGGATGTGGCTCAGGCGTTCGACGCGGTGGCCGGCAGCTACGACGCCGCGCGGCGACGACTGGTGCCCTGTTTCGACGGGTTCTACGGCACCGCCGTCGAGGTCGTCGAGCCGGCGCTGCGCGCCGCCCGCGCCGCCGGGCGTACCCCCGAGGTGTTGGATCTGGGCGCCGGCACCGGTCTGCTGTCGTCGCTGGTCGCCGCCGCCGTGCCCGGCGTCCGGCTGACCCTCGTCGACGCCGCGCCGAAGATGCTGGCCGTCGCCGCCGAGCAGCTCACCGGTCGTGGCGTGCCGCACCGGGTGGTGGTGGCCGACCTGACCGACCCGCTGCCCGACGGACGCTACGACGCCGTGGTCAGCGCGCTCGCCGTGCACCACCTCGACGACGCCGGCAAGCGGGACCTCTACCGGCGGGCCGCCGAGGCCCTGGTGCCCGGCGGCGTCTTCGTCAACGCCGAGCAGGTCGCCGGCCCGACGGCCGAGCTGGACCGGCGCTACCACGAGGTCTGGTTGGCGCAGATCACCGCGCGCGGCTCCGACGCCGACGAGATCGCCGCCGCCGCGCAGCGGATGGCGTACGACCGGCCCGCGTCCGTGGGGGAGCAGTGCCGCTGGCTGTCCGAGGCGGGGCTGACCGAGGTGGACTGCTTCTTCAAGGCGTGGCGATTCGCCGTCTTCGGCGGCCGGGCCCCGGGCGTCACCGGCCCGACCGTCGGGTGACCGCTCGCGGTATCCGATGGATGACTGATGGTCATACCAGCGGGTAGTCTGACCGGCATGACAGCCAAGGTGACTCTGTCGTTCTCCGACGAGACGATCGCGGAGGCCCGGCGGTTCGCCAAGCGCGAAGGGCTCTCCCTGTCGGCCTGGATGGACCAGGCGGCCCGGGAGAAGGCCCTGCGTGAGGTCTTCGCGGCGCACGCCGCCGCGGTCGGGCGGGCGGGACTGGACCTGGAGTCGGCCTCGCTGGCCGACGCACAGGAGGTGGGCATGGTCGACGATCTGCTCTTCGGTGGTCGCCCGCGTGCTGCGTAGGGGCGAGGTCTGGCGGATCGCCGGGGCCCGCGAGCGACTCGGGCTCGTGATCAGCTCGGACGTCTACAACTCCACCGCGGTGCCCATCGTCATCGTCGCCGAGGTGGTCGAGGCGGCGCTGCTGCGCGACTCGCCCCTGGCGGTGCGGATGGGCGGCTGGGTGGTGATGCCGGACCGGATCTCGTCACCGATGAAGAAGTGGTTCGCCGAGTGCGTGGACGTGGCCGACGTCGAGACCATGCGGCAGATCGACCGGGCGCTGCGCATCCTCCAGCAGCTCTGACCGTCCCGTTCCTCACCACCGACGCGCGGCGCCGGTGCGCTCCCCGTTGCGCCGCCGACCCCGAGGACGAACGCCACGGTAACGCTCGATTCCTAGCTTCGGCGCATGACCACCACGAGCGCGCGCCCCGAGGTTATCGAGGACAAGCCGGACCTGGACCGCCGACCCGGTCGCTGGATCGGGCACTGGACGCCGGAGGATCCGGGATTCTGGCGTACGACCGGCAGTCGGATCGCCCGGCGCAACCTCATCTGGTCGATCTTCGCCGAGCACATCGGCTTCTCGGTGTGGCTGCTCTGGAGCATCGTCGTCGTCCGGCTCGGTGACGCCGGATGGCAGTTGACCACCAGCCAGGCGCTCTGGCTGACCGCCGTACCGAGCGGGGTGGGTGCGCTGCTGCGGCTGCCGTACACCTTCGCCGTGCCGGTGTTCGGCGGACGGAACTGGACGGTCGTCTCCGCGCTGTTGCTGATCGTGCCCTGCGCCGGTCTGGCCTGGGCGGTCGAGTATCCCGAGATCGGCTTCCTGCCGCTGCTGCTGATCGCCGCCAGCGCCGGCTTCGGTGGCGGCAACTTCGCCTCCAGCATGGCCAACATCTCCTTCTTCTATCCGGAACGCGAGAAGGGCTGGGCGCTGGGACTCAACGCGGCCGGCGGCAACATCGGCGTCGCGGTGGTGCAGTTCGTCGTGCCGCAGGTGATCGTGCTCGGCGGCGGGCTCGTGCTGGCCCGGGCCGGGCTGATGTACATCCCGCTCGCGGTGATCGCCGCGGTCTGCGCGTACCTCTTCATGGACAACCTGGTCGAGGCCAAGGCCGACGTCGGGCCGGTCTGGTCGTCGTTGCGGCACCGGGACACCTGGGTCATGTCCCTGCTCTACATCGGCACCTTCGGCTCGTTCATCGGCTACTCGGCGGCCTTCCCGACGCTGCTCACCTCGGTGTTCGGCCGACCGGACACGGCGCTGGCCTGGGCGTTCCTCGGTGCCGCGGTGGGCTCGTTCTGCCGGCCCTTCGGCGGTCGCCTGGCCGACCTCGTCGGCGGCGCCCGGGTCACCGTGGTCAGCTTCGTGCTGATGGCCGTCGGCGCGCTGGCCGCCCTCTGGTCGGTGGAGCGGCGCAGCATGACCCTCTTCTTCGCGGCCTTCCTGCTGCTCTTCGTCGCCACCGGAGTGGGCAACGGCTCGACCTACCGGATGATCAGCAAGATCTTCCGCGTCAAGGGCGAGGACCTCGGCGGTACCCCGGAGGTGATGCTGGCAATGCGCCGGCAGGCCGCCGGCGCGCTGGGCATCATCTCCTCGGTCGGCGCCTTCGGCGGCTTCCTGGTGCCGATCTGTTACGCCTGGGCCCGGTCGACCTACGGCGGGATCCAGCCGGCACTGCGCTTCTATGTGGGCTTCTTCCTGGTGTTGCTGGCGGTCACCTGGGTGGCGTACCTGCGACCGGGGTCCCGGATGGCGCGGGCCCGGGTCTGAGGGGGTATTGTCCCTCCATCCGGCGCGCCAACCGGACCCCCGTTTTGACCGGCCGACGGGGCTACGGGTATCGTTGCCTGCTGTTGTACGACATCTGTGGGCGTGCCGCCTAAGGTACGCTTGGTCGTTCGTGCGCGCTGGTCCGACCGGGAAGCCCTGGTCACCTCGGCGCGCTACCCCAGACCGACGACGAGACAAGGTAGACCTGTGCGTACGTACAGCCCGAAGCCGGGTGAGATCGAGCGTCAGTGGCACGTCATCGACGCCTCTGATGTCGTGCTGGGCCGCCTGGCCACCCACGCCGCCACGCTGCTGCGGGGCAAGCACAAGCCGACTTTCGCGCCGCACGTCGACACGGGCGACTTCGTCGTCATCGTGAACGCGGGCAAGGTCGCGCTGACCGGTAACAAGCGTCAGCAGAAGATCGCCTACCGCCACTCCGGCTACCCGGGCGGCCTGAAGCAGGTCGGCTACGAGGAGCTGCTCGCCAAGCGCCCCGAGCGGGCCATCGAGCTGGCTGTCAAGGGGATGCTCCCGCACAACAAGCTCGGCCGTCAGCTGATCAAGAAGCTGAAGGTCTACGCCGGTGCCGAGCACCCGCACGGCGCGCAGCAGCCGGCGCCGTTCGAGATCAAGCAGATCGCGCAGTGAGCGCGGGCGAAGGAAGCAGCATGACCGACATCACCGCCACCGAGGTCGCCCCCGAGGCCACCGAGGCGCCGGCGCCCGTCGCCCGCGCGCCTCGTGGTGACCGCCCGATCCAGACCGTGGGTCGGCGCAAGGAAGCCATCGTCCGGGTCCGGATCGTGCCGGGCACGGGCAAGATCACTTGCAACGGGCGCGACCTCGAAGCGTACTTCCCGAGCAAGGTGCACCAGCAGCTCATCAAGGACCCGCTGGTCACCGCCGAGAAGCCCGAGGCGTTCGACGTGATCGCCAACCTGCGGGGCGGCGGCACCACCGGCCAGGCCGGTGCGCTGCGGCTGGCCATCGCCCGGGCGCTGATCGTCAACGAGCCCGACGACCGCCCGGCCCTGAAGAAGGCCGGCTTCCTGACCCGTGACGCCCGGGTCAAGGAGAGCAAGAAGTACGGCCTCAAGAAGGCCCGTAAGGCTCCTCAGTACTCGAAGCGCTGATCTCCAGCCGCACCTTGTACTTCTGACGGACGGCCGGTCCACCTCCCTCGACACGGGGAGGTGGACCGGCCGTCCGCTTTTCACCTACAACGGCAGTTTCATCGGAGGTTGGTGGGTATGGGCCGCTTGTTCGGCACGGACGGCGTACGCGGGCGGGCGAACGTCGACCTCACCCCGGAGTTGGCGCTCTCGGTGGCCGTCGCCGCCGCGCACACCCTCGCCGAGTCGGATCGCAGTCACGCCCCGATCGCCGTGGTCGGTCGGGACACCCGTGCCAGTGGCGAGATGCTGGAGGCGGCCGTGGTCGCCGGACTGACCAGCGCCGGTGCGACGGTGGTCCGGGTCGGCGTGCTGCCCACCCCGGCGGTGGCGTTCCTCACCGCCGAGGCCAAGGCGGATCTCGGGGTGATGCTCTCCGCCTCGCACAACCCGATGCCGGACAACGGGATCAAGCTCTTCGCGGCCGGTGGGCACAAGCTGCCCGACGAGATCGAGATGCGGATCGAGGCGGCCATCGAGGCCAACGCCACCACCGCCTGGAAGCGGCCGGTCGGCGCGGGGGTGGGGCGGGTGCACGACCTGCTCGACGGTGCCGACCACTACGTGCAGCACCTGGCCGGCACCGTGCCGCATCGGCTCGACGGGATCAAGGTCGTGGTGGACTGCGCCAACGGCGCCGCCGCCGAGGTCGCCCCGGCCGCGTACCGGGAGGCCGGTGCCGAGGTCGTCGCGATCTACGCCGAGCCGGACGGGCTCAACATCAACGACGAGTGCGGCTCGAACCACATCGCCGCCCTGCAACAGGCCGTGGTCGAGCACGGCGCGCACCTCGGCATCGCGCACGACGGCGACGCCGACCGCTGCGTGGCGGTCACCGCCGACGGCGACGAGGTCGACGGCGACCAGGTCATGGCGATCCTGGCGCTGGCCATGCGGGAGGCCGGCACGCTGACCGGGGACACCCTGGTCGCCACCGTGATGAGCAACCTCGGTCTGCGCCTGGCCATGTCCGCCGAGGGCATCCGGCTAGTCGAGACCAAGGTGGGCGACCGGTACGTGCTGGAGGAGTTGCGCGCCTCCGGGCTGGCGCTGGGCGGCGAGCAGAGTGGACACATCGTCCTGCCCGCGTACGCCACCACCGGCGACGGGGTGCTGACCGGGCTGCACCTGATGGCCCGGATGGCCGCCACCGGCCGTACCCTGGCGGACCTCGCGGCGGTGGTGACCAAGCTGCCGCAGGTGCTGATCAACGTGCCGGTCGGTGACCGCACCGTCGGTGCCGCCGCGCCCGCCGTGCGCGCCGAGGTGGAACGCGCCGAGGCCGAGCTGGGTGAGACCGGACGGGTGCTGCTGCGGCCCTCGGGCACCGAGCCGCTGGTGCGGGTGATGGTCGAGGCGGCCACCGAGGCGACCGCGCGGGAGGTCGCCGAGCGGATCGCCGAACACGTCCGCACGGCCAGCCCGGCCTGACCGAGGTGACGGCCGAGCCGCTACACGCGGCATGACGGCCGTGCTGCCCCCTGCCCGGAGGTGTGTCGTGCGACCATGACGACCGCCGTCCCGCCCGACCGCCCCCTTTCCTGGAGGTGACCGTGTCTCACCCCGGCTCCCTCGGCGCCGTCGACCAGCCCGCCGACCTCCCGTCGGACGCGACCGCGTCGGACGCGCCGGAGAGCTGGCTCGGGGCCCGCTGGGGACGGCTGCTCGCGATCCTGCTGGCGTTGGGGCTGATCGCCGCCTCGGTGGCGGTGCCGTGGTCCGAGGTGTCGCTGCGGGTGCTGGGCAGCCGGGACGACTCGCTGATCCACCAGGACTCCACCGCCGCGCTGAGTCTCACCGAGATCGGCGGCTGGGGCTGGGCCTACCTGGCCGTACTGCTGCCGCTGATCATGCTGGCGTTGGCCGCGACGGTGCTGGACGGGCGGGCCGGACGCGCGGCGGCCGTGGCGGCGGGCGGCGCCCTGCTGGCCATGTCGACGGTGCTGGTCGGTGCCGCCCACCGGGTCTCGTCCGGGCCGGACGAGGCCGCGACCCGCTGGGCGGAGGTCGTCCGGCGGCTGACGCCGGTGCTCGACGACGACTACGGGGCGATCCGGTTCGGCTACGACAGCCTGGGCCTGACGTTCGCGGTGCTCGGCGTGGCGACCCTGGCGGGGGTCGTCCTGGCAAGTTGGTGGCCGGGTGCCGGCCGGTTCGTGGTGGCGGGCGCCGGCACCGTGGCCCTGCTCGCCGGCCTCGCGGCACCGTGGGTGACCGTGTACGGCGTGACCGCCACCGAGCTGGACCGCAGCACCTACCGATGGTTCGGCCTGGGCACCGCCTCGGTGGTCGTCATGGTCGGCACCGTGGCGCTGGCCGCCCTGGTCTGGTGGGCTGCGGCGCGCCGGTCGACCCGGTGGCGGCTGCCGCTGCTGCTCGTGACGGTGCCGGTGGCGCTCGCGCTCTTCATCGCCCACGATTTCCTCCGGCTGAACCCGGAGCAGTGGCAGGACGCCGCCGAGCGGGCCCGCTTCCTCGCGGTCACCCACGACATCCGGTCCGCCGCCGAGCTGGCTCAGCTCGCGCCGGTGCTCCTTCTCGTCGCGATGGTGCTGACCTGGTCGGCGGCGCGCCGCCGGACCCGGGCACAGTGACCGCCGGGTCAGGCGTGCGCGCCTGCCCGGCGTAGGCGGGCCACCGCCTCGGTCAGCACCTCGGGGCGCTTGCAGAACGCGAACCGCACCAGCCGTCGGCCCGCCTCCGGATCGTCGTAGAAGACCTGGGTGGGTACCGCCACCACGCCGCAGCGGTCCGGCAGCGTACGGCAGAAGTCGACACCGTCGGTGCCGCCGAGCCCGGTGATGTCGGTGGTGACGAAGTACGTCCCCTCCGGCGTGAGCACGTCGAAGCCGGCGTCGCCGAGCCCGCTGATCAGCTGGTCGCGGCGGGCCTGCATGCCGGCCCGGAACTCGGTGAAATAGGCGTCGGGCAGGGCGAGGGCCACCGCGACGGCCGGTTGCAGCGGCGCGGCGTTGACGAAGGTGAGGAACTGCTTGACCCGCAGCACCGCCGAGACGAGGGCCGCCGGGCCGCTGACCCAGCCCACCTTCCAACCGGTGCAGGAGAAGGTCTTGCCGGCCGACGAGACGCGCAACGTGCGCTCGCGCATTCCGGGCAGCGTGGCCAGCGGGACGTGCCCGGTCGACGCGTCGGTGAAGACCAGGTGCTCGTACACCTCGTCGGTGACCGCGTACGCGCCGTGCTCCTGGCACAGCTCGGCGATCAGCGACAACTCGGCCGGGGTGAAGACCTTGCCGGTCGGGTTGTGCGGGGAGTTCAGCAGCACCAGTCGGGTCCGGGGCCCGAACGCGGCCCGCAGCTCCGCCGGGTCGAAGGCGTACCGGCCGTCGTCGGCGGGCCGCAGCGTGACGGGTCGCCGGACCGCGCCGGCCAGGGTGACCGAGGCGGCGTACGAGTCGTAGTAGGGCTCGAAGCAGACCACCTCGTCGCCCGGCTCGCAGAGGCCGAGGATCGCCGCGGCGATCGCCTCGGTGGCGCCTGCGGTGATCACCACCTCGCCGTCCGGGTCGTACTCCAGGCCCCAGAAGCGACGTTGGTGTGCCGCCACGGCCGCGCGCAACTCCGGGACGCCGGGGCCGGGTGGGTACTGGTTCCGTCCGGAACGCAGCGCCTCGGCGGCGGCGGCCAGCATCTCGGGCGGGCCGTCGGTGTCCGGGAAACCCTGCCCGAGGTTCACCGCACCGGTACGGACGGCCAGAGCGGACATCTCGGCGAAAACCGTCGTCCCGAACGGGCGCATCCGGCTCACCAGCGGGTCGACATCGGTGCTCGTCACACCGTCAGGGTACGGGTGGGCCCGGTCGTCCCGCCCCGGCCCGGCTGGGTGTTCGGTGACGCTGATCACCGGTGTTGCGCTAATCGCTCAAATTCAGTGATTGTTTACCCCGCTTTCGCGCAGACATCGTGAGCGGATCTAGTTAGGCTGCGACCCATGTGTGGAATCGTGGGGTACGCCGGCAGTCGGCCGGCGCTCGGTATCGTGCTCGACGGCCTGCGGCGGCTGGAGTACCGCGGCTACGACTCGGCGGGCGTCGCCGTGGTCTGCGACGGGCAACTGCTGACCGAGAAGAAGGCCGGCAAGCTGGCCAACCTGGAGAAGGTGCTCTCGGAGCGCGCCGCCGAGGACCCGGACGCCTGCGGAGCCAGCCCGATCGGCATCGGCGACGGCACCACGGGCATCGGACACACCCGGTGGGCCACCCACGGCGGCCCCACGGACCGCAACGCCCACCCGCACCTGTCGCCCGACGGCCGGGTCGCGGTGATCCACAACGGCATCATCGAGAACTTCGCCAAGCTCCGCGCCGAGCTGGAGGACGACGGCGTCCAGTTCGCCAGCGACACCGACACCGAGTGTGCCGCGCACCTGCTCGCCAAGGCGCTGGCCGAGCTGCGGGCCGCCGGCCACCCGGACGGGCCGCAGTTGCTCGCCGCCGCCATGCGGGTGGTCTGCCAGCGGCTGGAGGGCGCCTTTACGCTGCTCGCGGTGGACTCCGGGGTGCCCGGGGCCGTCGTCGGCGCGCGGCGCAACTCGCCCCTGGTGGTGGGACGCGGCAACGGGGAGAACTACCTCGCCAGCGACGTGGCCGCGTTCATCGAGCACACCCGCGAGGCGGTCGAGCTGGGCCAGGACCAGATCGTCCTGATCACCGCCGACACCATCGAGATCACCGACTTCGCCGGTCAGCCGGCCACCGGCAAGGACTTCCACATCGACTGGGACTCCTCGGCCGCGGAGAAGGGTGGCTACGACTGGTTCATGCTCAAGGAGATCGAGGAGCAGCCGCAGGCCGTCGCCGACACGCTGCTGGGCCGGATGACCGAGACCGGCGAGATCATGCTCGACGAGGTCCGCCTCAGCGACCAGGACCTGCGCGACGTCGACAAGATCTTCATCGTCGCCTGCGGCACCGCGTACCACTCCGGCATGGTCGCCAAGTACGCCATCGAGCACTGGACCCGGATCCCCTGCGAGGTGGAGCTGGCCAGCGAGTTCCGCTACCGCGACCCGGTGCTGGACCGGTCCACCCTGATCGTGGTGATCTCGCAGTCCGGCGAGACCATGGACACCCTGATGGCGTTGCGGCATGCCAAGGAGCAGAAGGCCCGGGTGCTGGCCATCTGCAACACCAACGGCTCCACCATCCCCCGGGAGTCCGACGCGGTGCTCTATACCCACGGCGGGCCGGAGATCGCCGTCGCCTCGACCAAGGCGTTCCTCACCCAGTTGGCCGCCTGCTATCTGATCGGTCTGCACCTGGCCCAGGTGCGAGGGGTCAAGTTCGCCGACGAGGTGGCGGCCGTGCTCGACCAACTGCACCAGGTGCCGGACAAGCTGCGGGAACTGCTCGGGCGGATCGAGCCGGTCCGGGAGCTGGCCCGGGAGCTGAAGTCCGCGCCGACGGTGCTGTTCATCGGCCGCCACGTCGGCTACCCGGTGGCGCTGGAGGGTGCGCTCAAGCTCAAGGAGTTGGCGTACATGCACGCCGAGGGCTTCGCCGCGGGTGAACTCAAGCACGGCCCGATCGCGCTGATCGACCAGGGCACCCCGGTGATCTGCGTGGTGCCGTCGCCGGTCGGTCGCGGGCTGCTGCACGACAAGGTCGTCTCCAACATCCAGGAGGTACGCGCCCGGGGCGCCCGCACCATCGTGATCGCCGAGGAGGGCGACGAGGCGGTCGTCCGCTACGCCGACCATCTGATCTACGTCCCGCGTACCCCGACGCTGCTCGCCCCGCTGGTGACCACCGTGCCGTTGCAGGTGCTCGCGGCCGAGATCGCCGCCGCCCGGGGACACGACGTCGACCAGCCGCGCAACCTGGCGAAGTCGGTCACCGTCGAGTAGCACGCGGACGCTCACCGGCCGAGCACCACTCGCGCCATACCGTCCAGGGCGGGGTTGGCCGGGTCCCAGTAGCCGGTGTGCCCGTACCGGCCACTGGGGAACGTCCGGCCCCCGAAACCCGGCTCGGCCGGGTCGCGCCCGAACCAGCGTTCGTCGCGCGGCCCGGCCAGCCAGTCGACGATCGTGCCGACCGGGGAGGCACCGAGCACCGACTGCCGGGCCAGCTCGTCCGGTGGGCGGGTCAGCCGGATCACGTCGTCCGGCGCGGTGCTGGCCCACACCTGCTCGGGCGGTACGCCCAGCTCGGAGGCGTGTCCCACGCCGACGCCGGGCGAGCCGACGAAGACCAGCGCGTCCGCGGCGAGCCCGTGGTCGCGGGCGGCGGTGCCGACCACCAGCGACCCGTAGCTGTGGCCGAGCACCGTCTGCCGGGCCGGTGGCCCGTCGTGGGTGGCCCGCAGTCCCTCCTGGAACCGGTGCAGTGCGTCGCCCGCGTCGCGGGCCTGCCCGTCCCGGGCCGCCTCGTGCAGGAAGTCCGGTGCGTCGTAGTCCAGCCAGAGCACCGCCGAGGTCTCCTGGCCCGGTGCCAGGTCGGCGCAGCGGGACAGCACCCGCGCCGCCCGGCCCAGCTCGCCGGTGGCGTCGTCCAGCCCGGCGGTCATCCCCGGCACGTACGTGACCACGCCGGAGGCACGGTCCGGGTCGCCCAGCGCCACCACCGTGCGTCCCTCGCCGCCCACGTCCAACCCGAGTAGGTAGGCCCGGGGCGACTCCGTCGCGTCGAGCCGGGTGGCGAGCGCGTCCAGCCCGGTCAGTGCGGCGTCCACCGCCCGCAGCCCGGCCATCTCCGCCGGCCCGCGCGGCACCCGGGCGAGCAGCCGTTCCCAGCGCGCCCGTAGCTCCTTCCGCCGCGTGCCCAGCAACGACCGGTTGGCCTGGTCCCGGTCGGTCGCCGGCACCCCGTCGAGCCGACCGACCAGCTCCGGTTCGTGCAGCACCAGCCAGCGGCGCTGTGCCGAGCTGAGCCCGGCCCACCAGAGCCGCACCCGGCCCGGGTCGGTGTGTGGTGCGGGTCGGCCCGGTGGTGGCGGGACCACCCAGCCGGCGGCGGCGTCCCGCGACAACTGCCCGAGGCGTCCGGCGGCCTCGCGGTCGGCCGCCCCGGCCAGGTCGAGCGCGTCCCGGAGGCCGGTGGCGACCGGGGCCACCGTGGCGGCGGCCCGCTCCGGCGGCACCCGCGCCGGGTCGGGGCGCACCCGACCCGACCGGTCGATCAGCACTCCGGTGGCGGCGGCCAGCTCGACGGCCGAGGAGAGCCGGGCCCGGGCCGCCGCGAGCCGGGCGGCGAACCCGGCGAGCACCTGGTCGACCTCGACGGCGGCCGGGACGAGCGCGGTCAGCTCGGTCCGCAGCCCGCCCAGCCGGGTCCCGGCCGACCCGGCGGCCCGACCGGACCAGCCGGTGCGCAGTGCCGTCGTGCCCTCGGCGAGTTCGTCGGCGCGTCGCCGGGCGAGCCCGGCCAGGCTCGACCAGGCGGTGCCGGTGGTCCGCCAGCCGCCCGGGTCGGCCGTGGAGAGCTGGACGTAACCGACGGCCGTGGGCCGGGTCGGCGTCGCGCCGGTCACCGGGTCACCGCGGAGAGCCGGGTAGCGGCCCGACCGTCCACCGACTCGTACGCCCCGGCGGCGGCGCGTACCGCGTCCCCGGTCTCGGCCACCTGCGCGCCGAGCCGCCCGCACCAGGTGTGCACCGACCTCTCCAGCGCGGCCAGCGCCCCCGCCGCTGCCCACTGGCGGTCCGGTGCCGCCAATCCCGGTACGCCCGCCGGCCCGTGGGCCAGCCGGTAGGCGGTGTCGCCCAGCGCTCGCCCGACCCGGTGCAGCGTCTCCGGCCGCACGGTCAACTCCTCCTGCGCCATCGGCCCCTCCCGCCCTCGGCTCCCGCACGGCGCAGACGCTAGGCGGGGCCGGGCGTCGGTCGCGTGCCCTGTGGACGACGGCGGCAGGCGTACCCGACCGTCGTCCACAGGGGCCGTGAGGTATGTGGACAAGGGGCTATCCTGCGGCCCGCCCGCCGGTAGGGTGGCGCGTGATCGTCGGTACCGATCGCGTGCGGGGCGCGGGAGACGGGGTGTGACATGCGGCCGGTCTGGCGGGTGGCGGAGGTACGCGCGGCCGAGAAGGCACTGATGGCCGAGCTGCCCCCCGGCACGCTGATGCAGCGCGCCGCCGCCGGGCTGGCCCGCCGGTGCGCGTTGCTGCTCGCCGACCGGGGCGGGGTGTACGCGGCACCGGTGCTGCTGCTCGTCGGCTCCGGCGACAACGGCGGCGACGCCCTGTACGCAGGCGCCCGGCTGGCCCGGCGCGGTGCGGCCGTGTCGGCGTTGCTGCTCGACCCGGAGCGCGTACACGCGCCGGGGCTGGCCGCGTTGCGGACCGCCGGTGGCCGGGTGGTGGACCGTCCGCCGGTCGTGGTCGACCTGGTGCTCGACGGGATCGTGGGCATCGGTGGGCGTGGCGGGCTGCGGGAGACCGCCGAGCAACTGGCGGCGAGCCTGCTGCGGCAGCACGGGCGCGACGGCGGCCGGGCGACGGTGGTGGCGGTGGACGTGCCCAGCGGTGTCGAGGTGGACACCGGGGCGGTGCCGTTGACCTCGTCCGGTCGGCCCAAGGCGGTGCGGGCCGACGTGACGGTGGTCTTCGGCGCGTGGAAGCCGGCCCTGGCGGTCGGCCCCGCCGCCGCGCTGGCCGGACAGGTGGAGCTGGTCGACATCGGGCTGGGACCGTGGCTGCGGGGCAGCCCGGCGCTGCACGTGGTGGAGGAGTCCGACGTCGTCGACTGGTGGCCCCGGCTCGGCGCGGCCTCGGAGAAGTACACCCGGGGCGTGGTGGGGGTGGCCACCGGGTCGGCGACGTACCCGGGTGCCGGGGTGCTGTCGGTCGGCGGCGCGCTCGCCGGGCCGACCGGCCTGGTCCGCTACGCGGGAGGCGCCCGCGAGGAGGTGGTGCGCCGCTACCCGTCGGTGATCGCCACCGACCGGGTGGTCGACGCGGGCCGGGTGCAGGCGTGGGTGTGCGGCTCGGGCCTGGGCACGGACGAGCGGGCCGCCGCCGAGCTGCGCGCGGTGCTCGCCGCGCCGGTGCCGGTGGTGCTGGACGCCGACGCGCTGACGCTGCTGGTCGACGGCCGGCTCGCCGACCAGCTCCGGCGCCGTGACGCGCCCATCGTGATCACTCCGCACGACCGGGAGTTCAGCCGGCTCTGCGGCGAGGAGCCCGGCGCGGACCGGGTCGCCGCGACGCTGCGGCTGGCAGCATGGACGAACGCGGTGGTGCTGCTCAAGGGCAACCGCACGGTGATCGGCACGCCGGACGGCCGGGCGTACGTCAATCCGACCGGCACTCCGGCCCTGGCCACCGGCGGCACCGGGGACGTCCTGGCCGGGCTGCTCGGTGCGCTGCTCGCGTCCGGCCTGGCGGCGGAGCGTGCCGCCGCGGCGGCGGCGTACCTGCACGGGTTGGCCGGTCGCGAGGCGGCGCGGGGCGGTCCGGTGGCCGCCGCGGACGTGGCCGACGCGCTGCGGCCCGTACTGGCCCGGATCACCTGACCTCCGTCGTCGCGGGACCCGCCCGACACCCCGTACTCGGCCGGGGGCGACCCCGGGTGATCAGCGCGGAAGTAGGGTGGGAGGCATGTGGCAGGCCGAGGTACGCGTCGACCTCGACGCGATCCGGGAGAACGTGGACCGGTTGCGCACCGGCACCAGCGCCGAGTTGATGGCGGTGGTGAAGGGTGACGGCTACGGCCACGGCATGGTCCCGGCCGCCCGTGCCGCCCTGGAGGCGGGCGCGGACTGGCTCGGGGTCTGCACCCTGGACGAGGCGTTGGCCCTGCGGGCGGCGGGCATCGACGCTCCGGTGCTGGCCTGGCTGCTGGTGCCCGGGTTGCCGTTGCACACCGGCGTCGCGGCCGGCGTCGACCTGGGGGTGGCGAGCCTCGCGCAGCTCGACGAGATGGTCGAGGCGAGCCGGCGCGCGGAACGCCCGGCCCGGCTGCATCTCAAGATCGACACTGGGTTGGCCCGGGGCGGCGCGACCGTCGCCGACTGGCCGGCCCTGCTCGACGCCGCCGCCAAGGCCCAGGCCGACGGGCTGGTCGAGGTGGTCGGGGTGTGGAGCCACTTCGTCTACGCGGACCTGCCCGGCCACCCCACCACGGACCGGCAGCTGGCGGTCTTCCACGAGGGGCTGGCCATGGTCGAGCGGGCCGGACTGCGCCCGCGCTACCGGCACCTGGCCAACTCGGCGGCCACGCTGACCCGGCCCGACACCCACTTCGACCTGGTCCGTCCCGGGCTGGCCGTGTACGGCCTCTGCCCGGTGGCCGGGCAGACGTACGGGCTGCGGCCGGCGATGACCGCCCGGGCCCGGGTGATGCTGACCAAACGGGTACCGGCCGGTGCCGGTGTCTCCTACGGGCACACCTACCTCACCGAGCGCGACGCGACACTGGCCGTGGTGCCGCTGGGCTACGCCGACGGGGTGCCACGGCACGCCTCGGGCACCGGCCCGGTGCAGCTCGGCGGGAAGCGGCGGACCGTCGCCGGCCGGGTCTGCATGGACCAGTTCGTGCTGGACTGCGGCGACGATCCGGTGGTCGCCGGTGACGTGGTCACCCTCTTCGGCGACGGCACGGACGGCGCGCCCACCGCCGACGACTGGGCCGAGGCGGCCGGCACCATCAACTACGAGATCGTCACCCGGTTCGGCAGCACGCGGGTGCCCCGGATCTATGACGGCGGGTCGGCGTGAGGGTCCCCCGACCGCGTACCGCCGCCGGCCGGGCCGCCGGGCTGGTCGGTGCGGCGCTCGGCGTGGCCGCCGCCGGGCTCGCCGCCGGTGTCGCCACCGAACGGGCCCTGGTCCGCCGGCTCAAGGCCGATCCCGCCGACCCGTACGTCGACGAGGTCTTCGGCGAGCAGCACTACGACGCGGCGTACCGGCTGGAGCTGCCCGACGGCACCGACGTGCACGTGGAGGTGGTCGAGCCGATCCGTCCCGTCGCGGGCAACCCGACGGTCGTGCTGGTGCACGGCTTCTGCCTGGACATGGGCACCTTCCACTTCCAACGCAAGATGCTGGCCGGGCGGGGCGAGCACCGGATCGTGGCGTACGACCAGCCCGGGCACGGCCGCTCGGGGCGGCTGGAGGGCGGCGAGTACGACCTGGTCGCGCTCGGGCACACGTTGCGCCGGGTGATCGACGAGGTGGCACCGGACGGGCCGCTGGTGCTGATCGGGCACTCGATGGGCGGCATGACCATCATGTCGCTGGCCGAGCTGTACCCGGAGATGTTCGACGACCGGGTGGTCGGCACGGTGCTGATGGCCACCTCCGGTGGTCTGCTGGCGGAGACGAAGCTGGTCGCGCCCGCCCTGCTCGGGCGCGTCGGCGCGCCGGTGCTCTACACGGCCGGCTACGTCACCCGCTACGGCGGGACGGTGATCGACCGGGCCCGCAAGTCCACCAGCAACGTGGCCTGGCTGCTCACCCGCAGGTACGGCTTCGGCACCCGCAAGCCGAGCCCCTCCCTGGTGTCGTACGTGGAGGAGATGAACTCGCGTACCTCGGCCGACACGGTGACCCGCTACCTGCGTACGCTGGCGACGCACTCGCGGTTCCCGGCGCTGGCCGCGTTGGAGGACACGCCGGTGTTGGTGATCGTCGGAGACAAGGACATGATCACGCCGGTGACGCATTCCGAGGAGATCGTCCGGCGGCTGCCGCACGCCGAGTTCGTCAAGATCCACGACAGTGGGCACGTGGTGATGCTGGAGCACGCCGACGAGGTCAACATCGCGGTCAGCCGGTTTCTCGACTCGTGTGAGCGGGACCGCCCGTGACCCGCGTCGAGTTGCCGACCGTCGCGGACACGCACGCCTTCGGGCGTCGCCTCGCGGGGCTGCTGCGCGCCGGTGACCTGGTGCTGCTGACCGGCCCGCTGGGCGCCGGCAAGACCGCGCTGACCCAGGGGATCGGTGCCGGGTTGGGCGTGCTCGGCGACATCACCTCGCCGACCTTCGTGATCGCCCGGGTGCACCGGCCGGACCCGGCCACCGGGCGCGGGGTGGCCCTGGTGCACGCCGACGCGTACCGGCTGGGGGCGGCGAGCGATCCCCGGGCCGAGATCGACGACCTGGACCTGGACGCCTCGGTGGAGGACTCGGTCACCGTGGTCGAGTGGGGCGAGGGGCTGGTCGAGCAGTTGGTCGACGCGCACCTACGGGTCCGCCTCGACCGGCGCGACGACGACACCCGGGTCGTCGAGCTGGAGCCGGGCGGCGGCGACTGGGCGACGCGACTGGCCGTCCTGACCGTGCCGCGCTGACCGCCCTGCGCCCAGCGCTGTCGTACCCACTGCCTACAGTGCCCGGAAACGATCCGACCGGTGAAAGGCCGCCGATGCCCGACGACACCCCCGCTCTCGACCTGCCGGCTCTGCTTCCCGAGCAGTGGCGCGAGGTGCTCGCCCCGCACCTCGACCCGGCCCGTACGGCCGCGCTGGCCGACTTCGTCGCCGGGGAGTACGCGACGCAGACGGTCTTCCCGCCGGTGGAGGACCTCTTCTCCGCCTACCGGCTCTGCGCGCCGTCGGCCTGCCGGGTGCTGATCCTCGGGCAGGACCCCTACCACCGGGTCGGCCAGGCGCACGGGCTGAGCTTCAGTGTGCGCGAGGGGGTCTCGGTGCCGCCGTCGCTGCGCAACGTCTTCAAGGAGTTGGGCGAGGACCTGGGCGTGCCCAAGCCGCGCAGCGGCAACCTGGACGGCTGGGCGGCACAGGGGGTGCTGCTGCTCAACTCGGTGCTGACCGTGCGGCAGGGCACTCCCGGCTCGCACGCCAACCGGGGGTGGGAGGAGTTCACCGACGCCACGATCCGGGCGCTGGACGCCCAGCAGTCGCGGGTGGTGTTCCTGCTCTGGGGCGGTTACGCACGCAAGAAGGCGGCGCTGGTGACCAACCCGCAGCACGTGGTGCTGGAGGCGGGGCACCCCAGCCCGATGAACCCGCGTGGCTTCCTCGGCAGTCGTCCGTTCAGCGCGGCCAACAAGGCGCTCGCCGACGCCGGCCTGCCCACCGTCGACTGGGAGCGCAGCGCCGGCTGAGCCGTCCGGCGCTGCGCCCGAGACGTCCGGCGCCGTGCCCCCGGGGGCGGGGACACGGCGCCGGACGTGCGGGGTCGCCGATGTGGGTTAGGGGCTACCGCGCCTGGAGCACCGGAACCCAGGTGTTCCCGTCGTTCACGTCGACCACCTCGACCGACTCGACGATCCTGGTCAGTTCCGCGACCGAGAGCCCGCCGGTGCTGAGGACCTGCACCTGCACCGTGCCGTCGGCGGTCCAGCGGTTGCAGAACGGGTCACCCGACACCTGGTAGCACTTCGTCTTGCCGGCCTTCGCCTGCTGGTTCGAGGAGGAGGCGGGCGTGACGTGGATGCTGACACTGTCCGGGATGGTGTCGCTCTCGTTGTCGCCGTACGGCGCGGTCAGTCCGGTGGTCGCCGGGGCGGGGTCGGCGTAGGTCGCGCCGCCGAAGTTGCCCGCGCGGGCCTGCGAGATGCCGACCAGGCCGGGCAGGGCGTGCGTGCCGACCTCCACCGGGGTGTGGCCGGCGGGCAGGTAGCCGACCCGGAACGGCAGCGTGGCGGGCACCGCCGGGCTCGGCTTCAGGGCGGTCACCAGCGCCGACAGGTCCGCGATGGAGGGTTCGGGGGTGCCGGTGTACGCGGTCACCACGGCCCACGCGTCGTCGGCGTACTCCCAGGCCAACTGCCGGCCGGCCGGCTCGACGGTCGACTCGACGGCCTGGCGGCCGGCGATCGTCGACGAGGTGCCGCCGACGATCCCCGCCGGGTCGAACGCGCCCGGCCGGTAGAGCGTCAGGTAGGCGTACAGCGGTCGCTGGGTCGAGTCGGTGCCGGCAGCCGGGGGGCGCTTCCCATTCCGACGGACGGGCGTCTCGGAGTCCTCGACCGGCCGGTCGTGGGTGACTCTGCCGTCCATGTAGACCGAGGCGATCTGATAGGCGGTGGAGACCACCACGGGGTCCTGCACGCGCAGCGGACCGGCGTCGAACGCGCGGAACGTGAAGCTGAACGGCGGCGCGTCCGACCAGGTGGCTTCCGCGTCCGGTGCGGCCCCGGCGACGATGGTGGTCGGCGGCTCGGCGGTCCCCGGAGCGCCCGGCGTCAGCGCGAACGTGCCGGCGACCACGGCCGCGACCAGGCCGGCGGCACCTGCGGAAGCGAATCCCGCCCGACGGCGACGTTCGGCCTTGCGACCGGCCGTGACGATCTGGTCGACGGAACGCGACATGGGCGGCTCGTCCACGGTCACCGCCGCCACGATCTCATGCAATTGCGACATTCCATTCCTTGTCCTCGATGTTGGTGAGCCGGTCGGCTCCGAGTAGTTCGCGGAGCTTGGCGAGACCGCGCGACGTCTGGCTCTTCGCCGTGCCGACGGTGCAGCCCAGGACCTGGGCCGTCTCCTCCAGGCTGAGTCCGAGATAGTGGCGCAGCACCACGGCGGCCCGTTGGCCGGTGGGTACGGCGTTCAACGCCGCCCGCAGCCGTAGCCGCTCGTCGGTGGCGCCGTTCGGGTCGTCCACCGCAACGTCCGGAATGCCGTAGCCGGCCGACCGCTCCCGCCCCTGACGCCAGGGCCTGCGCGTCTCGTCGACGGCGGCCCGGTACACCATGGTCTTGGCGTACAGGTCCGGGCGCTCCACCTTGCGCCAGCGCGGGTACAGCTTGATCAGTGTGTTGGCCACCGCGTCATCCGCCGCGTGCCAGTCCCCGCAGGTCACATAGGCCAGCTTGCGCAGTGACGCCATCTCGGACGTCACGAACTCCCGGAACGCTTGCTCGTCTGCGGCCTTCAAATCGACATTCCTCCTCTGTCCGGAGGTGGGACGGTGGTGGCGGGAGCAGAAGTTGCTCGGCGAACAGAAGTACTTGCCCGGCAACTCCCGGTAGCGGCGGTGGTCGTCGGAGCGGCGGCTTCCATCGAGGGCGGGCGGGGCGCCACGGGGCGGTCGGCGGTGCGGCTAGGCTGGCTCATTGTGCTCGTACTCGTGGTGGACAGCTCGACGCCGGCGGTGACGGCGGCCCTGGTCGAGGTCACCGCGACGGCGGTGACGACCCGGGCACACCGGTGCACCGTCGACGCCCGCGCCCATGGCGAGCTGCTCGCGCCTCAGGTCGACGCGGTGCTGACCGACGTCGGCGTCCGCCCGGCCGACCTCGACGCGATCGTCGCCGGACTCGGTCCGGGGCCGTTCACCGGGCTGCGGGTCGGGCTGGTCACCGCCGCCACGATGGGCCAGGTGCTCGACGTCCCGACGTACGGTGTCTGCTCGCTGGACGCGATCGGGTACCCGGCGGCGAGCGGCGAGCCGGTGCTGGCCGCCGGTGACGCGCGACGGCGGGAGGTCTACTGGGCGGTCTACGACGGTGCCGGGCAGCGGCTCGTCGGGCCGGAGGTCGGCGCGCCGGCGGTCGCCGCCGAGCGGGCCCGGGAGCTAGGTGTCACGGCGGCGGTCGGCGACGGCGCGCACCGGTACGCGGAGACGCTCGGGCTGCCGCTGCGACCGGAACCGCGCTACCCGGACGCGTCCGCGCTGGCCACCCTGGCCGCCGAGCGCATCCGGGCCGGTGCACCCGGCGAGACGCTGACCCCGCTCTACCTGCGACGTCCGGACGCCGTGGCGGCCACCGCCCGCAAACCGGTCCTGCCATGACCGAGCCGCAGCGCACCGAACCGGTGCGGCCGGATCCGGTGCGGCCCGATCTGGTGCGGCCCGATCTGGTGCGGCCCGGCCCGGTGCGGCTCGGGCGGCTCCGGTGGTGGCACATCGACGAGGTGCTGCCGATCGAGGTGGACCTCTTCGGCGCCGAGCAGTGGTCCGCGGCGATGTTCTGGAACGAGTTGTCCCACGGGCACTTCTATCTGGTCGCGACCGACGACGACGGCGCGGTGCTCGGCTACGCCGGGCTGGCCGTCGCGCCGCCCGACGAGGCGTGGGTGCAGAACATCGCGGTACGGCGGGACGCGCAGCGCCGGGGCGTGGGGCGGGTGCTGCTGGAGGCCCTGCTCGCCGAGGCCGCCCGGCGGCGCGTACGCAGCGTGCTGCTGGAGGTCGCGGCGGACAACGCGCCGGCCCAGCACCTCTACGCGTCGTACGGCTTCGAACCGATCGGCGTGCGGCGCGGCTACTACCAACCGAGCAATACCGACGCGCTGGTGATGCAGCGCAACCAGGACTGAGAACCCATGGCTGACGAACCACTGATCCTCGGCATCGAGACCTCGTGCGACGAGACCGGTGTCGGCATCGTGCGCGGGCACACCCTGCTCGCCGACGCGCTCGCGTCCAGTGTGGACCAGCACGCCCGGTTCGGTGGCGTGGTGCCCGAGGTGGCCAGCCGAGCGCACCTGGAGGCGATCGTGCCGACCATGCAGCGGGCGCTGACCGAGGCCGGGGTGACCCTCGCCGACGTCGACGCGATCGCGGTCACCGCCGGTCCGGGGCTGGCCGGTGCGCTGCTGGTGGGGGTGGCCGCGGCCAAGGGGTACGCGGTCGCCGCCGAGAAGCCCGTCTACGGGGTCAACCACCTGGCCGCCCACGTGGCGGTGGACACGCTGGAACACGGGCCGCTGCCCGAGCCGGCGATCGCGCTGCTGGTCTCCGGCGGGCACTCGTCGCTGCTGCTCGTCGACGACCTGGCCCACGGCGTCACCCCGCTGGGCGCCACCATCGACGACGCGGCCGGGGAAGCCTTCGACAAGGTCGCCCGGCTGCTCGGCCTGCCGTTTCCCGGCGGCCCGTACATCGACCGGGAGGCGCGGGCCGGTGACCCCGCGTCGATCGCGTTCCCGCGTGGCCTGACCGCCGCCAAGGACCTGGCCGCGCACCGGTACGACTTCTCGTTCTCCGGCTTGAAGACCGCGGTGGCCCGGTGGGTCGAGGCGCGACAGCGGGCCGGTGAACCGGTGCCGGTGGCCGACGTCGCCGCGTCCTTCCAGGAGGCGGTCTGCGATGTGCTGGTCACCAAGGCGCTGGACGCCTGCCGCAGCACCGGCGTGGAGACGCTGGTGATCGGCGGGGGAGTGGCGGCCAACTCGCGGCTGCGGGCGTTGGCCGAGCAGCGGGCCGCGCGAGCGGGCATCCGGGTACGCGTACCCCGGCCGGGGCTGTGCACCGACAACGGCGCGATGGTGGCGGCCCTCGGCTCGCACCTGGTCGCCTCGGGTGTCGCGCCGAGCCGGCTCGACCTGCCCGCGGATTCGGCGATGCCGCTGACCACGGTCAGCGTGTGAGGGAGGACGGCGACGTGATCGTACGCATGTGGGAGGCGCGGGCGGAGCCGTACGCGTTCGCCGAGTTGATCACCTGGGTCTGCGACAGCGCCCTGCCCGAGTTCGAGCACGACCCGCTGCACCTGTCCAGCGAGGTGTTCTCCTCCACCGACCACCGGGTGGTGGTGATCTCGAAGTGGCGCAGCAGCCCCCGGCCGCTGCCCGAGCCGCCGGTGATGCTGCTCGCCCGGCCGCCGCACTCCTGGGACTTCACCCAGGTCGACCGCTGACCCGCAGGCCACCAGGTCAGCGGATGGTCACCGTGGTGGTCGCGGTGGCCCGGTCGATGTCGCTGGTCCGGGCGCTGATCCGCAGCGTCCACTCGCCGGCCAGCGGGAACTGGATCTCGGCGCTGCCGTGGTGCGGTTCCAGGCTGAGCACGTCGATCGCGATCGGCTCGACACCCGCTTCCGGCAGCGCGGCGGTGATGCTCCACTCCGCCACCGGCAACTCCTTTCCCTCCGGCGTGTAGACGTACGCGTGCAGGCTGTTCGCCGTGTTCGGCGCCGCCGGGTAGATGTCGAACTGCACCACGAAGATGCTGGTGGTGAGTGACTGCGCGACACCGTCCCGGGTGACCCCGTCGGCCGTCGCGCCGTCGGTACGCCCCGGCGGTGTCTGCACCAGTACCGCCGTCAGCGCCAGGACCAGCGCGGTCACCGCGAGTTCGACACCGGCCGCGCGGGCGACCCAGCGGGGGCGTCCGGCGGCGACCCGCCGCCGGATCAGGCGTCGCTGCCAGGCCGCGATCGCCAGCACGGCCGCGAGCAGTGCGGCCTTGGCGCAGAGCAGACGACCGTACGCGGTGCCGAGCAGCGCCGACGGCCGACCGAGTTCGATCGCGGCCTGGAGCACCCCGGCGGTGACCAGCCAGGCCACGGCCAGCGTGGCCCACCTCGACCAGGCCGGCAGGATGCGGGCGAGGACCCGCTCGTGGGTGCCCCGGAGCAGGAATACGGTGAGGGTGAGCAGCCCACCCAGCCAGACGGCGACCCCGACGACGTGCACGGTGGTCAGCACGATGCTCACCGGTGGCACGGGTGCGGCGACCGGATGCCCGGCGAGCGGCCAGGTGACCGCTCCGGCCACCCCCACTGCGGCCAGCGCCCCGGTCCGGGCGCGTCCGGCGGTACCCCGGGTGACCGCCGGCAGCAGCGCGGCGACGACGCCGACCAGGGCCAGGCGTGCGGCCAGCACCAGCCCGATGTCGGTGTCGGCGACGGCACGCAGGTCGGCGGGGGAGAGTTGCCCGACCGGCGCGCCGACCACCTGGGCGGCCTGCCCGACCCAGGTGCCGACGGTGGCCACCGCGACCAGGCCGAGACCGACCAGCGCGGTCACCGTCGCACCCCGCCGGGATCGCCGGGGTGGCCAGAGCGCCGCCGCGAGCAGCGGTGGGCCGACCGCCAGCAGCAGACCCAGGTAGCCGAGGAACTTGGCGGCGGGCACCAGGACCCCGGCCGGTGACTCCGACTCCGCAGCGGCCGGCAGTGGCGGGGCCACCGACGGCGCTCCGGCGGCGAAGGTGAAGCTGCCGGCGACCGGGTGGCTGTCGGCGGAGATGACGCGGTAGCTGACAAGGTACGTGCCGAGCGGCCGGTCGGAGGCGCGCAGCATGATCCGCAGGGTCCGGTCACGGACCTCCGGGTCACCGATGTTGATTCGCTTGCCGTCCGGCGCGAGCACCTGCACGCGGCCGGACACCGGTGCGACCGACTCGCTGAAGGTGATCAGGACCTCGCGCGGCGCGTACGGAAGCACCTCGTCGCGCTGCGGGGTGGTGCTCACCACGACGGCGTGCGCCGCCGCTGGGCCGGCGGGACCCAGGGCGGCGCACAGGGTGGCCAGGACCAGCCCGAGCAGGGCGAGGGCCCGGGTACGGGGAGCCATCGGTGCGGGTCGGCTGGTTACCTGCGGCGCAACAGCCGATAGCTGAGGAAGCCGCCGGTGCCGAGGGCGGCGAGGAAGATCGCCCAGATCAGGGTGTTGCTGATGCCCATCGGCGGCGCGGTGTTGGCCTGCGCGGCGGCGATCAGTCCGTCTTCGCCGGGTGCGGGCAGCACGGCGGGCGGCAGTTCGGCGTACCGCACCAGGCCGGTGCTCTCCAGCATCAGCATGTGGTCGCTGACGTACTTGTTGGTGGCGTTGGCCAGGTCCCGGATCACGTCGTTGCGGGTGCTGCCCCGGACCGCGGTGACGACCGGGAGGATCGAGCCGTGGGCGACCCGGAGCCGGGTGACGAAGATCTGGTCGAACTGGGCGCCGGTGGCGTTCTTCATCTCCGTCAGCCACTGCTGCTGCTGTGCGGACGGCACGGTCGGGATGGTCGCGCCGAGCTTGTTGGCGGCCTCCACGGTGAGGCGGTCCAGTTCCTCGTGCTGTCGGGCGATCTCCGCACCGACCTCGCGGACCACCGCCGACTGGCCCTTCTCGGCGGCCATCTGCCCGGCCGGCATCTCCCAGAGCCCGGCCAGGCGCACCCCGTCGAGCAGGGCCTGGTCGGCGGCGGCGAGCTGCTGACCGACGGGCGCGGCCACGGCGGCGCCGGGCTGCCAGACGAGAGCGGCGGCGATCGTGGTGAGCAGCACCGCCAGGCGACGGGACCGAGTGCCCTGCCGGCGACGAACGGAATCCAGCGGTGCCATGTCTGCGGCGCCTCCTCGGACGAGAACCGGTCGACTACGTGACGGGCGGCCGCACCCCGCCGGCCGCTCGTCCGCACAGTGGTACGGAATGAGTGGCCGATCAGTTCACCGGTTCCGAAACCGGTTCACGGTCATGTCCGGCCGGATCAGCCGACGTCGAGCGGGTCGGCCAGCAGCCGGTCGAAAGCGAGTTCGGCGGCACCGACCAGCGGGGCGTCCTCGCCGAGCTTCGGGGTCCGCAGGCGGACGTGCTCCAGGCAGGCGGGCAGGCCGTTCGAGTTGAGTCGACTGCGTACCTGGGCGGCGGCGGCCAGATAGAGGTCACGCATGGTGCCGCCGAAGATGACCATCTCCGGGTTGAAGATGTTGACCAGGTTGGCGACGCCGAAACCCAGCCAGTCGCCGGCCTGGCGTACCGCAGTCTGGGCCCGGGCGTCGCCACGGTCGGCGGCGTCGAAGACCGCGAGCATCGCCTCCCGGCCTCGGGCGTCCGAGCGCTCGGCGGCCCGCAGCAGCGCGTGCTCGCCGATCTCGGTCTCCCAGCAGCCCCGGTTGCCGCACTCGCAGCGCACCCCGTCGCGGGTCACGACCATGTGCCCGACCTCGCCGCTGTAGCCGCCGTGCCCGGTCAGGCGGCGGCCACCGGCGATGATCCCCGCACCCACGCCGACGTCGCCGTAGAGATAGATGACGTTGTCGCAGCCGGCCGCCACGCCTCGGGCGTGTTCGGCGAAGGCCGCCACGTCGGCGACGTTCCCGACGGTGACCGGGACGTCGACGCCGAGTTCGCTGCCGAGGGTGGTGCCGATCGGCTCGTCCACCCACCCGGTGGTCGGGCCGAGCCGGACCAGCCCGTCGTCGCGGCGCACCATGCCGCAGACCGCCACCCCGGCCCCGACGCAGACCGCGCCCTGCGGCAGCCCGTGCCGCATCTCCTTGACCGCCCCGGCCAGCAGCGGGGCGGCCTCCGTCGCGGTCAACCCGCGCGGTCGGTCCAGTTCCCAGCGGTCGAGCACCGCACCGCCCAGACCGACCCGCGCGGCCCGCAGCCGGTCCACCTCGATGCTGTACGCGTACGCGAAGACCCGGTCCGACTCGGGCCGGACGACCAGCGACGGTCGTCCGGCCCGGCCGGTCTCCCTCGGCGCTCCCTCGCTCACCAGGCCGGCCGCGGCGAGGTCGGCGGTGAGCGCGCCGATGGTGCTCCGGTTCAGGCCCAGCGTGTTCGTCAGCTCGGCACGCGTGGTGGCACCGTGCAGGTGCACGTAGCGCAGCAGGGCACCGAGATTCTGCCGGCGGATCTCGTCCTGGCTGGGTCCTACGCGCATCGGGCGTTACTACCTTCGGTACAGCGGATCAGCGGTTGCCGGTGGCCGAGGCTCGTCGTCGCGACAACGCGTCGACACTCGCCGCGAGCAGCAGCACCACGCCGGTGACCACGTACTTCACGCCCGAGCTGTAGCCCATCAGCCCCATGCCATTGTCGATCACCGCCACCACGGCGCCACCGAGGACCGCGTCCAGGACGCGTCCCTTGCCGCCGAAGAGGCTGGTACCACCGATCACCGCCGCGCCCACCGCGTACAGCAGGACGTTGCTACCACCGGTGTTCGGGTCGACCGAGTTGGCCCGGCTCGCTGCCACGATGCCGCCGATCGCCGCCATCGTGGAGCAGATGACGAAGACCGAGATGCGGATCCGGTCCACGTTGATGCCGGCGCGGCGCGCGGCCTCCTTGTTGCCGCCGACCGCATAGATGTGCCGGCCGTAGCTGGTGCGCTGGAGCACGAACGTCCAGACCACGAGCAGGATCGCGATGATCGGCACCACGATCGGCACACCCTTGAGCGAGCTGATCAGCACGTTGCGGCTGCGCTCCAGGTTGAGCACGTAGACGGCGACGCCGAGGACCACGGCCAGGATGCCGATCCGGCCCAGCACCATGGCCAGCGGGTCGTTGATCAGGCCGCGTGCGGCACGCTTGCGGTACCGCAGCAACTGCACCGCGGCGAAACCGGCGACCGCGAGCGCGGTCAGGGCCCAGCCGAGCGCCGGCGGCAGGTTGCGGTTGGCGATCGCCACCAGGACCGAGTCACGGACCGAGATGTTCCGGCCCTCTTCCATCAGCAGCAGCACCACGCCCTGGAAGGCGAGGAAGCCGGCGAGGGTGACCACGAACGACGGGATGCCGACCTTGGCGACCAGGAAGCCCAGCGTGGTGCCGATGACCAGGCCGGTGAGCACGGCCGCGAGCACCGCCACGTACCAGGGGTACCCGAGGACGGTCACCACGTTGGCCAGCACCGCCGCGCAGACGCCGCTGGCGAAACCGGCGGACAGGTCGATCTCGCCCAACAGCAGGACGAAGACCAGGCCCATGGCGATCAACGTGACCGCCGCGCCCTGGGTGAACAGGTTGGCGAAGTTGCCCGCGGTGAGGAAGCTCGGACGCATGATCGAGAAGATCGTGCAGAGTACGAGCAGCCCGGCGACGGCGGGCAGCGCGCCGATGTCGCCGCCGCGTACCCGACGCCAGTAGCCGCGTACGTGACTGCCGACGGTGGGTGCCGGCGCCACGGCGGCCGGCCCGTCCTGCTTGACGGCGGTGGAACTCATGCCGACCCTCCGCTGCGCTGCGGGCCGGCATCGGCCCGGAGTTGATGATTCGCTCGCCGAGGCTCGCTCATGCCAGCCCTCCTGTGCTGCCGCTGGCGGGTGCTCCACCGTTGCCGTTGACGGCCGGTTCGGTGGCGAGCCCGAGCCCGCCGGAACGGCCTGCGGTGATCAGCTCGACCACCTGCGAGTGCGTGATGTCGGTGGTCCTCACCTGGGCGACCATCTGGCCGAGATAGAGCGCGGCGATCCGGTCGGAGACGGCGAAGACGTCGTTCATGTTGTGCGAGATGAGCACCACGGCCAGACCGTTGTCGGCCAGCCGGCGGACCAGTTCGAGCACCTGGGCGGTCTGCGCGACGCCGAGCGCGGCGGTCGGCTCGTCCAGGATCACCAGCTTGCTGTTCCAGAGCACCGCCTTGGCGATCGCCACGGTCTGGCGCTGACCGCCGGAGAGGCTGGAGACGTGCTGGCGCAGCGACTTGACGGTGCGTACGGAGAGCCCGGCCAGGGTCTCCGCGGCCATCTGCTCCATGGTCGGCTCGTCCAGCACGATGCCGCTGAGCTTCTCGCGCCCGAGGAACATGTTCTGCACGATGTCGAGGTTGTCGCAGAGCGCGAGGTCCTGGTAGACGACCTCGATGCCGAGCGAGGCGGCGTCCCGGGGGCTGTTGATGTGCACCGGGCGGCCGTCGAAGACGAACTCGCCGGAGTCGGTGGGATGGATGCCGCTGATGCACTTGACCAGGGTCGACTTGCCGGCGCCGTTGTCGCCGACGAGCGCGGTCACCTCGCCCGGGTAGGCGGCGAAGGCGACGTCGCGCAGGACCTGGACGGGACCGAAGCTCTTGTCGATCCCGCGTAGCTCCAGCAGTGGGGTCGCGGACACGGGGTTCTCCTTAGACACGGAGGGAGATCGGGGCCCGTCCAGCGGCGTCGCGCCGCCCGGCACGGGGTTGCCGTGCCGGGCGGCGCCGCCTAGGCGGGTGGGTCAGCTGATGCCCGCTTCGGTGCAGAGCTTGACGAAGTCGGCGGTGCAGACCTCTTCCTTGGTCACGTAGCCGTCGGCGATGACGTCCTTGACGTTCTCCTTGAAGATCGCCTTCGGGGTGAGCAGGACGCTGGCCACGTCACGGCCGCTCTCCGGGTCCTTGACCGTCTGGCCGGTCTCCTTGCGCTCGCCCTTGGCCAGCGCGATGGCCAGCTCGGCGGCGGCGTCCGCCTCCTGCTTGACCGCCTTGTAGACGGTCATGCACTGGTCACCGGCGAGGATGTTCTGCAGACCCTGCGGGTCGGCGTCCTGGCCGGTCACCGGGACCTTGCCGTTGAGGTTGTTCTTCTTGAGCACCGAGATGGCGGCGTTGCCCAGGCCGTCGTTCGCGCTCAGCACGCCGTCGATCTTGCCGCCGGCCTTGGTGAGCTGCTGCTCGAAGATGGTGGCGGCCTGCGCGTTGTCCCAGTCCGGCACCGAGTCGTCGGCGGCCTGGGTGTACTCGCCCGAGTCGAACTTCGGCTTGAGGACCGAGTCGTACCCGTTCTTGAACAGGGTCGCGTTGTTGTCGGTCGGCGAGCCGTTCAGGTATGCGATCGCCGGCTTCTCCACCTTGGCGTCGGTGAGGCACTTGACGAGGCCCTCGCCCTGGAGCTTGCCGACGGCCTCGTTGTCGAAGCTGACGTAGTACTCCGCCGAGCCGCCGAGGGTGAGGCGGTCGTAGTCGATCGTGGCGACGCCCTGCGACTTGGCCTTGTCGAGCACGGCCTTGCCGGTGCCGGAGTCCAGGTTGACGATCATCAGCGCGGTGACGCCGCTGGTGATCATCTGGTCGGCGATGGTCTGGAACGCGTTCTTGTCACCCTGGGCGTTCTGGATGTCGTACTGAACGTTGGCGGCTTTGAACGCCTCCTCCAGGAACTTACGGTCCGCGCTCTCCCACCGGACCGAGGACTTGCTGTCCGGCAGGATCACCCCGATCTTCGGGGTCTTGTCGGAACCGGCCTGGTCGCCGCCGGAGTCGTCGCCGCAGGCCGTCAGGGAGCCGAGGGTCAGGAGACCCACGGCGCCGACGGCGAGGAAGCCCTTGCGCATCTGCAGGGTCCTTTCGAGGGTGGGGGAAGGTATCGGTGTTTGTTTTGTTGTGTCCGGCAACGTATTGCGCCCCACCCGTCAGCACAAGAGCGCGATGGCGATGAGTTTGTTGTCGGCGGTAACAATTCAGCAACGCCGACGACACCCGCCCGGTACGAAGCCGAACGGTGGCGGGTGAGTGCGCAGGTGGAGTGCGGTCAGCCGGTGGTCAGCGCGGCGGTGCGGGCCTCGGTGAGCGCCACGAGATCCGTGGGCGCCAATTCCACCTGGAGACCCCGGCGGCCGGCCGACACGTACACGGTGGGGTGGGCCAGGGCGGACTCGTCGAGCACCGTCGGCAGCCGCTTGCGTTGGCCGAGCGGACTGATGCCACCCCGCACGTACCCGGTGGCACGCTCGGCCACCGCGCGGTCGGCCAGCGCCGCCCGTTTGCCGCCCACGGCGGCGGCCAGGGCCTTGAGGTCCAGCTCGCCGGTGACCGGCACCACCGCCACGGTCAGCGCACCGTCGACCTCGGTGACCAGGGTTTTGAAGACCCGCTCCGGCGCGACCGCGAGCGCCGCGGCGACCAGCGCGCCGTAGTTGGCGGCGTCCGCCGGGACGTCGTACGGGTGGGTGCAGTGCGTGATCCGCCGCTTCGCCAGCAGCGCGATCGCCGGCGTACCCCGTCCCGCCATGCCCGCCAACCTAGTCGGCCGACCATCCGGTGGGCCAGCGGCGGTCCGGTGCGGCCCGCCGGCGGTCCGCGTCATCGCTGGCGTTCCGGTTGGAGCTGGCGGTCAGGTGCTCGCCGTGCGGTGATCCGGCGGGTCAGGGCACCGGCTGGCAGACCAGCACCGTCGGGGCGTCGGCGACCCGGGTCAGCACCAGGCTGGCCGGCTGGTCACCGGCCAGCCGCAGGTCACGCCGGAGCCGTTCCGGTTCCAGCGCGGAGCCCCGCTTGAGGATCTCCACCCGGCCGACCCGGCGCTCCCGCAGCAGCGCCCGCAGCCGCTTGAGCGAGAACGCCAGCACGTCGGTCACCTCCAGGCACCGGGCGTACGGGGTGGGGGTGGCCCGGTCGGCGTAGAGGTAGGCGATGCTCGGGTCGGCCAGCGAGGCGTCCAGGTCTTCGGCCAGCTCGGCGACCAGATGCGCCCGCACCACCGCCGAATCCGGGTCGTAGACGAACCTGCGTACCGGCCCGACCGGCGCCTGCGCCGTCCCCGACCCGGTGAGCTGATACACGCGTGCGCCTGGGTGTAAGGAAGGGACCCCTGCTATGCACGAGGCGTTAGTAGGGGACCCCTCCTTGCACACGGTCGCGCGGCGCCGGTGCTCGGCGAGCGGGCCGCACCAGAGAGCCGCCTCGACCAGATCGCCGTCGACGCCGACCCACTCGGCCTCGGCACCGGCCGGGATCAGGGCATGATCGAGACCCGGCGCCACCTTCACCACCGTGCGCGGCACCCGTTCGGCGAGCCCGACGACGAAGTCCCAGGGCGGCGAGTACGCGTTCGGGTCGAAGATCCGCCGACCGGTGCCGGCCCGACGGCGCGCCGGATCACAGAAGACCGCGTCGACCCGGGTCACGTCGAACGTGGTGGCGTCGCCGCACTCGACCGTGACGAGATCGGCCACCCCGGCGGCGTGCACGTTCGCCTCGGCGAGCGCGGCGGTGAGCGGATCGGCCTCCACCGCGTACACCCGGATGCCGGCGCGGGCGGCGGCCAGCGCGTCGGCGCCCAACCCGCAGCCCAGGTCCGCCAGGGTGCCCACCCCGGCCGCCCGCAGGCGGCGCGCCCGGCGATCCGCGACGACCCGCCGGGTGGCCTGCTCCAGACCGGGCCGGGTGAAGAACATGCCGCTCGCCTCCGGCCCGAACTTGCCGGTGGCGCGGCGGCGCAGCTCCGCCTGGGTCAGTGCCGCCGCCGCCAGTCCGGCCGGTACCCCGGCCGTGCGGAGCGTGGCCGCCGCGTGCAGCGGGTCACCGCCGGCCACCCGCCCCGCCGCGTCGAGCGCAGCCGACCCCTCGTCGGTACGCAACGCGGCAAACTGCTCCAGATCCACCCGCCCATTGTCCGGGCCCCCACCCGTCCCCGCCCCGGCCGCCCCCGCGATCGTGCCCGACCGCCCCCGCCGATCGCGCCCGACCGCCCCTGCCCGATGCGGTGCTGTCTTGGTCATGTTCGTGCTCGCCCGGCGCTGTCCTGTTCATGTTCGTGCTCGCCCGGCGCTGTCCTGTTCATGTTCGTGCTCGCACGGCGCTGTCCCGTTCATGATCGTGCTCGCCCGGCGCTGTCCCGTTCATGATCGTGCTCGATCCAGGATCGAGTGGTCTCGCGGTCGCCTGGATACCACTCGATCCTGGATCGAGCGGCTGCGGGCGGTCGGCGGGTTCCTCGCGGAGGCAGGTGACCTCGACATCGTTGGCGGCATCTCGTCCGCCCGCCGATCATGCGGCAGCCCGCCCATCGCCCCGTGGATCATGCGGCAGTCCGCGCATCGCCCCGTCGATCATGGAGTCGTGGCTCGTGCAAATGCCCTGGATCGGGGCGTTTCGTCGACCATAACTCCATGATCGACGAGGCGGGCGGGAGACGAGGCGACGGCGGGACGGCGGCGGGACGGTGGGGCGGCGGCAGGGCGACGGGACGGCGGGGCGACGGGACGGCGGCGAGGCGGCGGGGCGGCGGCAGGGCGATGGGAAGACGGGGCGACGGCAGGGCGAAGGCGGGGCCACGAGCCGACGGGCCACGGCAGGGCCACGGGGCCACGGGGCGACTGCCGGACCGGCCACCCGGGCCAGCGCCGGAGGCGACATGGCGTCGAGACGGCGAGGCGGCAGGGCCACGAGGTGACGAGGCGGCGGGGCCACGAGGCGGCGGGGGCGGGGCGCGTCGCGGGTGGTGGAGGGGCGACTGCGGCGGCGGGTGCTGAGGGTGGTGGGCGCCAGCATCAGCGCCCGGGTGTGGGTCAGCGGGTGGGGTGGTGGGTGGTGACGAAGGCGTGCCAGGCGGCCGGGGTGAAGGTGAGCGCCGGGCCGGTCGGGTCCTTGCTGTCGCGTACGGCGACCACGCCGGGCAGGTTGTCGGCTACCTCGACGCAGGCGCCGCCATTTTGATTGCTGCGGGAGGACTTGCGCCAGGCGGCACGGGTCAGGTCCATGAGTTCGCCACTTCCTCGATCAGGCGGGCGGACTGCCGGCGCGGCAGCGCCTCACCGGCCACAGTCTCCCAACGCCGTCCGAGGCTGGCAAGCTCGTTCGGGCTGTCCACGGTGTGGCCCCGGAGCTGGTTGTCCAGGTGGGCCACCTCGGTGCCGTCGGCGAGCCGGGCCAGCACGAACGGTCCGGCAAGCCCGCCGTACCACGGGGTCTCGGCCGGCACGATCCGTACCTGCACGTGCGAATGGTCGGCGAGGGCGCGCAGGTGCTTCACCTGCTCGTACATGGTCGTGGGCTCGCCCACCTGCCGGCGCAGCGCCTGCTCGTCGAGCACCGCGACGAGCTGTGGCGGCTCCTCGCGGGCGAGGATCTCCTGCCGCGCCATCCGGGCCAGCACCCGCTTCTCGATCTGCTCGTCGGTCAGCGGCGGCCCGGCCCGCAACATCTCCCGCGCGTACGCCTCGGTCTGGAGCAGGCCCGGCACCACCGCCGGGTCGTACCAGCGCAGCGCGACGGCCTCGCGCTCGATCTCGCCCCACGGTCGGAACCAGTCCGGCTCGGCGTGCAGCCGGATCAACTCCAGCATCCCGACGAAGAGGCCACCGGTCTCCAGTACCTTGTCGAACCGGGCCAGGTAGTCGGCGCTGAGCTGGTTCTGCCCGGTCTCCATCGCGCTGATCGACGACGGAGCATAGTTGACCATCTTGCCCAGTTCTTCCTGGCTGAGCCCGCGCAGCTTGCGGGCCCGGCGCAGTTGGTCGCGCAGGAAATCCAGGGTTGGCATGTCCGCCATTTGTCCGCCCTCCGTCACGTAGTCGCGCCGGAGAGTAAGGGTCGGCCGTTCGGTGGGGAAGCGAGTGTCGGCGTGTTGCGGTCGACCGTGGCGAACGCTGGCGCCAGAGTGGCAGAACAGTGGCGCAAGAGCGCAGAGGTATGGCGCAAGAGTGGCGACACGAGGTGGCGGGTTGGCACTCTCCTTGACGGAGTGCTAGCCGAGGAATAACCTGCGATTAGCACTCTCACCCTGAGGGTGCCAACGTCCGGGCCCTGGTGCCCGGGGGTTGAACGCCAGGCGGACCGGCACCCGCGACGACGGCCCCGCCCGGTGGCATGTGGCAATTGACGCCGGTCGGCATGCCGATCGGTAACGAAACCAAGTACCCCAGGAGGGTATGCCCGTGACTACCGCGACCAAGGTTGCGATCAAGCCGCTCGAGGACCGCATCGTGGTCCAGGCGAACGAGGCCGAGACCACCACCGCCTCGGGCATCGTGATCCCCGACACCGCCAAGGAGAAGCCGCAGGAGGGCACCGTCCTCGCTGTCGGCCCGGGCCGGATCGACGACAAGGGCAACCGCGTGCCGATCGACGTCTCCGTCGGCGACACCGTCCTCTACTCGAAGTACGGCGGCACCGAGGTCAAGTACGCCGGCGAGGAGTACCTGGTGCTCTCCGCCCGCGACGTCCTCGCGGTCATCGAGAAGTAACCAACCGATCAGTGACGTTGCCCCGGTCCGGCTCGCCGGGCCGGGGCAACCTCGCGTCGAAGGGACATTCATGGCGAAGATCCTGAGCTTCTCGGACGACGCCCGGCACCTGCTGGAGCACGGTGTCAACGCGCTCGCGGACGCGGTCAAGGTCACCCTCGGGCCGCGCGGGCGCAACGTCGTCCTGGACAAGAAATTCGGTGCGCCGACGATCACCAACGATGGTGTGACCATCGCCAAGGAGATCGAGCTCACCAACCCGTACGAGAACCTCGGCGCGCAGCTGGTCAAGGAGGTGGCGACCAAGACCAACGACGTCGCCGGCGACGGGACCACCACCGCGACCGTGCTGGCCCAGGCCATGGTCCGCGAGGGTCTGCGCAACGTCACCGCGGGTGCCAACCCGGCCGGCCTCAAGCGGGGCGTCGACGCGGCCTCCGCGAAGGTCTCCGAGGCGCTGCTCGGCAAGGCCGTCGAGGTCTCCGACAAGAAGGCCGTGGCGCACGTCGCGACGGTCTCCGCGCAGGACTCCACCATCGGTGAGCTGATCGCCGAGGCGATGGAGCGGGTCGGCCGCGACGGTGTGATCACCGTCGAGGAGGGCTCCGCCCTGCACACCGAGCTGGACGTGACCGAGGGTCTCCAGTTCGACAAGGGCTTCATCTCGCCGAACTTCGTCACCGACGTGGAGTCGCAGGAGTCCGTCCTGGAGGACGCGTACATCCTGATCACCACGCAGAAGATCTCGGCGATCGAGGAGCTGCTGCCGCTGCTGGAGAAGGTCCTCCAGAACAACAAGCCGCTGCTGATCGTCGCCGAGGACGTCGAGGGCCAGGCCCTGTCCACCCTGGTGGTGAACGCGATCCGCAAGACCCTCAAGGTCTGCGCGGTCAAGGCCCCCGGCTTCGGCGACCGCCGCAAGGCGATGCTCCAGGACATGGCGATCCTGACCGGTGCCGAGTTGGTCGCGCCCGAGCTGGGCTACAAGCTCGACCAGGTTGGCCTGGAGGTGCTGGGCACCGCCCGGCGCATCGTGGTCGACAAGGAGAACACCACGATCGTCGACGGTGGCGGTCAGGGCACCGAGGTCTCCGACCGGGTCGCCCAGATCCGCAAGGAGATCGAGGCGTCGGACTCCGAGTGGGACCGGGAGAAGCTCGCCGAGCGGCTGGCCAAGCTCTCCGGCGGCATCGCGGTGGTCAAGGTCGGCGCGGCCACCGAGGTCGAGATGAAGGAGCGCAAGCACCGCATCGAGGACGCCATCGCCGCGACCAAGGCCGCGGTCGAGGAGGGTACGGTCCCCGGTGGCGGTGCCGCCCTGGCCCAGATCCTGCCGGTGCTCGACGACGACCTGGGCTTCACCGGTGACGAGAAGGTCGGCGTCTCGATCGTGCGCAAGGCGCTGGTCGAGCCGCTGCGCTGGATCGCCCAGAACGCCGGCCACGACGGCTACGTGGTGGTGCAGAAGGTCATCGCCGCCGAGTGGGGCACCGGCCTCGACGCGGCCGTCGGCGAGTACGTCGACCTGGCCAAGGCGGGCATCATCGACCCGGTCAAGGTGACCCGTAACGCGGTCACCAACGCCGCGTCGATCGCCGGTCTGCTGCTCACCACCGAGAGCCTCGTGGTGGACAAGCCCAAGGAGGCGGAGCCCGCCGCCGGTGGTCACGGCCACGGCCACGGGCACGGCCACCAGCACGGCCCGGGTTTCTGACCCGAGGAGTACGTGGACGCGGGGCGCATCGTCGACGACGGTGCGCCCCGCGTGTGTTCCGGCCCGGTCACGCCGGGTCGAGGTGACTACCGGTCGGGCGTACGGTCGGAAACACTGGACCGGTGAGCAGTACGACTCCCCGGTACGCAGCCCTGGCCGGTGTCGCCGCCGCAGCGGCGGCCATCGGTGCCGCCGAAGTGGTGGCGGTGCTGACCGGCCCTCGTTCCGCCCCGCTGGTGGCGGTCGGTGGGCTGGTCGTGGACGCCGCCCCCGAGCCGGTGAAGCGGTTCGGCATCGCGGTCTTCGGCACGTACGACAAGATCGCTCTGCTGGTCGGGACGGCATTGCTGCTGGCCGCCTTCGCCGCCCTGCTGGGTGTGCTGGCCGTCCGCCGTCTGGTGGTCGGTCTGGCCGGTATCGCGGCGTTCGCCGCACTGGGTGCCGGTGCGGCGCTGACCCGGGCCGGCGCGGACGGCCTGGACGCGCTGCCGTCGCTGGTCGGCGCGCTGGTCGGCGGCGTGACGCTCTGGGCGTTCGTCGCCGGTCCGCTGGAACTCGACCCGTGGCCCTGGTCCCCGCCGACGGAACAGCGTCCACCCGGACCGGACCAAGCCGGACCGCAGCACGCACCCGGCCCGGACCAAGCCGGACCGCCGCGCCCACCCGGACCGGACGAAGCCGGACCGCCGCGCGCACCCGGCCCGGACCAAGCCGGACCGCAGCACGCACCCGGGCCGGGCGAGGCCGGACCGCCGCGCGCACATGAGCTGCCTGGGGCCGGGCCCCAGCATTCACCCGCGATGGCCGGCGCGGGTCCGCAGCGTAGTGCCGATCCGGAGTCGCGGCGGCGGTTCCTCACCGGTGTCGGCGCGGTGCTCGGGGTGGCCGTCGTCGGCGGTGCGGCCGGGCGGTGGTGGGCCGGTCGACGTGGTGTCGCCGACGCGCGGGCGGCGATCAGCCTGCCCGCCCCGGTCTCCGCCGCGCCGCCGCTGCCCGCCGGTGTCGACCTTCAGGTGCCGAGCCTGGCGCCCTTCGTCACCGAGAATCGGCGCTTCTATCGCATCGACACCGCGCTCGTGGTGCCGCAGGTGGATCCGGAGACGTGGCGGCTGCGCATCCACGGCCGGGTGCGCAACCCGGTGACGCTGAGCTTCGCGGACCTGCTGGCCCGGCCGATGGTGGAGCGGTACGTCACACTGGCCTGCGTCTCCAACGAGGTCGGCGGCGACCTGATCGGCAACGCGCGGTGGCTCGGCGTACCGCTCCGGGAGCTGCTCGACGAGGTGCAGCCGCTCGACGGCGCGGACCAGGTGGTCGGGCGCTCGGTGGACGGCTGGACCTGCGGCACCCCGACGGCGGTGCTGCGGGACGGGCGGGACGCGTTGCTCGCCGTCGGCATGAACGGCGAACCGCTGCCGGTGGCGCACGGATTCCCCGCCCGGATGGTGGTGCCCGGCCTGTACGGCTACGTGTCGGCGTGCAAGTGGATCACCGAGCTGGAGTTGACCAGTTTCGCCGACTTCGACGCGTACTGGGTGCCTCGGGGCTGGTCCGCCGAGGGGCCGGTGAAGACGCAGTCGCGGATCGACACGCCTCGTCCGCGCCACCGTCCGGCCGCCGGCCCGGTCACCGTGGCCGGGGTGGCGTGGGCGCAGCACCGGGGCGTACGCCGGGTCGAGGTACGCGTCGACGGCGGGCCGTGGCAGGAGGCGGAGTTGGCGCCGACGGCCTCGGTGGACACCTGGGTGCAGTGGTCCTGGCGGTGGGCGGCGACGCCCGGCGAGCACACGCTCCAGGTCCGGGCGACGGACAGCACCGGCGAGACGCAGACCGGGCAACGGCAGGCCGTGGCGCCGGACGGCGCGACCGGCTGGCACTCGATCACCCTGACGGTCGAGTGACGCACAGACCGACGCCGCGCTTCCGGGGGGCGGGAGCGCGGCGTCGGGGGCGTTCGGTCAGGCGACGTTGCGTTGGGGCGGGAGGGCCGCGCGGTGGGAGCTGCCCAGGCGGGCCTCCAACCGGTTGACGTCGACCCGGCTCTGCCGGCGGTCGGCGAGGTCCTCCCAGCCGACCGCGAGCAGGCGCAGGCGCTCCGACTCGCTGAACCCACCCCACACGCCGTACGGCTCCCGCACGGCCAGCGCGTGGGCGGCGCACTCGGCGCGTACCGGGCAGGCGCGGCAGACGTTCTTGGCGGAGGACTCCCGCCGGAGCCGGGAGGATCCTCGCTCGCCGTCGGGGTGGAAGAACTGTGCGCTGTCACGGCCACGGCAGGAGCCGAGCCGCTGCCAGTCCCACAGGTCGATGATCGGTCCGGGCAGTCTACGTACGTTCGACATCTGCACCCCTCCTCTCGCGCGGCACCGCGAGATACTTCGTGGCCGGCTGTCCGGGCGGCGGGCCGCGCAGGCGCACCGTTCCCGGCCTGAGCCCCTCGGTACCCAGCCCCCTCTCGGCTCACACGTGCGTGATCCAAAACCTTTGGCAGATTGGGGCATATGCCCTATCTGTCGGAAAAGTTGGAAGAGTTGCCGGGAACCTCCTCCCGACCCCACCCGGTCATGGTCTGCTCGTGTGCGGAGAGGAGATCACAGTGCGTACGGTTCTCGTGTGCGTTCGGACGCCGCTCGCGGCGCAGCACCTGACCTCCGCGGCAGCGCGGTTGGGATTGTCGGGTGCGGTCCGGACGGCGGTCTCCGATCCGGAGGTGATGCTGCGGCTCGCCGAGCGCCCCGCCGACGTGGTGCTCGCCGACACCGCCATCACCCGGCCCGACAGCGCCGGCTTCGTCCGCCGGGTCCTGGCCCGCGCGCCGCAGGCCAGCGTGCTGCTGCTCGGCGCGGAGGAGTCCGAGGCGGCGGCGGCGACCATCAGCGCCGGTGCGCGCGGACTGATCCAGGGCGTGGACCACGATCTCACCAGCGCGGTCGCCAAGGCGCTGCTGCTGCTGGCCGCCTCCGGTCGGGCCAACCGGCCCCGGATCGCCGACCCGGCACGGGACACCGCCGCCGTCGGCGGCCCCGGCCGCCCGGCCCCCGGCACCCGGCCCACCACCGGCGAGGCCGCGTCGGCCTGGCCGGGCGGGGACGCCGCCGGTGGCCCGGCGATGGTGCCGGTGCAGCGGGGCGACGACCCGGCCGAGCCGGACGCCGCCCCCGAGACCGGCAAGGCCGCCCCGGCGCGGGCCGACCGGTCCACCGTCGGCCTCACCGAACGGGAACTCCAGGTGCTGCTCGGCATGGCCGAGGGCAAGAGCAACGCCGAGATCGGCCGCGAGCTGTTCGTCTCCGAGGACACCGTGAAGACCCACGCCCGGCGGCTGTTCCGCAAGCTGGGCGCCCGCGACCGGGCACACGCGGTGGCCGCCGGCTTCCGGGCCGGCCTGGTCGCCTGACACCGACTGGTTAGCAGGGGCCCCCTGCTAACGCCTGGTGTATAGGAAGGGCCCCCTCCTTACCGGCCATCGGACGGCGGCTACGGCCCGGCAGCGGGCAGCGCTGGCCGCGTGAGGCGGCGCGGCTCAGTCCCGGCCGGTGGACTCGTCCTCGGTGCCCTCGCTCAGGGTGTCATGCACACCGTCGGCGTACCCCCGGGCGTAGTCCCAGGTGACGTAGTGGTCCGGGTCGGGGTCGTAGGCCGGCTCGTGCACCCGGGGACGGCCCGAGCTGAGCAGGTGACGCAGGTTGCCCCGGAGCAGGTCCCAGTCGAAGTAGTGCGGCTCCCGGCAGTCCTCACACTCGATGACGAGCCCGCGTACGCCGATCGGCGCCAACAGCGCCTGGTAGATCTCCAGATCGGCGAGGTCTTCCAGCACGTCCTGACGTTCGACGTCGGTCAGCGGATCCAGCGGGGCGTCGCGACCGGGGCCGTCCAGATCGGCCGACGGGTCGGTCGGATCGCCGGTGAACGGGTCGATGGGCTCGTCGTGCACCCCCTCACCGTAGACCCAAGGCACGTCGGACGCCTGTCCCCCTTCGCGCAAGCCGACGTACCCCGCTGAGGTCGTCGCCACCCCGCCGCGCGGACCGCCGGACGCGGGTGTGGCCCCGGCCACTGGGTACGATGGCCCTGACGCACCCTCGCCCGGCGCTCGCCGGTGCCCACCCGTGCCACCTCGCTGAAGCCCCGTTCGACCAGCTCAGGAGAGCAATCGTGGAGAATTCGCCTCGTTCCGACCTTTTCGCCGGCGCCGAGGGTGGCGAGTTGGGCGGCCATCTGCCCGAGCTGCCGGCCGGCTCCGCCCGGGTGGTGCCGCTGGGGCTGACCTTCGACGACGTGTTGCTCCAGCCCGGCGAGTCGGACGTGGTGCCGAGCCGGGTGAACACCGTCACTCGGCTGACCCGCAACGTGACGCTCTCCATCCCGCTGCTCTCCAGCGCGATGGACACCGTCACCGAGGCGCGGATGGCGATCGCCATGGCCCGCCAGGGCGGCATCGGCGTGCTGCACCGCAACCTCTCGGTCGAGGACCAGGCGCTCCAGGTCGACCTGGTGAAGCGCTCCGAGTCCGGCATGATCACCAACCCGGTCACCGCCAGCCCGGACGACACGCTGCGCGAGGTGGACCAGCTCTGCGGGCGCTACCGCATCTCCGGTGTGCCGGTGGTGGACGGACAGGGCCAGCTCGTGGGCATCGTCACCAACCGCGACATGCGCTTCGTCTCCGACCCGGCCACCCCGGTGCGCGACATCATGACCCGCGCGCCGCTGGTCACCGCGTCGGTCGGGGTGAGCAAGGAGGACGCGCTCGACCTGCTGCGCCAGCACAAGGTGGAGAAGCTGCCGATCGTCGACGGCTCCGGCAAGCTGCGCGGGCTGATCACCGTCAAGGACTTCACCAAGAGCGAGCAGTACCCGAGCGCCACCAAGGACGACGCGGGTCGGCTGCGGGTGGCCGCCGCGATCGGCGTGGGCGAGGACTCGTACAAGCGGGCCCGCGCGCTCGTCGACGCCGGGGTCGACGTGATCATCGTGGACACCGCGCACGGGCACCAGCGCGCCGTGCTGGAGATGGTCAGCCGGCTCAAGAAGGACGTCGCAATCGACATCGTCGGCGGCAACGTGGCGACCTACGCCGGTGCGAAGGCCCTGGTCGACGCCGGTGCCGACGGCGTCAAGGTGGGCGTCGGCCCGGGTGCCATCTGCACCACCCGGATCGTGGCCGGCGTCGGCGTGCCGCAGATCACGGCGATCATGGAGGCCGCCCGGGCGGCCCGCCCGGCCGGTGTGCCGGTGATCGGCGACGGCGGCATCCAGTACTCCGGCGACATCGCCAAGGCGCTGGTCTCCGGCGCCGACACGGTGATGCTCGGCAGCCTGCTGGCCGGCTGCGAGGAGAGCCCGGGTGAGCTGATCTTCGTCAACGGCAAGCAGTTCAAGGCGTACCGCGGCATGGGGTCGCTCGGTGCCATGCAGTCCCGGGGCCAGGCCAAGTCGTACTCCAAGGACCGTTACTTCCAGCAGGACGTGACCAGCGACGAGAAGCTGGTCCCGGAGGGCGTCGAGGGCCAGGTTCCCTACCGCGGGCCGCTCGCCCGGGTGGCCCACCAGCTCGTCGGCGGCCTGCGGCTGGCGATGGGGTACGCGGGCGCGGAGAGCATCGTCGAGCTGCACGAGCGCGGTCAGCTCATCCGGATCACGGCGGCCGGGCTCAAGGAGAGCCACCCGCACGACATCCAGATGACCGTCGAGGCCCCCAACTACCACACCCGCTGACACCCCCCTCCACCCCCGAAGACATCTGGAGTCCCCATGCGTGACGTGGTCGAGATCGGGCTGGGCAAGACCGCGCAGCGCGGCTACCACCTGGACGACATCGCGATCGTGCCGAGCCGCCGCACCCGGGACGTCGACGACGTCTCCACCGGTTGGCAGCTCGACGCGTACCAGTTCGGCATCCCCTGTGTCGGGCACCCCTCCGACGCGACGATGAGCCCGGCCTCGGCGGTCCGGCTCGGCGAGCTGGGCGGCCTCGGCGTGCTCAACGTCGAGGGGCTGTGGACGCGGTACGAGAACCCGACCAAGGTGCTGGAGGAGCTGTCCGACCTCGGCGAGGACGCCCGCGCCACGAAGCGCCTCCAGGAGGTGTACGCCGAGCCGATCCGGCCCGACCTGATCACCGAGCGGGTCCGCGAGCTGCGGGAGGGCGGCAGCACGGTGGCCGTCCGGGTGTCCCCCCAGCACACTCTGGCGCTGGCTCCGGTCATCCTCGACGCGGGCGTCGACCTCCTGGTCATCCAGGGCACGATCGTCTCGGCCGAGCACGTCTCGACCACCGACGAACCGCTCAACCTCAAGGAGTTCATCGCCGACCTGGACCTGCCGGTCATCGTCGGCGGTTGCACCGACTACAAGACCGCGCTGCACCTGATGCGGACCGGTGCGGCGGGCGTGATCGTCGGCATCGGCGGGGACGAGTGGTCCACCACCGAGTCGGTGCTCGGCATCCGGGTGCCGATGGCCACCGCGATCGCCGACGCCGCCGCGGCCCGCCGGGACTACCTGGACGAGACCGGTGGGCGGTACGTGCACCTGATCGCCGACGGCGACATCCGTACCTCCGGTGACATCGCCAAGGCGCTGGGCTGTGGCGCCGACGCGGTGATGCTCGGCGAGCCGCTGTCGCTCTGCGCCGAGGCCCCGGCCGGCGGTGCCTGGTGGCACTCGGCGGCCAGCCACCCGTCGCTGCCCCGGGGCGCGTTCGAGGTGGCCGGTGAGCCGCTGGGCTCGATGGAGCGGCTGCTGTTCGGCCCCGCCGACGAGCCCGACGGCCAGCTCAACCTCTTCGGCGGCCTGCGCCGGGCGATGGCCAAGTGCGGCTACCGCGACCTCAAGGAGTTCCAGCGCGTCGGCCTGGTCCTCGACCGCTGACGCTCCCTCCCGCCCCGCGCGCCCGTGGCGGCGTCGATCATGGAGTTGTGGCATGTGGGCTGTGCTGATTTCGCACGGTTCGCCACCGCCACAACTCCATGATCGATCACGTGGGCGGCGGTAGGCTCTGGCGGATGAGCAGGGGTTCGGTGCGGCGGTGGCGGGCTGGCGTGGTGGCCGTCGTGGCCGCTGTGGGGCTGGTGAGCTGCACCGGTGACCGCGAACCCGCGGACCGGGACGGGTTCCGGGCGGGCAGCGTCGACCTGGCCGACCCGTACGTACCGGGCAGCGGCAACGGCGGGTACGACGTGGACCACTACCGGTTGGTGGTGCGCTACGACCCGGCCGACGACCGGCTCACCGGCCGGGCCGAGGTGAGGGCCACCGCGACCCACGGGCTGTCCCGCTTCAACCTGGACCTGGCCGGGCTGTCGGTCGACACGGTCACGGTGGACGGCGCACCGGCGCAGCACCGGCACGCCGACGGTGAGCTGACCGTCACCCCGCGCCGGGGACTTCCGGAGGGCAGCCGGTTCACGGTCGACGTGACGTACGCCGGCGTGCCGCAGCCGATCGCCGACAACGTGCTGGGCAGTGGCGGCTTCCAGCACACCGACGACGGCGCGATCGCGCTCGGTCAGCCCCGCTCGGCGTCGACCTGGTTCCCGGTCAACGACCACCCCTCCGACAAGGCCACGTACGACATCGAGGTGACCGTCCCGGACGGCCTCGCCGCGTTGAGCAACGGGGTGCCGGGGGAGCGGACCAGCGCCGACAGCTGGACCACCTGGCGGTGGGCGGAGCGGTCGCCGATGGCGAGCTACCTGACCACGCTGGTGATCGGTGACTACCGGGTCGAGACCGGCACGCACGGCGGCAAGCCGTTGGTGACCGCCGTGCCGACCGGGACGCCCGCCTCCGGTCCGCAGGCCCGGTCACTGGCGCGCACCGGCGAGATCGCCGACTTCCTGGCCGGGCGCTTCGGGCCGTACCCGTTCGAGGCGTACGGCGGGGTGGTGGTCGACGACAGCCGCATCGGGTACGCGCTGGAGACGCAGTCGCGGCCGGTCTACGGGCCGGGCTTCTTCCGCGAGGGCGAACCGAACTACGCGGTGGTCGCGCACGAGCTGGCCCACCAGTGGTTCGGCAACAGCGTGGCGCTGGCCCGCTGGGGCGACATCTGGCTCAACGAGGGCTTCGCCAGCTACGCCGAGTGGCTGTGGGCGGAACACGACGGCGGGCGTACCGCCCAGCGCAGCTTCGAACTCCAGTACGCCGACACCGACTGGTCGCGGCCCACCCTCGACCCCGGTCCGGGCCAGATGTTCAGCACCGCCGTCTACAAGCGCGGGGCGCTGGTGGTGCACGCGTTGCGCCGTACCGTGGGCGACGACGCCTTCTTCGAGATCCTGCGCTCCTGGACCACGGAACGCCGGGACGGCACCGCCACCACCAGCGACTTCGTCGCCCTGTCCGAGCGGGTCTCCCAGCGGTCGCTGGGCGCCTTCTTCGATACCTGGCTCACCGGCACCACCCCGCCCGGCCTGCCCTGACCGCTCTGTCCCGACCGCCCCTGCCCGGTCACCCCTGCCCGGTCACCCCTGCCACCAGGCGGGCACCGCTCACTGCGGCACAGTGAGCTTCGGGTGCTCGGCGAGGTACGCGTCCGCCCGTCCGGCGCGCAGCGCGGTCAGGAACCGGCGACCGACGGTGGTCAGTTCCTCGCCCCGGTACGCACCGCCCCGGCCGACCGACGCCCCGGGCAGGCCGACCAGCGTGAGCGTCTCCGGTGACAGCGTGCTGAGCGCGTACGCGAACTCCACGATCCGCCGCCCGCCGACATAGACCATGGCGTCGCCGAGTGCGGCGACCACCTGCTCGACCCGTTGCGGTTGTCGGGCCAGGTCGTCGGCGAGGATCCGGCCGATCAGCGCGCGGACGAGCTGCTGCTGGTGGCGCTGCCGGGTGTAGTCGCCGCCGGGCAGGTAGCGCTGGCGCGCGTAGTCCACTGCCTGCCAGCCGGTGAGGTGCCGGTCGCCCGGCTCGTAGACCATCCTCGGCCCGACGTAGCCGCCGACGCCGGGGCCGGGTTGGCGGTGCTTGCCGTCCGGCTGACGGTGCCGGGACACGACCCGCTGGTCGACCCGGATGTCCACCCCGCCGAGGCTGTCCACCAGCTTGTCGAAGCCGCCGAAGGTGAGCACCGCGCCCGCGTCGATGCGCAGCCCGGTGTACTCGCTGACGGTGCGGCGCAGCAACTCGTACCCCTGGGCCGGGTCGGGCTTGTTCGGTCGGCCCGGGACCCGGCTGCCGTTGCTCATCGCGTGGGTGAGTTTGGTCCGCCCGCCCCGGTAGTCGGCGGCCGGGAACGCCGGGATGTCCACCAGCAGATCGCGGGGGAGCGAGAAGAGGTACCCCCGGGACAGTCCCGCCGGCACGTGCAGCACCAGGACGGCGTCGGCGTTCGGCTGCCAGCCGGGCACGCTGACCCGGGTGTCGATGCCGACCAGCAGCAGGTTGAGCGGGCCGGTGATGTCGGCGCCGGGTGGGGGCGTACTCGGGACCGGGCTGGGCGACGCGGTCGGCGAGGTGGCGACGCCGGTGGGCACGGCGGCCGGCGCGCGGTCGTCGCGGACCGTCCGGGCCACCGCCACCGCGCCGACGGCCACCACCGCCACCGTGACCAGGCCGGCCACCGCCAGTGTCAGCCGTCTACGGTCTCCTCCGAACGCCATCCCCCGCCTCCTCCTGCGATGCCGGGCCGCCGCCGCGCGACGGGCCGGGTTGCCACCGACCGGTCCGTGGGCGTCCGGGACGGCGTCGTGGCACGCGTCGGGCCCACGGCGGTCGGGTGCGCTGCATGATGGCGCGAAAACCGCGCCTGGCGCGAGATCTACTCACGAGTAATGATGCCTGCATGCGGTACGACGTGGTCGTGATCGGGTCCGGCTTCGGCGGCAGCGTCGCCGCGCTGCGGCTGGCCGAGAAGGGCTACTCGGTCGGCGTGCTGGAGGCCGGTCGGCGGTTCGCCGACCACGAGTTCCCCCGGACCTCGTGGCGGCTGCGCCGGTTCCTCTGGGCGCCCCGGCTGGGCTGCCTCGGCCTGCAACGTCTCACCCTGCTGCGGGCCGCCGACCGGCGAGTCGGCGGTGGGGTGCTGGTGCTGTCCGGAGCCGGTGTCGGCGGCGGGTCGCTGGTCTACGCCAACACGCTCTACGAGCCGCTGGACGCGTTCTACGACGATCCCCAGTGGCGGGACGTCACGGACTGGCGCGCCGAGCTGGCCCCGCACTACGACCAGGCGAAGCGGATGCTCGGGGTGACCGAGTACCCGCTGGTGACCCCGGCGGACCGGGTGATGCGACGGGTGGCCGGGCGGATGGGGGTGGGGCACACCGTGCACGCCACCCCGGTCGGCGTGCACATCGGGCGGCCCGGCGAGTCGGTCGCCGACCCGTACTTCGGGGGTGCCGGTCCCACCCGCACCGGCTGTACGCACTGCGGCGCCTGCATGACCGGCTGCCGCCACGGCGCGAAGAACACGCTGGTCAAGAACTATCTCTGGTTGGCCGAACGGCTCGGTGCCCAGGTGCACCCGTTGACCACGGTGACCGAGGTCCGGCCGGTCGAGGGCGGCTACCGGGTGCACACCGAGCGCAGCGGGGCCTGGCTGCGGCGGCGTCGGCAGGTGATCGACGCCGACCAGGTGGTCTTCGCCGCCGGTGCGCTGGGCACCCAGCGGCTGCTGCACGAGATGCGGGCGGTCGGCGCGCTGCCCGGACTCTCCTCCCGCCTCGGTGAGCTGACCCGCACCAACTCGGAGGCGATCCTCGGCGCCTCGATGACCCGCCGGCAGGCCCGGTCGCGCGGGGTCGACCTCACCGAGGGGGTGGCGATCACCAGCTCGTTCCACCCCGACCCGCAGACCCACGTCGAGCCGGTCCGGTACGGGCGGGGCGCGAACGCGATGGGGCTGCTCCAGACGCTGCTGGTCGAGGGCGGGCCGCACCGGGTCCGTCGCTGGGTGGGGCAGCTCGTCCGGCATCCCGGCCGGGCCGCGCGGATGCTCTCCGTACGCGGCTGGTCGCAACGCACCGTGATCGCGCTGGTCATGCAGGCGGTGGACAACTCGCTGACCACCCGGTGGCGGCGCGGTCCGTTCGGTGGCCGGCTGGTCTCCGGCCCCGGTCACGGCGCACCGAACCCGACCTGGATCCCCGCCGGTCACCGGGCCGCCCGACTGCTGGCGGAGGAGATCGACGGTACGCCGGGCGGCGCGCTGACCGAGCCGTTCGACATCCCGATGACCGCGCACATCCTGGGCGGTGCGGTCATCGGCGCGTCCCCCGCCGACGGGGTGGTCGACCCGTACCACCGGGTCTTCGGCCACCCGGGGCTGCACGTGCTGGACGGTGCCGCCGTCTCGGCCAACCTCGGGGTCAACCCGTCGCTGACCATCGCCGCCCAGGCCGAACGCGCGACGTCGCTCTGGCCCAACCGGGGCGAGGCGGACCCTCGTCCACCGCTCGGCACGCCGTACCGCCGGCTCGCGACGGTCCGCCCGCACCGTCCGGCCGTGCCGCCCGGCGCGCCGGGTGCCCTGCCCGACTAGGGCGGCTCCGGGCCGCCTCGGCGCCGGTCACGCGACGGTCGATGGGAGCACGCAGGGCGCGGCCGGGCCGACCGGTGACTGTCGGTAGGCTTCGTGCACATGAGCCTGCCGCGTCCTGTCCTCGTGGTCGACTTCGGTGCCCAGTACGCCCAACTGATCGCCCGCCGGGTACGCGAGGCGAGGGTCTACTCCGAGATCGTCCCGCACACCATGCCCGTGGCCGAGATGCTGGCCAAGAACCCGGCCGCGATCATCCTCTCCGGCGGCCCGTCCAGCGTCTACGAGCCGGGCGCGCCGCAGGTGGACGACGGGTTGTTCCACACCGGCGTGCCGGTCTTCGGCATCTGCTACGGGTTCCAGGCGATGGCCCGCTCGCTCGGCGGCACGGTGGCCCGCACCGGCAACCGCGAGTACGGCGGCACCCCGCTGCGGCCCCGCCTGCTCGACCCGGGCGTGCTGCTCCGCGACCTCCCGGCCGACCTGCCGGTCTGGATGAGCCACGGCGACTGCGTCACCGAGGCGCCGGAGGGCTTCACGGTGACCGCCGAGTCGGCCGGTGCGCCGGTCGCCGCCTTCGAGGACCTCGCCGGTCGGCGGGCCGGTGTGCAGTTCCACCCCGAGGTGGGGCACACCGCGCACGGGCAGGAGATGCTGACCCGCTTCCTCTACGAGATCGCCGAGATCGAGCCGACCTGGACTCCCGAGAACATCATCGACGAGCAGGTGGCCCGGATCCGCGCGCAGGTGGGCGACAAGGAGGTCATCTGCGGTCTGAGCGGCGGGGTGGACTCCGCGGTCGCCGCCGCGCTGGTGCACCGGGCCGTGGGTGACCAGCTCACCTGCGTCTTCGTCGACCACGGCCTGCTGCGCGCGGGCGAGGCCGAGCAGGTCGAGAAGGACTACGTCGCCGCCACCGGCATCAAGCTCAAGGTGGTCGACGCGGCGGACCGGTTCCTCGGCGCGCTGGCCGGGGTGACCGACCCGGAGCAGAAGCGCAAGATCATCGGCCGGGAGTTCATCCGGGTCTTCGAGGCCGCCGCCCGGGAGGTCGCCGCACACGGTGACGTCGAGTTCCTGGTGCAGGGCACCCTCTATCCGGACGTGGTCGAGTCCGGCGGCGGCACCGGCACCGCCAACATCAAGAGCCACCACAACGTCGGCGGGCTGCCCGAGGACCTCAAGTTCGCCCTGGTCGAGCCGCTGCGCACGCTGTTCAAGGACGAGGTCCGCACGCTCGGCCTCCAGCTCGGCCTGCCCGAGGCGATGGTCTGGCGGCACCCGTTCCCCGGTCCCGGCCTGGCCATCCGGATCATCGGAGCGGTCGACCGGGAGCGGCTGGACCTGCTGCGCCGGGCCGACTTCATCGCCCGCGAGGAGCTCAGCGCCGCCGGGCTGGACCGCGACGTCTGGCAGTTCCCGGTGGTGCTGCTGGCCGACGTGCGCAGTGTCGGCGTACAGGGCGACGGGCGCAGCTACGGTCACCCCGTGGTGCTGCGCCCGGTCTCCAGCGAGGATGCGATGACCGCCGACTGGTCCCGCCTGCCCTACGACGTGATCGCCCGGATCTCCACCCGGATCACCAACGAGGTCGCCGAGGTGAACCGGGTGGTCCTGGACGTCACCAGCAAACCGCCGGGCACCATCGAGTGGGAGTGACGCCTCAGGCGGCCGGTCTCTCCGGCGGCTGAGGCGAGGTCCCGGGGGTCGGCTGCGGCCCGGCCTCCGGCCCCGGTTCGACGACCGGTCCCGGTGCGGCGACTGACGTCGACGACCCCTGCGCGGCGGTGGTCGCCTGCGGAACGTCCGGAGTCGGCGACGCGGGCGGTGTCGCCGGAGGCGCTCCCGGTGCGGCGGTCGCCGCGTGCGGAGCCTCCTGCGGGACCGCCGTCGGGTGCGGAGTGTGCGGGGCCGGTGGCGCCGCGTGCGGGGTGGGTGCCGGGCCGGTGGGTGCCGCTCCGGGGCCCGGGAAGGGCCAGGCGGGGTGCGGCGGACCACCGGCCGGTCCGGGCGGCGGTGCGGCGTAGGGCGCCGCGCCCGCCGGGTGCGGCCAGGCCGGCGCGTCGGCCGGCTCCTCGGGCATCAGGAACCACATGACCGGGTACGCGAGCGCGGCGATACCGCCGGTCAGCAGCGTGCCGACGGCGAAGGCGACGCGGACCAGGGTGGGGTCGACGGCGAAGTACCGGCCGAGGCCGCTGGCCACACCGGCGATCATCCGGTCGGTGGTCGGGCGGCGCAACTGCTTGTACGGGGCCTGCGATGTGGAAGTCATGACTCCACGGTCCGCGTCGCGACGCCCATCGACCTCGGTGATGGCCCGGAGTCCTACCCTGACCTGCCCCTCAGGGGCGAGTGATCAGTCAGGAATCCGACTCTTTTCCGCTGCGGTAACCGGACACGGGGAGAATTTGGCTCCGTGACCACCATGCTGGAGCCGCTCCGCAGGATCGCGGCATATGCAGTCTGTGCTGATTCGGTTGACCGAGTGTTGCTGGTCCGCGCATCGGAGCGCTCCGGCACACCCGGCACGTGGTCCCTGCCCGGTGGAGCTGTCGACCACGGCGAGGACCCCCACCACACCGTCGTCCGCGAGACGGCCGCCGAGACCGGGCTGTCGGTGGCCGTGGCCGGCCTCCAGGACGTCCTGGCCGACATGCGTGCCCTGCCCGAGCGGGGCATCACCATCCACACCGACCGGCTGCTCTATCGGGTCTCGGTCCGGGGCGGCTCGTTGACCGACCGGGTCGACCGGCCGACCGACCTGGCCCGCTGGGTCACCCGGGAGGAGGCGCAGCACCTGCCGCTGCGTTCCTTCACGGCCCGCGCACTGGGGCTGCCCGCCTCCTCGGCGGACATCGTCCCCGACGAGGCCCCGGAGTTCCCCTCCTTCTATGCGGTGCCCGGCCCGGACGGGCTGCACCGGGCACAGCGCTTCGCCGCGTACGCCGTCGTCACCGACCCGGACGGGCGGGTGCTGCTGACCCGGGTCTCCGACGGGTACCCGGGTGCGGGCTGCTGGCACCTGCCCGGCGGCGGCACCGACTACGGCGAGCAGCCGGGCGCCGCGCTGATCCGGGAACTGGTCGAGGAGACCGGGCAGGACGGGCGGCTGGTCGAGTTGCTCGGGGTCGCCAGCCACCGGGACGCCGCCTCGCTCGGCCCGGAGGGCTATCCGATCGACTGGCACGGCGTCCGTGCCTTCTACCGGGTCGTGGTGGACAAGCCCGCCCCGCCCACCGTCGCCGACGTCGGTGGTTCCACCTGTGAGGCCCGCTGGTTCGCGCGGGAGGAGCTGGGCGCCCTGCCCTCCGACCGCCTCACCGAGGTCACGGCGGAGGCCGTGCAGGCGGCTCGACTGACCTGATGCCTGACGCCTGACGATCCGGGCGGTGGCGGAACAGGCCGTAGGGTCGGGGGCGTGGAACAGGTGCGGCGGGTCGGGGCGTACGGGGTGCTGCGGGACGCCGAGCGGCGGGTGCTGCTGGTGCGGGGCTCGGCGGCGGCGGACTTCCCTGCGGTGTGGTCGCTGCCCGGCGGCGGCCTGGAGCACGCCGAGCATCCCGCCGACGCGGTGGTCCGCGAGGTCGCCGAGGAGACCGGCCTGACCGTCGAGGTGACGGGGCTGCGGGCGGTGGTCGCGGACGTGACGCCGTATCCGGACCTCGGGGTGGCCCTGCACACCGACCGGGTGCTGTTCGACGTGACCCCGCTGGGCGGGCGGCTGCGCGCCGAGCGGGTCGGCAGCACCGACCTCGCCCGCTGGTTCACCCCGGCCGAGGCGTCCGTGCTGCCGCTGCTGCCGTTCACCGCCGAGGCGCTCGGTCTGCCGGTGGTCCCGTTGCCGCCGCAGGCGCTGCGTCGGACGGCGCCCTTCCCGCCTCCCGAGCCCCACCGTCGGCAGCGTTTCGGGGCGTACGGCGTGGTCACCGACCCGGCGGGTCGGGTGTTGCTGTCGTTGATCGCGGACGGCTATCCGGGTGCCGGCCGCTGGCACCTGCCCGGCGGCGGTACGGATCATGGCGAACAGCCGGTCACCGCGTTGCTACGGGAACTGGTCGAGGAGTCCGGACAACTGGGTCGGGTGACCGAGTTGATCGAAGTGGACAATCTGCACAATCCGGCTGCGCTGGGTCCGGAGGGCTATCCGCTCGACTGGCACGGGATCCGCGTCGTCTACCGGGTTCTGGTCGACCTTCCGACCGTTGCGGCGGTGACCGAACTGGCTGGCGGCTCGACCGCCGACTCCGCCTGGTTCACCGCTCCTGAGCTGCGAGAACTCCCGTTGACGGAGATCGCCTCCTGGGCGCTCGACGCGCTCGTGTGACGCGCGTCGCGTCGCTGCCCGGGCCACTGCTCACCAGGCCGGTGATGACCTGCTCCGGTACAGTCGAGGCAGGGCTGACAACAAAAACGGGCAGGAAGTCCGAGATGGGAATAAGACGGCGGTTTGCGCGGTTGAGGCAGATATAAGTACCGCCGGTAGCTATCGCCAATCCCCGTCCCCCTATGCAATGGTGTACTCCGCAAAACGGCTGCCGGGTCGAAGAGACCCGGCACGAGAGAGCCGGACGCCGGCCCCAGGTGGCGGCCAACGATCCGGTGATGGAGGAAGCGTGCCGAGAGCCCCATGGCGCCGGCGTCGTACCACTGACAGCCCGCGTCCCGCCGGACGCAACTGGACGGGCCCGCTGCGCCGCAGCGGCAGTCTCGCCCGCCAGGTCCTGTTGGTCCGCGTCGGTCGTCGAGGTGTGGAGGGGGGCGGCACGGCTGACGTGCTGCCCGAGCCGAGGTACCAGGACCGCCCGCGTCGCCGGTACGGCCTGCAGCGGTTCCACCGCGCCCGGATCGAGACAATCGCCCCGGTCAGCCCCGCCGTCGTGCCGGCTCCGGTCGAGGAGAGCGCCCAGACACCGATCCCGCTGCTCCCCGGCGAGCGGACGATGGCCCGGCGGATGAAGTTCGCCCTGGTCAACGCCTGCACACTGGCCAGCCTGGTGCTGGGCATCAACGCGATCTTCGTCGCCATGCGTGGCGACGTACAACTGGCCGCCCTGCTGCTCATCGCCTGCGTCGCCTTCGACGGCCTGGACGGCGCGCTGGCCCGCAAGCTCGGGGTCTCCAGCCCCTTCGGCGCGCAGATGGACTCGCTCGCCGACATGTGCTCGTTCGGTCTCGCCGCGCCGGTGGTGGTCTACGCCTCGCTCGCCGGTGAGGTGCCGATGGCCGCCGCCGGGGTGGCCGCCGCACTGGTCGCCGCGTGCGCCGCGATCCGGCTGGCCCGCTTCAACGTCTCGCCCAAGGACGGCCGCTTCTTCTGCGGCGTGCCGACCACCATGGCGGCGGCCGTGCTCGCCCTGATGGTCGTGATCGGCCTGCCGGTGCCCGGTCTGGTGCAGGTCGCCGGGGTGGCGCTGCTCGCCTTCACCATGGTCAGCAGCTTCCCGTACGCCAAGCTCGCGCGGCTGGTCAAGCTCCCGCCGTGGATCTGGGTGGCCCCGGTGCTCGGCGCGCTGATCGACATCCGGGTCACGTTCGGGCTGATCGTGGTGGGTTACCTGGTCAGCGGCCCGGTGCTCTGGCTCCGGCAGCGTCGCACCATCATCTGACCTGATCGACATGGCACGAAGAAGGGGCGCCCCGGCCGGGGCGCCCCTTCTTCGTGCTGCTCAGCGCCAGCGGGCGATGACGCTCGCCCCGCCGACGACCTTGTCGCCCGGCCCGACCAGCGGCTCGGCGGCATCCGCCGGCAGGTAGACATCGGTACGCGAGCCGAACCGGATCAGGCCGAACCGCTCGCCCCGGGCCAGCAGCGCGCCGATCGGCGCCCGCTGCACGATCCGCCGCGCGATCAGCCCGGTCCGCTGGGCCACCACGACGGTGCCGTGCGCGGTGTCCAGCACCGTGTACGCGGCCACGTTGTGCTCCGCGTCCGGCTTCATCGCGTTGACGAACCCGCCGTCGGCGACGAAGTAGTCCACCACCTTGCCCGCCACCGGTGCGCGGTTGACGTGCACGTCGAGCACCGAGAGGAAGACGGCGACCCGCAGGAACTCGCCGTCGCCGAAGCGCTCGTCGTGCAGGCGCTGCACCGACAGCACCTCGCCGTCGGCGGCGGCCACCACGGCCGACGGGTCCTCCGGCACGTCCCGCTGCGGGTCGCGGAAGAAGGCGGCCACGGGTGCGGCGGCCAGCGCGGGCAGCAGCCAGAGCTTCGACTTCGGCCGGGCCAGGCGGGTCAGGGCGGCCAGCCCGAGGGCGATGCCGGCGGCGGCCACGCCGTTGGAGTCGATGTGCATGTCGCGGGTCAGCGGCACGCTCGACGGCCGGTAGGCGGGGGCGAGGCGCTCCGCCGACGCGGCGTCGGCGGGCGTGAAGCGGAGCCGGTAGACGCGTACCGGAGGCGAGTTGAGCAGCACCAGATCGGCGCCGACGCCGTGCAGTGCGCCCTGCCGCTCCAGCTCGGCGGCGGCGCCGGCGGTCCGGCCCACTGCGGTGGAGACGGTGAGCACTCCGCCGTCGGCGAGGTACTTGGTCAGCTCCTCGACGGCGCTCCGGGTCTCGTCCGCGGTGCCGACGAACGGCTCACCGGCGACGACGACGGTGGCGGGCTCGGCCTCGGTGAGGGTGTCCACCACGCGGACCCGGTCGGCGACCCAGCGCCCCTGGGCGGTGACGTGTTCCCGCAGCGCCGTCGCGCTGACCCGCTCGGTGGGCACCAGGGTGAGGGTGTCGCCGGGCAGCAGCGCGTCGATCGCCGCGGCCAGCACGGCGGACTCCGGGGCGGCGCCCACCAGCAGGGCGGCCTTCGGGTCGTTGATCCGAGCGAACTCGGCGACGAGGGTACGGGCGGCACGCTCGCCGAGGCGGACCGGACCGGACCGCCCGGGGACACGCACGGCGGGGGACTGGGTCATGTCGAACTGGCTCCTGACGAGATAGAGGCGACTGTCGCGAGATCACCGCCAGCGGCGGGGCCGGGCCCGCCACGGACGGCCCGCGCGAGCCGGCGGCCCGCGCAGGACGCCCTGCGGCGTGGACCGGCCGACGGAGGCGGGAGCACACCGGCCAGCATAGGCCGCTGACGACAAGCGTCGCATGGTCAGGCGGCGGGCCCCCGTGGCGACGGGGGCGACGTGTCGTCGGGGTGGGGGAGATCGAGGGTCTGGTCGTCCATCTCCGCCCGGCCCGGTGCCGCCCCGGTGACCGGGTCGTCGGCCGGGTCCGCGTCCGGGCCGGTGGGGGACGGTCCGACCGGGTCGGTCGGACCGGCCTCGGTGGACTCGTCCGCCGAGCTGTGCCGGCTGGACCGCAGCGCGCCGACCAGGCCGAGCACACCGATCAGGATCAGCCCGCCGGCCAGGAACCAGCCCACCGGCGGCAGGACCAGGCCGAGCACCTGGGCCAGCAGCCACCACGCGGCGAGCAGGAGGAAGAGCAGCCCGAAGGCGAACGACACCAGGTCCGTGCGATGCACCCTCACCGGGTCACCTCCATGTGTCCGGCGTTGATCTGCAGGTTGAGGCGGAGCTTGCCGCCACCGGCACCGTCCGCGCCGAGGTCGACGATCTCCGTGAGCCGGTTGTCCAGGCCGCCGGCACGCTGGCCGAAGACGTTGGCGTCACCGGCGGTGACATGCGCGTTGGCCGTCACGTCCACGTTCGGCGGAACGACCACGGTGGCCTCGCCGAAGTTGATGACCACGGTGATCTCGGTGTCCTTCTGGTCGAAGTCGACCCCGCGCAGGTCGAGCACCGCGTCGGAGAAGCTCTGCTCGTACCGCACCGCGAGCTCGCGGTGGTCGGTCGGTGCCCAGGTCACGGTGCCGTCCACCCCACGGACCCGGTCGTACGACTCGGCGACCGTGGCCACCGCCAGCGCGGCGGAGGCCACCAGACCGAGGGCGATGAGCCAGCGGGCCCGGCCGAACCAGGTGCCCACGAGCAGGCCCAGCGCGATCACGGCGAGCACCGCCGCGAAGTACGCCGACGCGCTGACGTGGAAGACGTCGAGCAGGTCGAGGATGCCCACCACACCCAGCGCGACGAAGATCAGCGAGAAGGTCACCGCACCGAGGGCGGAGCGTTCGCGGGGCTTCTTCGGCGGCTTGGGCCTGGGCGGCGGCGGTACCACCGGGGTCTGCCCGGCGTACGGGCCGTGCGGGGCGAACGGGGCACGGTAGGTGGGTGAGTGCGGCGGCACGGTCGGCGGCACCACCAGTGGCGTCGGCGCGCCCATGGACGGCCACGGGGGCGTCGGCGGCAGGTACCGCGTCGGCTCCTCGGTCTGCCCGCCCGGAGCGGGTGCCGGGGCGGGCGCGTGGAAGGCGGCCGGCGCGGCGAACGCCGGAGTGGTGCGGCCGAACCCACCGGCCGGCGGCGGATACCCGGCGGGGCCGGGATAGCTCACCGGTGGCACCGGGCCGGGTGGTCCGGCAGGTGGCGCCGACGCTCCGCCCGCCGGCTGCGGGGCGCGCTGCTGGTGGCGGTTGAGCAGCAACGCGCCGCCGACCAGGATCGCCGCGCCGAGCAGCACCGCGCGGAAGGCGTCGGTGACGATGAAGCCGAAGCTGATCGCGACCAGGATGCTGAGCACGATCACGGTCACCGGGGACATGCTGGACCGACCCCGACCGAGCATGGACTCGACCGGTGAGGCGGTGTCACCCTCGCCCGGGATGATCAACCAGGCGGCGACGTAGAGCAGGATGCCGATGCCGCCGAAGAAGCCGAGCACCGCGAGCAGCACCCGCCAGAGCACCGGGTCGGTGTTGGTGGCGCGACCGACGGCGGCACACACCCCGGCCAGGTAGCGGCCGTCTCGGGGACGGACCAACCCGTACCGCGAGGTGAATCCGGCACCGCCGAAGTGCGACCAGGGGCCGTCCGACGGCGGCGGCGCGCCGGTCCCCCCGGGTGGTGGCGTGCCGGTCCCCCCGGGTGGTGGGGCGGCCGACGGGCCACCGGGGTACGCCGACTCGCCGTACCCGCGTGACCCGCCGTACCCGCCCGGCCCCCCCGGCCCGGCGGGTGGTGGCGTGCCGACCGGCGGAGGCATCGCGTCCCAGGCTGTTCCCCCCGCCGGTGGCGGTGCGGCCGAGGTGCCGGAACCGTCCGGCTCGGCGGCCGGGGTGTCGGGACCGTCCTGGACGGCCCCCGGTGGTCCGGACGCGTCCGGCGCCGGGACGTCGTGCCCCGGTGCCTTCTCCGTGGGCCCGGGCCGGTGCGGCTGAGCAGCGTCGTCGGTCATGTCTCGATACTGCTGCGCGGCGGACCCGAGCGACCTCCGGAGACGACCCTGACCCCACCCTGAGATCGGTGGGGCGGTGATGTCCGGGGCGTCCCCGTGGTCGGCCGACCACCGCGCGTGTGACGATCGGACCAGCGCCGCCGCACCGTCCTTCTCCGGCGCGATCCGTCCTGACCAGGGAGTACGTGATCAGCACCGTCAGTCAGCCACCGCGCCTCTATCGGGCCCCGGAGCACCGGATGGCCGCCGGGGTGGCTACCGGCATCGCCGAGCACCTCGGCGTCCCGGTGCTCCGGGTCCGGGTCGCCTTCATGGTGCTGCTCGGGCTGAGCGGGCTCGGCCTGCTGCTCTACGCCGCCTTCTGGGCCGTCGTGCCGCTGCGGCCGGGAGACACCGCCGTGCCGCCCCGGCGGGAGTTCGGGCAGTTGCTGCCGTTCGTGGCGATCGGGCTCGGTGTCCTGCTGGTCCAGATGATGCTCTTCGACTCGGTGGGTGCCGCGGGCACCGCCGGCTGGCTGGTCGCGATCATCGCGGTGGGGGCCGGCGTGATCTGGCACCAGTCGACCCCCGAGCGGCGGCGGCAGTGGGGCGAGTCGATGCCGGTGCCGTGGCTCGGCGCGGTGGTGGAGGAGAGCGACCGGCGGGCCTTCGTGCTCCGTTTCGTCGGCGGTGGGGTACTGGTCGCCGTCGGCATCATCGGTGTCGCCGCCGTGTACTCCCCGGCGCAGAACCTCGACGCGGTGATCAACGGCGTGATCTTCGCGCTGGTCGGCCTGGCCGGTGTCGGGGTGGTGGCCGCGCCGGTGCTCTGGCGGACGTGGAACCAGCTCCGCTCCGAGCGCGAGGGACGCATCCGGGAACAGGAACGCGCCGAGCTGGCGGCCATGGTGCACGACCAGGTGCTGCACACCCTCGCGCTGATCCAGCGCAACGCCAGTGACGTGAAGGCCGTCCAGCGGCTGGCCCGGGGCCAGGAGCGCTCGCTGCGGAACTGGCTCTACAAGCCCACCGCCTCGCCCACCGAACGGTTCGCCGCCGCGTTGGAGCAGGCCGCCGCCGAGGTCGAGGACACCTTCGCGATCACCGTGGAGACGGTGGTGGTCGGTGACCGGGACACCGACGAACGGGTCGGTGCGATCGTCGCCGCGGCCCGGGAGGCGCTGGTGAACGCCGCCCGGCACGCCGGGGTGCAGACCGTCTCGCTCTATGCCGAGGTGGAACCCGACCAGGTCAGCGTCTTCGTACGGGACCGGGGAGCGGGCTTCGATCCGGATACCGTGGAGGATCACCGGCACGGTGTACGGGGCTCGATCATCGGGCGGATGAAGCGACACGGCGGCCGGGCGGAGATCCGCTCCGGGCCGGGGGAGGGGACCGAGGTGCGACTGATCCTGCCGATCAGTCGGGACTCGGCCACGGCGGAAAGGGACAGATCATGACCGAGCAGTCGACGCCAGCGGCCGAGCCGACGGGAGCCGGACCCGAGCGGCTGCGCGTGTTCCTGGTCGACGACCACGCCATGTTCCGCGCCGGGGTACGCGCCGAGCTGGGCGCGCACGTGGAGGTGGTGGGCGAGGCGAGCACGGTGTCCGAGGCGGTCAGCCGGATCGCGGCCACCGAACCGGACGTGGTGCTGCTCGACGTACACATGCCCGACGGGGGCGGTCGTGCGGTGCTGGAGGCGATGCGGCGCAGCCATCCGCAGGTGCGGTTCCTGGCGCTCAGCGTCTCCGACGCCGCCGAGGACGTGATCGGGCTGATCCGGGCCGGTGCCCGGGGCTACGTCACCAAGACCATCTCGCCGGACGAGCTGGCCGCCGCGATCCGGCGGGTGGCCGACGGCGACGCCGTGTTCAGCCCCCGGCTGGCCGGGTTCGTGCTGGACGCCTTCGCGGCCCGCCCCGACGCCCCGGTCGCCGACCCCGAGCTGGACCAGCTCACCAACCGCGAGCGCGAGGTGCTGCGGCTGCTGGCCCGGGGGTACGCGTACAAGGAGATCGCCCGGGAGTTGTACATCTCGATCAAGACGGTCGAGACCCACGTCTCCAACGTGTTGCGCAAGCTCCAGATGTCCAACCGCTACGAGCTGTCCCGCTGGGCCGCGGACCGCCGGTTGGTGTGAGCGGACGGGGGTTCGTCCGGGCCTCGGGCAGACGATCACCCGAGGAACTGATTCGGTCTCCCGTCTGGAATCGGCATCGTCCTTTCGGTTAGGATTCAGGGCGACGTGGCGGGATTCACCTCAGGTTTCCTGGTCGATGCTTCGGGGTGTTCCGGCCGCGCCGGCAATCGGCCATTCGGGCGCGAAAAAGCCGTTGACGGGCAGCTCATAGCATGCCTGTCGGGTGGCGTGGACGGGGCTCCGGGTCGATGTCGAGGCCGTCCCGGGCGGGTATCGGGTTGATAACACGCCTTTCGGCTTGGGCGCATCGGGTGTCACAGTGGCAGGCACCTCACAACCCCCTCGTGAGCCGAGCGCCCTGAGGAGGCACTCCCATGCGCGGGAAATTCCTGAAGGTGGCGGTCGCGGCGACCGCCACCGCCATGTTGGCCACCGCCTGCGGCGGTGGTAGCGACAACGACAGCGAGTCGAGCGGCCAGGCCGGCGGTACGTTGCGCGTCTACAACGCGGAGCCGGCGTTCCTGACGCCTTCCGGCGGTGACGACGAGCCGTCGTTGTACGTGATCCGTTCGCTCTTCCGTGGTCTGGTCAAGTACAACGCCGAGAGCGCTGCGGTCGAGATGGACCTGGCCGAGTCGGTCGAGTCGGACGACCAGAAGCTCTGGACGATCAAGATCAAGGACGGCTACACCTTCGACAACGGTGAGCCGGTCAACGCCGACTCCTTCATCCGTTCCTGGAACTTCGCGGCCTACAGCCCGAACGCCCAGAACAACGGCTACTTCATGAAGCGGATCGCCGGTATCAAGGACGTCCAGTCCACCGACCCGGACGGCGACGGCCCGCAGAAGGCCCCGGAGCCGACGGCCAAGGAGCTGTCCGGCCTCAAGAAGGTCGACGACCTGACCTTCACCGTCGAGCTGGAGGCTCCGTTCTCCGGCTTCCCGACCACGATCGGCTACCCGGGCTTCTTCCCGATGGCCGAGGCCTGCATCGCCGACATCGCGGCCTGCAACGAGAAGCCGATCGGTAACGGCCCGTACAAGATCGACGGCAACTGGCAGCACAACGTCGCGATCAACGTGGTCCGCAGCGACAGCTGGAAGGGCGAGCCCGGCAAGCCGGACCGCATCGAGTACCGCATCTTCGCTGACATCGACGCCGGCTATGCCGCCTTCCAGGCCGGCGAGCTGGACGTGCTGTACACCGTGCCGCCGGCCCGGTACAAGGAGGCCAAGGCCACCTACGCCGACCGGATGTACGAGCAGCCGGGTGACAGCTTCACCTACGTCGGTATGCCGCTCTACCAGGACAACTTCAAGGACAAGCGGGTCCGCCAGGCGCTCTCGCTGTCGATCGACCGCCAGTCGATCATCGACGCCGTCTTCGACGGCCGGTTCACCCCGGCCACCGGCTTCGTCGCCCCGACCTTCGAGGGTGCGCGGGAGAACGTCACGCCGTACGCCAAGAAGGACGTCGAGAAGGCCAAGCAGCTGCTCGCCGAGGCCGGCGGCTGGCCGGCCGGTGAGAAGCTGATCCTGTGGGCCAACGCCGGTGCCGGCCACGACCAGTGGCTGCAGGCGGTCGGTGACCAGATCAAGGAGGCCCTGGGTATCGACTACGAGCTGCGGGTGAACCTGCAGTTCGCGGAGTACCTGGAGACCGCCGACCAGAAGAAGTTCACCGGTGGGTTCCGCCTCGGCTGGGGTCCGGACTACCCGTTCATGGAGACCTTCCTCTACCCGCTGTACGGCACGGGCTCGGGCAGCAACAACTCGACCTACAGCAACCCCGAGTTCGACGCTGCCATGAAGGAGGGTGACTCGGCCGACTCGATCCAGGCCGCGATCCCGTCCTACCAGAAGGCGGAGGACCTGGTCGGTGAGGACCTGCCGGTCATCCCGATGTGGTTCAACAAGGTTGGTGCCCTCTACAGCGAGAACGTCGACCAGTTCGTCTGGAACTCCGTCTCGGACGCCGACTACGCAGCGATTTCGCTGAAGCAGAACTGAGCTTCAACCGCCTGATCCTGCCGTAACACGACGTGGCGGCAACGGTCTCCCCACCAGGGTGATCGTTGCCGCCACGTCAGCGCCGAGAGGAGACCCCGACATGGGGCGCTACGTCATTCGACGGTTGCTCCAGTTCATCCCCACCGTGCTGGGCACCATGTTCCTGCTCCACTACCTGACTTCACTGGCGATCCAGTTCAGCGGGAACCCGGTCCGGGCGCTGTTCGGGGACCGGACGCCGCCGCCCGCGCTGCTGGAGGCGATCACCGAGCGACTCGGCTACGGTGACCCCTGCCTCGACCAGAAGGGCAACCCCTGCTTCGGGATGTTCCTGGACCGGCTGCAGGGCATCTTCCTGAACTTCGACTTCGGCATCAACCTGCGCCAGCGTGAGGTCACCGACCTGGTGGCGGACGCCATTCCGTTCACGCTCAAGCTGCTGCTCATCGCCATCGTCTTCGAGGCGGTCGTGGGTATCGCCGCCGGTGTGCTCGCCGGTCTGCGCGGCGGCAGCTTCGCCGACTACACGGTCAAGATCAGCACGGTCTTCGTCATCTCGGTGCCGATCTTCGTGCTCGGCCTGATCGTGCGGGAGTTCGTCGGCGTCAAGTTCGGCAACGTGCTGCGGGGCCAGAGCTGGATCCCCGACGTGATCTCCACCGGCATGTTCAGCCCCGGCTTCAAGCCCGACTATCCCTGGGCGAGTCTGATCATCCCGGGCATGGTGCTCGGTGCGACGTCGCTGGCGGTCACCGCCCGGCTCACCCGGACCAGCATCATGGAGAACATCCGGGCCGACTACGTCCGGACGGCGAAGGCCAAGGGCCTGACCACCAAGCGCGTCATCGGTGTGCACACGCTGCGGAACTCGCTGATCCCCGTGATCACCTTCCTGGGCGTCGACATCGGCGCCGCGATGGCCGGCGCGGTGGTCACCGAGACCATCTTCAACGTGCCGGGTATCGGCCGGCTGGTGACGATGTCCGCGCGTACCGGGGAGTCCTCGGTGGTGATCGGCGTGGTGACCATGCTGGTGCTGGTCGTCCTGATCGCCAACCTGCTGGTCGACCTCCTGTACGCCGTGCTCGACCCGAGGATCCGTTATGAGTGACCGGACCGTGGTGACGATGCCGACGCAGGATCTTCCGACCGCTCCCGGGTGCCGGTGGAGCGAAACGAGGTATGAGCATGAGTGAGCGTAGTGAGCGAATCATCGGGCTCAGTGTGTTGGTGCCTCATGGTGGCGCGCAGCGGAGCGGAGCGCCGGCATGAGTGACCTGAGTAGTGCGGGCGCCGCCGTCGGCGGGGCACCGGTGGGCGGTGACGGCCCCACGACCGATGCGCCGGTCGGCGGCAAGGAGCGCAGCGCCAGTCTCTGGGCGGACGCCCGGCGGCAGTTGCTGCGCGACCCGGTCTTCATGATCGCTTCCCTGTACATCCTCGTGGTGGGCTCGATGGCGGCCTTCCCGAAGCTGTGGACCAGCCAGGACCCGCGGGCCTGCAACACCGACCGGTCCCGGATCTCGCCCAGTTGGGAGCACCCGTTCGGGTACGACATCCTGGGCTGCGACTACTACGCGCACGCGATCTACGGCGCGCGGCCGTCGATGGTCATCGCGGTCATGGCGACCGGTGGCATCGTGCTGGTCGGTGGCGTACTCGGCCTGCTCGCCGGCTACTACGGCGGCTGGGTCGACGCGATCATCTCCCGGGTGATGGACATCGTCCTGTCGCTGCCGTTCCTGCTCGGCGCGATCGTGTTCCTCACGGTCATCAAGCGGCAGAACATCTGGACGCTGACCCTCGTGCTGTTCCTGCTCGCCTGGCCGACCATCGCCCGGATCACCCGAGGCAGCGTCATCTCCTCGAAGGACCTGGACTACGTACACGCGGCCAAGGCGGTCGGTGCCCGGAACTCGCGGCTGATGTTCCGGCACATCCTGCCGAACGCGATCGCCCCGATGCTGGTCTACGCCACCATCGTGCTCGGTTCGTTCGTCGCCGCGGAGGCCACGCTGACCTTCCTCGGTGTCGGGCTCCAGCCGCCGGCGCAGTCGTGGGGCATCATGATTTCGGTTCACCAGGTCTACTTCCTGGAGGACCCGTGGCTGCTGCTCTTCCCCTGTGGCCTGCTGGTCGGCACGGTGCTGTCCTTCATCCTGATGGGTGACGCACTGCGTGACGCCCTCGACCCGAAGTTCCGGTGATCCCGAATGAGTGAGCGGAGCGAGCGAATCAGCAGGCTCAGCGCGTTGGTGTCTCATGCCGGCGCGGAGCGAAGCGGAGTGTCGGCATGAGCAGTGATGTGAACGTCAAACTGGACGCGCTGCCGGGCCTCGACCCGAACGCGTTGCCACTTCAGGTCAAGAACCTGCAGGTGGAGTTCCGTACCCGTAACGGCGTGGCGCGCGCGGTCAACGGGGTGAGCTTCGATGTGCGGGCCGGCGAGACCCGGGCGATCCTCGGTGAGTCGGGCTGCGGCAAGAGCGTGACCGCTCAGGCGATCATGGGCATCCTGGACAGCCCGCCCGGGTTCGTCACCGGTGGGGAGATCCTGTACCGGGGTGTCGACCTGCTCAAGCTGCCGGAGTCCGAGCGTCGTAAGGTGCGCGCGAACCGGATCGCGATGATCTTCCAGGACGCGCTCTCCGCGCTGAACCCGGTCTTCACCGTCGGGTTCCAGCTCGCCGAGCTGTTCCGTAAGCACCGGGGCATGTCCCGCCAGGCCGCCAAGGCCCGGGCTGTCGAACTGCTCGACCTGGTCAAGATCCCGGCGGCGCAGCAGCGGGTGAACGACTACCCGCACCAGTTCTCCGGTGGTATGCGGCAGCGCGTGATGATCGCGATGGCGCTGGCGCTCGACCCTGAGGTGCTGATCGCGGACGAGCCGACCACCGCGCTGGACGTGACCGTGCAGGCCCAGATCATGGCCCTGCTCGCCGAGCTCCAGCGGGAACGGAACATGGCGCTGGTGCTGATCACCCACGACATGGGTGTGGTGGCCGACGTGGCGGACCGGATCTCCGTCATGTACGCCGGTCGGGTCATCGAGGAAGCCGGCGTGAACGACATCTACGCCAGCCCGGCCCACCCGTACACGAAGGGTCTGTTGGAGTCGATCCCGCGCCTGGACCTCAAGGGCCAGGAGCTCAGCGCCATCAAGGGTCTGCCCCCGGCGCTGACCAACATCCCGCGCGGATGCGCCTTCAACCCCCGGTGCCGGTACACCCAGGACGTCTGCAAGCAGGACCCGGCGCCGCCGCTGTACCAGGTGTCGCCGAGCCGGACGGCTGCGTGCCACTTCTGGAAGGAGGTCAAGGGCGATGAGTGACGTGGTGTTGGAGACCCGCGACCTGGTCAAGCACTTCCCGCTCACCCGGGGCATCGTCTTCAAGAAGCAGATCGGCGCGGTCCGCGCGGTCGACGGGATCAACCTGGAGCTGCGGCGCGGCGAGACCCTCGGCATCGTGGGCGAGTCCGGTTGCGGCAAGTCGACGTTGGCCCGGCTGCTCGTCGGTCTGGAGACGCCGACCTCCGGTGACCTGTTCGTGCAGGGCAAGAACATGGCCAAGGTCGGTGCCGAGGCACGGCGTCGGGGCCGGCGGAACATCCAGCTGGTGATGCAGGACCCGTACACCTCGCTTAACCCGCGAATGACCGTCGGCGACATCATCGGCGAGCCGTTCGAGGTGCACCCGGACGTGGTGCCGAAGGGCCAGCGCCGGCCCAAGGTGCAGGAGCTGCTGGAGCTGGTCGGTCTGAACCCCGACCACATCAACCGCTATCCGCACCAGTTCTCCGGCGGCCAGCGGCAGCGTATCGGCATCGCCCGGGCGCTGGCGCTCAACCCGGAGATCATCCTCTGCGACGAGCCGGTCTCGGCGCTGGACGTATCCATCCAGGCGCAGGTGATCAACCTGCTGGAGAAGCTCCAGAACGAGCTGGGCCTGTCGTACATCTTCATCGCCCACGACCTGTCCGTGGTGCGGCACATCGCCGACCGGGTCGCGGTGATGTACCTCGGCAAGATCGTCGAGATCGGCACCGAGGACCAGATCTACGAGACGCCCACGCATCCGTACACCCAGGCGCTGCTGTCGGCGGTGCCGGTGCCGGACCCGAAGCTGCGTGGGCACCGTGACCAGATCGTCCTGACCGGCGACGTGCCGTCGCCGGCCAACCCGCCGTCCGGCTGCCGGTTCCGCACCCGCTGCTGGAAGGCCCAGGACGTCTGCGCGGAAGAGGAGCCACTGCTGCAGATCAGGGACAAGTCCGGCCACCCGAGCGCCTGCCACTTCGCCGAGGTACGCGACGTGGTGCACGCGACGGAGTAGCCACGCAGACGCCGTCGTGGCCGGTCATCCACACCGGGAGCGGCGGTGAAGGTAGTGCCTCCTCAGTGATTCGGGGCGTCGGCCGTCACCAGCGGCCGGCGCCCCGGTCCGCGTCCAAGCCGCCGTGCCCGGACTGCCCTGGCGCCCGGACTGCCGCTTCCAGGCCGCTGTGTCAGTGCTGCCGCTTCCAGGCCGCTGTGTCCGGGCTGCCGCTTCCGGGCCGCGCTGTGTCCGGGCTGCTGTGTCCGGGCTGCTGTGTCCGGGCTGCCGTGTCCGGGCTGCCGTGTCCGGGCTGCCGTGTCCGGGCCGCCACGGCCGGGTCGTCCACGGTCGGCCCGGCGCCCGTTCACGGGGACGGCCGGTCCCCAGTGTGCCACTCCGATCGACCTGCCCGGGTCAGAGCGGGCCGCGACCGGCCCGCAGCAGCAGCAGCGCCAACTGAGTGCCGTCGGCACCGAGGGCGACCCGGAAGCGTTCCAGGATCTCCTGTTCCCGGGAGAGCACCAGCCGGGTGCCGCCGGAGGCCATCCGGGTCGCGCCGACCTCGCGGGACAGTGCGGCCCGCTCCTGCCACAGCTCGACGATCGTGCGGTCGATCTCGTCGATCCGTACCCGGATGTCGGCGATGCGGGCGGCGGCGCCCGGTTCCGCGGTCCCGGTGCCCGGGGTGTCCGCGCCGGGGCTGGTGCTGCCCCCCGCGCCGGTGCCGTTCGGGGCCGTGCCGGACTCGCCTGGGACGCCGTTCTGCTCCATCACGTCTGTCATCTTCGGGTACCTCTCACGGTGTGGTGCCCGGTGCCCGGATCCCGGGACGACAAAAGCCCCGGACTCCGAGAGCCCGGGGCTTTTCGTAGGTCTTGTCGATCAGGCGCGACCTACGGCTGCCGGACTCCCGGGGCCGTAGTAAAAGTAGAAGCGCTGGTCGATCACGCCGTCGAGTATGCCCGCAGCAGCCGTCGCCGCGCAAGGAAACCGGTTAGGAAGGGACCCTTCCTATGCACGAGGCGTTAGTAGGGGACCCTTCCTTTCACGGGGCGGCGGCGTGGGGCGGGGATGTCGGGGCGGCGGCATAGACTCGCCCTGCGATGCATCCTCTCTTCGACATCCCCGCGTCCCCGTCCGCGCCCGAGCCCGACCGGGCGCTGCCACCGCGCCGGCCGGCTCCCGGCCGCCTCGATCCGTCCGAGTTGGTGGAGGGCCTCAACGGCCCCCAGCGGGACGCGGTCACCCATGCCGGCTCACCGCTGTTGATCGTCGCCGGTGCCGGTTCCGGCAAGACCCGGGTCCTGACCCACCGGATCGCGTACCTGCTCGCCGCGCGGGACGTGCACCCCGGCGAGATCATCGCGATCACCTTCACCAACAAGGCCGCCGGTGAGATGAAGGAACGGGTGGCCGCCCTGGTCGGTCCGCGCGCCCGGATGATGTGGGTCTCCACGTTTCACTCCGCCTGCGTACGGATCCTGCGCGCCGAGCACGAGCACGCCGGGCTCAAGTCCACCTTCTCGATCTACGACGCGGACGACTCCCGCCGGTTGATGCAGATGGTCACCCGCGAGCTCGACCTGGACCCGAAGCGCTACCCGGCGCGGGGCCTGGCGGCCCAGGTCTCCAATCTCAAGAACGAGCTGGTCGACCCGGAGACCTTCGCGGGCCGGGCGTCGGGGCCGAACGAGCGGGCGCTGGCCGAGGCGTACACGCTGTACCAGCGACGGCTGCGCGAGGCGCACGCGCTGGACTTCGACGACCTGATCATGACGACGGTGCATCTGCTCCAGTCGCACCCGCACGTCGCCGAGACCTACCGCCGCCGGTTCCGGCACGTGCTGGTCGACGAGTACCAGGACACCAACCACGCGCAGTACGTGCTGATCAAGGAGTTGGTCTCCGGCACCGAGGGGCTGGCGCCGGCGGAGTTGTGTGTGGTCGGTGACGCGGACCAGTCGATCTACGCCTTCCGGGGCGCGACGATCCGCAACATCCTGGAGTTCGAGCGCGACTTCGGCGACGCCCGCACCATCCTGCTGGAGCAGAACTACCGCTCCACCCAGACCATCCTGAACGCGGCCAACGCGGTGATCGACCGCAACACCTCGCGCAAGCCGAAGCGGCTGTGGAGCGACGCCGGGGCGGGCGAGCAGATCGTCGGGTACGTCGCCGACACCGAGCACGCCGAGGCGGACTGGGTGGGTCGGGAGATCGACCGGCTGGTCGACGCCGACGAGACCCGGCCGGGCGACGTGGCGGTCTTCTACCGCACCAACGCGCAGTCCCGCGTCTTCGAGGAGGTGTTCATCCGGGTCGGCCTGCCGTACAAGGTCGTCGGCGGGGTGCGCTTCTATGAGCGCAAGGAGGTCCGCGACGCGTTGGCCTACCTGCGCGCGGTGGTCAACGACGACGACACGGTGAGTCTGCGCCGGATCCTGAACACGCCCCGGCGGGGCATCGGTGACCGGGCCGAGGCGTGCGTGGAGGCACTGTCCAGCCGGGACCGCGTCTCCTTCGGTGCCGCGCTGCGTCGGGCCAAGGACGCGCCGGGCATCTCCACCCGCGCGGCCAACGGCATCGCCGACTTCGTCGCGCTGCTCGACTCCGCTCGGGAGGTGGCCGTCGACGGCACCCCCGAGGAGGTGCTGGAGGCGGTGCTGACCCGCTCGGGCTACCTGACCGAGCTGGAGGAGAGCCTGGACCCGCAGGACGCGGGCCGGGTGGACAACCTCCAGGAACTGGTCAGTGTGGCCCGGGAGTACACCGAACGGATCGAGGCGACCGGCGCGGAGGGGGAGCGGGCCACGCTGGCCGGTTTCCTGGAGCAGGTGGCCCTGGTGGCCGACGCCGACCAGATCCCCGCCGACGATCCCGAGCACCAGGGCGTGGTCACGCTGATGACCCTGCACACCGCCAAGGGGCTGGAGTTCCCGGTGGTCTTCCTGACCGGCCTGGAGGACGGCGTCTTCCCGCACCTGCGCTCGCTGGGCGACACCCGGGAGTTGGAGGAGGAACGGCGGCTGGCATACGTGGGCATCACCCGGGCCCGGCAACGTCTCTACCTGTCCCGGGCGGTGACCCGGTCGGCGTGGGGGCAGCCGGCGTACAACCCGCCGTCGCGGTTCCTGGAGGAACTGCCGACCGAGCTGGTCCGCTGGGAGCGCACCGAGGGGTCGTACACCTCCTGGGGCGGCGGTGGCGGCGGCGTGGGCGGTCGCGCGGACCGGGTGGGCGGCGGCTTCACCGGCGGTACGCCCCGCGCGGTCCAGTTGGCCCGCAAGCTGGGCGTGGACGGCAGTCGGCTGGCCACCGCGAGCGAGCTGCCGCAGGGCCCCAAGGTCTCCGCCGGGGACCGGGTCAACCACCAGCGGTACGGACTCGGTCGGGTGGTGACGGTGGAGGGCCACGGTCCGGGTGCCCGCGCGCAGATCGACTTCGGCGACCAGACGTTGTGGCTGGTGCTGCGGCACGCCCCGATCGAGAAGATCTGACGGCTCGGCGCACCGGCCCGGGGTGGGCCGGTGCGCCGGACGCTGGGCGTCAGGTCAGCACGCCACGTCGATGCCCCGGGCACGCAGGAACGGCGCCGGGTCGATCTGGTTCCACATCTGACCCTGGTGCACCTCGAAGTGCAGGTGTGGCCCGGTGGAGTCGCCGGTGGAGCCCTCCAGGCCGATGGTCTGCCCGGTGCTGACCTTCTCGCCCACGCTCACCCGAGTGGTGCTCAGGTGGGCGTAGTGGGTGAGGTAGCCGTTGCCGTGGTCGATGACGACCGAGATGCCGTACCCGTCACCGACGTCGCCGGCCTTCGTGACAGTGCCCTTGGAGGCGGCCCGCACCGGTGTGCCGGCGGGCAGCGCGAAGTCGATACCGGCGTGCAGCGTGCCCCAGCGGGGGCCGTAGCACGAGGTGATCGCGGCGCCGGCCATCGGGATGACCCAGTCGGGCTTCGGTGCCGCGCTCGTGGTGGTCTTCGTGGCGGCCTTGCTGGCCTTGGTCGCCGTCGGACGAGGTTTCGCGGTCGGGCTCGCGCTGGGTGTCGCGGTAGGGCTGGCCGTCGGGGTCGGCGTCGGGCTCTCCGGGGCGGCCGTCTCCCGGGCCGAGCGGTCGGCGCGGTCGGCGGCCTCCGCGCGGTCGGCGGCTTCGGCGCTGGCCTGCGCGTCGAGTGAGACGGGGCTCGGGGTGGGGCTGTCGTCGAGATTGGTCACGACGACGCCACCGAGTCCGAGTCCCAGTACGGCGACCGCGCCGACGGCCAGCCGACGGCCGCGCCGGCCGATCCGGCGGCGGTGCCGGGCGGGGGCGTGGGGGAGCTCGGGGTTCGGGGTGGAGCTGTCGTCCTGCACGGGGTGGACCTCACTGGATCGAGGGGTACGTGACCTGGAAATCCTGGGGTCCGCCGGGTGTTCGTCGAGTACCGGGGTTGGGTGGGCGGGCGGTGATGGCGGTGCTGCTTTCCCGGTCCGTCCCCGGTTGCCGCCGGATGACCGGGTCGATACGTCGGCCGGGGTGTGCGCTCGACCACAGTGCCGACTGTGGCCCGGGACACTTTGCGATCCGGGACGGCACGAAAAACCGCCCGGATCAATCGATCCGGGCGGTTAACGGGTGCAACGGGGTGTCAGAACTCCGTTACCTCGCTGTAAATTGCCTCAGTTTGCAGCTTGATGTCCACTCCGCGCTCCTGGAGCCAGGGCACCGGGTCGAGCGGCTTGCCCTTGACATGGATCTCCAGGTGCAGGTGGACCCCGTAGGAGTGTCCGGTGTTGCCGACCAGACCGAGCTGGTCGCCGGCCTTGACCTGCTGGCCCTCGCGGACGCTGACGGCCGAGGAGTGGCCGTAGATCGCCTCGCTGCCGTCGGGGTGCTGCACGATCACGGCGTTGCCGTACCCGCCGAACCAGCCGGCCTTGGTGACGGTGCCCTCGTGGATCGAGACGTACGGGGTGCCCTCCGGCGCGACCAGGTCGATGCCGGTGTGCAGCTTGCCCCACCGCATGCCGTAGGGGGAGTTGAAGTCGTAGCCCTGCAGTGGCAGCAGCCAGACGCCGGAGTCCTCGACGGTCTCCGGAGCGCTCCGGCCGTCCCGGGAGGACCGCTCGGCGGCGTCGGCACGCTCGGCAGCACCCTGGCTGCTGACCGCTGCCTGCTTCAGCTCGTCGAGAACCGACTGTTCGACGCTCTTGGCGTCCGGCAGTGCGCCGGCGCCCAGTGCCACCACGCCGGCACCGACGAAGGCGGTGGTGACGACTGCGGCGTAGCGGCTACGCGGGGGGGTGGGTACGCGGCGGCGACCGCGATATCGATCGGGCTCAGACGACAGGCGCTGGCGCACGCACACCCTCCGTTGTCGGGGTTCCGAGGCGTTCGGCCGCCGTCCGGATCAGTGATCCGTCCGCCGGCTGGTCGCGTCGTCACCCGTCCGCAAACCTGATGACAACCGTGGACACGGTAGCCAACCGTCAGTCGCCCCACAAGCCGGAGCGCCGAACTCGTTGGACCTTTCTGTCCCTTTCCGTCCATTAATGTCATGGCTCGCGGCACTGGAGGGCTGCCCTCGTTATCGTCCGTTCGTCGCACACCGTGACCGATCGGCGGAGTCGTCCTCCTTGACCCGGACCGGGTTGGTCATGCCTCTGTGTGAGGTCGTCGTGGCGGCGGGTCCGTCACCGGGGCCCGGCCCCGGTTCCCCGAGTTCGGGGGCGCGGGTTACCGTTCGTTCAGGTGAAAGCCCCGGAGCCGGTGAAAGGGATGCGCAGATGAGCTCTCGTGTTCGGGTCGTCGTCGCCAAGCCGGGCCTGGACGGCCACGACCGTGGGGCCAAGGTGGTGGCCCGCGCTCTCCGGGACGCCGGCATGGAGGTCATCTACACCGGCCTGCACCAGACGCCGGAGCAGATCGTGGAGACCGCGATCCAGGAGGACGCCGACGCCGTCGGCCTCTCCGTGCTCTCCGGCGCGCACATGACGCTGTTCCGCCGGGTGCTCGAACTGCTGGGCGAGCGCGACGCCCGGGACATCGTGGTCTTCGGTGGGGGCATCATCCCGGACGCCGACATCCCGGAGCTGGAGCAGCTCGGCGTGGCCAAGATCTTCACGCCGGGCGCGACCACCCAGTCCATCGTGGAGTGGGTCCGCAGCAACGTCGCCCAACCGGTGAGCTGAACCCGGCACGCGCGGACCCGATCGGGCGCGCACGGGAACCGACGCGGAAAAGGCGCGCAAGGGGAGGGGCCGGACGCACCCCTCACACGTCCGGCCCCTCTATGCACGATGCCCCGCCGCCACCCCTCGACCGACAGGGCATCGGCCGCTTGCGTCCTCGCGCCGTTCAGCGCTCCGACATCTGACTCAACGAGGCCCTGCCGACCGGGTTACGGACCGGCACCGGGTTCCCTGCCCGGCCCGTCGAGATCGCTCGAACGGGTGACACCGGAGCGGTCGCTGCGGCGCGGTGCACGCCGGTGACGCAGCGTCGGTGGTGGCTGTGGATTACCGCACACCCCGCACCCGCTCGGTTGCCGCCCGTGCCGACATCGTTAGGCTGCGCCCAATGAACCCCGCACCACCTCTGCCCACGGTCCGCAGGATCCACGGGGCGGGCGCGGTGCGCGAGTGCCGTGCGGTTCGGGCCGCGCGAGGTTCAGCGGTCTGCGTCAACTTCGACTGATGTCAGGCACCGCACTGTTTACTTTCCATACGCTGGTGGCGGCGCGACGGTGCGCCGCGGAGACGGGACGGGACGCGCAATCGTGGACCTGTACGAATACCAGGGGCGGGACCTGTTCGAGCGGCACGGTCTGCCCGTGCTCGCCGGCGGCGTTGCCACTACCCCGGAGGAGGCCCGCGCGATCGCCGATCGCCTCGGCGGCCGAGTGGTCGTCAAGGCGCAGGTGAAGGTCGGCGGGCGAGGCAAGGCCGGCGGCGTCAAGCTCGCCGAGGGCGCGGAGGAGACGGTGGCCCGCGCCACCGACATCCTCGGCATGGACATCAAGGGTCACACGGTCCACAAGGTCATGATCACGGTGACCGCGGACGTGGCCGACGAGTACTACTTCTCGTACCTGCTGGACCGGGCGAACCGCACCTTCCTCTGCATCGCCAGCGTCGCTGGCGGCATGGACATCGAGCAGGTCGCCGCCGACACCCCGGACAAGGTCGTCAAGGCCCCGATCGACGCCGTCAAGGGTGTCGACGAGGCCAAGGCCCGGGAGATCGTCTCCGCCGCCGGCTTCCCGGCCGAGGTCGCCGACCAGGTCGTCGACGTCGCGGTGGGGCTGTGGAAGGCGTTCGTCGCCGAGGACGCCACCCTGGTCGAGGTCAACCCGTTGGCCAAGACCGGTGACGGCACCCTGCTGCTGCTGGACGCCAAGATCTCGCTGGACGAGAACGCCGGCTTCCGGCACCCGGACCACGAGGCCCTGGTCGACCAGGCGACCGTGGACCCGCTGGAGCAGGCCGCCAAGGAGAAGGACCTCAACTACGTCAAGCTCGACGGCGAGGTCGGCATCATCGGCAACGGCGCGGGTCTGGTCATGTCCACGCTCGACGTGGTCGCGTACGCCGGTGAGCGGCACGGCAACGTGAAGCCGGCCAACTTCCTCGACATCGGCGGCGGTGCGAGCGCTGCGGTGATGGCCAACGGCCTGGAGATCGTGCTCTCCGACCCGGCGGTCCGGAGCGTCTTCGTCAACGTCTTCGGTGGCATCACCGCCTGCGACGAGGTCGCCAACGGCATCATCCAGGCGCTGGCCCTGCTGGAGCAGCGCGGGGAGCAGGTCACCAAGCCGCTCGTCGTGCGGCTCGACGGCAACAACGCCGAAGCTGGTCGGGCGATCCTCGACAGCGCGAACAACCCGCTGGTGCAGCGGGTCGACACCATGGACGGCGCGGCCGAGCGGGCCGCCGAGCTGGCGGCTGCGGGGGTCTGACAATGGCTATCTGGCTGACCAAGGACTCGAAGGTCATCGTCCAGGGGATGACCGGTTCCGAGGGTTCCAAGCACACCCGGCGGATGCTCGCGGCCGGCACCAACGTCGTCGGCGGCGTGAACCCGCGCAAGGCGGGCACCACCGTCGACTTCGACGGCACCGAGCTGCCGGTCTTCGCCAGCGTCGCGGACGCGATGAAGGACACCGGCGCCGACGTCACCGTCATCTTCGTGCCCCCGCAGTTCACCAAGGGCGCGGTCATCGAGGCGATCGACGCCGAGATCCCGCTGGCCGTGGTGATCACCGAGGGTGTGCCGGTGCACGACACCGCCGCCTTCTGGGCGTACAACACGGGCAAGGGCGAGCGGACCCGGATCGTCGGGCCGAACTGCCCCGGCATCGCCTCGCCGGGCGCCTCCAACGCCGGCATCATCCCGGCCGACATCACCGGCAGCGGCCGGATCGGCCTGGTCAGCAAGAGCGGCACGCTGACCTACCAGATGATGTACGAGTTGCGTGACATCGGCTTCTCGACCTGCGTCGGCATCGGTGGTGACCCGATCATCGGCACCACGCACATCGACGCGCTGGCCGCGTTCGAGGCCGACCCGGACACCGACGCCATCGTGATGATCGGTGAGATCGGCGGCGACGCCGAGGAGCGGGCGGCCGAGTACATCAAGGCCAACGTCACCAAGCCGGTGGTCGGCTACATCGCCGGCTTCACCGCCCCGCCCGGCAAGACCATGGGGCACGCCGGCGCGATCATCTCGGGTTCGGCGGGTACCGCCGACGCGAAGAAGGCCGCGCTGGAGGCGGTCGGCGTCAAGGTCGGCAAGACCCCGACCGAGACCGCCAAGCTGATGCGGGAGATCATGTCCGCCGGCTGAGCCGGTACGACAGTCTTCGAGGGGCCGACCGGAAGGTCGGCCCCTCAGCGGTTCCAGTACGGGTAGTTGCCCGTGGCGGACAGGATCAGGCTCACCACGATGTTGAGCACACCCAGACCGATAGCGACGTAGCCCAGCACCGGGGACTGCCGGTAGCGGCGCGCGTCGCGGATCGACAACCAACCGAAGACGATGCCGAGGATGCCGCAGCAGAGCACCCCGGTCACGATGCCCAGCACGCCCCACAGAGTGGTGCGGTCCCGGCCTGCCGGTGGCGGCGGGGGCGGTGGATACGGAGCGTTCACGGCACTTCCCTCTCGGACACTAGCTGCCGCGACGTCGGCCACGGCCCTGAGCCGAGGCTAGACCGGACCCTGCCGCCGGCATGCCGGATCAGGCGAACTCACCTCCGGACGGGGTGGTGTCGGACAGCCGAGGCGGCCCCGGCATGCCAGAGTAGAGACGATGTCCTCCGTCACCCCTGACCAGCCGCGCCGGGCCACCGACGCCCGCGGAGTCGGCGCCCGGCCACCCGGTCGCGCCGGCCCGCCCCGCCGGGTACCGGTGCAACGGGGCACGCCCGGCGGTCGCCGTCACCCGCCCCTCGCGGTCGCCGCGTTGGTGGCCGCCGGTGGGGCCGCGCTCACCTCCTGGCTGCCGGTGGCGTTCGCACTCTGGTTGTTCCAGCTCAGCGAGGGCGCCGCCACCCTGCTGGGCGCGATCCGCGCGGGGGCGGCCGGATGGCTGCTCGGGCACGGCGTACCGCTGGACACCGCCGCCGGCCCTCTGGGCCTGGCCCCGCTCGCGGTCACCGTGCTGGCGATCTGGCGACTCACCCGAGCCGGCGTGCACGCCAGCCGCGCGGTCGGCGCGCGCGGCAGCCGGTCGCCGGGACGCACGCTGGCCGTCGCGGCGGCGGTCGGAGTCGGGTACGGGCTGATCGGGCTGCTCGCCGCGCTGCTCGTGGGCACCGGCGACACCGGTGTGTCGTGGTCCCGGGCCGCAGTGACGCTCGCCGTGCTCGGCACACTCGCCGCCGGTCTCGGCGCGGCCCGGACCACCGAGCTGGCCGACGTGCTCGCCGGGCAGGTGCCGACGCCGGTGCGCGAAGGGGCCCGGGCCGGCCTGGTGGCCGCACTGGTGCTGCTCGGCGCGGGGGCGGCCGGGGCGGGACTGGCCGTGGCGACCGGCGGGGGCGACGCGGCCGACCTGATCGGCGCCTACCGCACCGGCGTGGCCGGGCAGGCGGGCATCACCCTGGTCAGCCTGGCGTACGCGCCCAACGCCACCCTCTGGGCCACCAGCTACCTGCTCGGGCCCGGCTTCGCCGTCGGCACCGACACGGCGGTCCGCACCAGCGAGGTGTCCGTCGGCGCGCTACCGGCGCTGCCGCTGTTCGCCGGACTGCCGAGCGGGCCGATCGACGGGCTCGGCTCGATCGTGGTTCTCGCGATGCCGGTCCTGGTCGGCATGGGCGCCGGTTGGCTACTGGCCCGCCGGTTGATCCGGTCCGCCGGGGCCGACCGCGCACCGCTGCGCTGGCGGCGGCTGCTGGTGCCGGCCGTACTCGTCGGCCCGGTGGCCGGGGCGCTTCTCGGGGTGCTCGCCGAGGTCTCCGGCGGGCCGCTCGGTGCCGGACGGCTGGCCGAGGTCGGCCCGGTCGGTTGGCAGGTGGCGCTGGCCGCGACGCTGATCACGGGCGGCGGGGCGGTGCTCGGCGCGGGGGCCACCCGCTGGCTCACCCGTCACCCGAGCTGACCGCTGGGCCGACCGTCACGGCGGAGACCGTCACCGCTGTGCGAGGGCCAGAAACGGGCGAGGGGCGCTCCGCCAGTGCGGAGCGCCCCTCGACCAGCCCTGTCTAGGCATCGGCCAAGTAGCCGATCAGCAACAGCACGAGATGGATCACGCCCAGCAGAATTCCGATGCCACCACAGATCAGGCCGGCGAGGGCCTGCCCGGAGTTGTTCGCCAGGCCCTGATCGGCCTTCTGCTTGCCCAGCCAACCGGTGATGGCCGCGGCCAACCCCAGCGGGATGCCGAGATAGCAGCAGACCAGCGGAATCGATGCGATGCCGAGGATCATCGACACCAGGCCGAGGGTGTTCTGCTGTCCTCCCGAGCCGGCGAAGCCCGCGTGCGGGTACATCGGCGCACCGCCGTACGGCTGCGGGGCGTACGGGTCATGGTAGGGCTGGCCACCGTAGGGGTGCCCCGACGTCGGCGGCTGACCGTAGGCCGGGGGCTGACCGTACGCCGGCGCTCCGGCGGGCGGGGCCGAGTACGGGTCGTACGGCTGCCCGGAGGTGGGCGGCTGCTGGCCGTACGGGTCGTAGGGCTGCCCCGAGGCGGGCGGCTGCTGACCGTACGGGTCGGCCTGCTGGTACGGGTCGACCGCAGGCGTGTGCGGTTCAGGTGTGGCGTACGGGTTGGCCGGCGGCGGCGCGTAGGGGTTGGCCGGCGGCGGAGCGTACGGGTTGTGCGGAGGTGGAGCTGTCGGGTCCCCGTACGGCTGTTGCTGGCCGTACGGGTCCTGACCGGGGTTACCGGGTTGCATGTGGTTCCGTAACTCAGACGTTCGAGCCGCTGAGCGAACCGAGAACGCCACCGCCCAGGCAGCAGAGCAGCACGATCGCGAGCCACGCGACACCGACGATGATGGCCCACTTGGACCACTTCTTCGACTCGGCGGACGCGGCCTGGGCACCGGCGTGGTCACCCTGCTGGAGCAGCTGGTTGACCTTCGAGGCGTTGATGATGGCGGGGATCGCCAGTGGCCAGAAGAGGAAGATGGCGACGATCGACATCGTCATGTTGTTGTCGACCTGCTGGGGCGGCTGGGAGGGGTATCCGGGCTGCATGGTGACGAGCTCCTCACGTACGTGTCGCTGATGGGTGCGGGCCGGACATGCGCCGGTCCCAAGCGACCGGCAGCGTACCCGGTCTGTGCGACTTCGGTGGCCGGCGAAGGGTGGGCGGCCCACCGGGTGGGCACCGGACCAGCGCCGATCCGCCGCCGGATAGGGTGTGCCGGTGACCGAGCCCGCCCGCATCGTCGTCCTCGTCTCCGGCTCCGGCAGCAACCTGCAGGCGCTGCTGGACGCGACCACCGACCCGGCGTACGGGGCCCGGGTGGTCGCGGTGGGCGCGGACCGCGACGGCATCGCCGGGCTGGACCGGGCCGCCGCCGCAGGGGTGCCGACCTTCGTGGCGCGGGTCAAGGACCACCCGTCCCGTGAGGAGTGGGACGCGACGCTCACCGAGCAGGTCGCCGAGCACCGGCCCGACCTGGTCGTCTCCGCCGGGTTCCTGAAGCTTGTCGGTACGCGGTTCCTCGCCGCCTTCGGCGACCGCTACCTGAACACCCACAACACCCTCCTGCCGGCGTTCCCCGGCATCCACGGCCCCCGGGACGCGCTCGCCTACGGGGTGAAGGTCACCGGGGCGACGCTCTTCTTCGTCGACGCCGGGATGGACACCGGCCCGATCGTGGCGCAGGTGGCGGTGCCGGTGCACGAGGACGACGACGTGGACACGCTCACCGAGCGCATCAAGGAAGCCGAGCGGCAGCAACTCGTCGAGCAGGTGGGCCGGCTGGTCCGCGAGGGTTGGACGATCACCGGGAGAAAGGTCACAGTTCCGTGAGTTCCATCGAGGACGGGCGCCGCCCGATCCGGCGGGCACTGGTCAGCGTCTACGACAAGAGCGGTCTGGTCGACCTGGCCCGGGCGCTGCACGCCGCCGGGGTGGAGATCGTCTCCACCGGGAGCACCGCGTCGACGATCGCCGGTGCCGGCGTACCGGTGACCGCCGTGGAGCAGGTGACCGGCTTCCCGGAGATCCTCGACGGCCGGGTGAAGACCCTGCACCCGAAGATCCACGGTGGACTCCTCGCCGACCTGCGCAAGGACACCCACGTCGCCCAGCTCGACGAGCACGGCATCGCCGGGATCGACCTGTTGGTGTCCAACCTGTACCCGTTCCAGCAGACCGTCGCCTCCGGCGCGAGCCAGGACGAGTGCGTCGAGCAGATCGACATCGGCGGTCCGGCGATGGTGCGCGCCGCCGCCAAGAACCACGCCTCGGTGGCCGTGGTGACCGACCCGGCCGCGTACCCGCTGCTGCTGGCCGCGCTCGACGGCGGTGGCTTCACCCTGGCGCAGCGGCGGGCGCTGGCCGCCCGCGCCTTCGCCGACATCGCCGAGTACGACGTGGCGGTCGCCGACTGGTTCGCCACGTCCCTGGCCCCGGCGGAGGACGGCGGAGCGGAGTTCGCCGGGCTGGCGCTGCGGCGGCAGGCGGTGCTGCGGTACGGCGAGAACCCGCACCAGGGCGCGGTGGTCTACGCGGACCCGGCGAGCCCGCCCGGGTTGGCCCAGGCCGAGCAGTTGCACGGCAAGGAGATGTCCTACAACAACTACGTCGACGCCGACGCCGCCTGGCGGGCCGCGAACGACTTCGCCGACCAGCCGGCGGTGGCCGTGATCAAGCACGCCAACCCGTGCGGCATCGCGGTCGGCGCGGACGTGGCCGAGGCGCACCGCAAGGCGCACGCCTGCGACCCGGTCTCCGCCTTCGGCGGCGTCATCGCGGTGAACCGGCCGGTCTCGGTCGAGTTGGCCGGGCAGATCGCCGAGATCTTCACCGAGGTCGTGGTGGCGCCCGGGTACGAGCCGGGGGCCACCGAGGTGCTCCAGGCCAAGAAGAACATCCGGCTGCTGCGGGCACCGGAGTTCCGCCCGCTGCCGACCGAGTGGCGGCAGATCACCGGCGGTGTGCTGGTGCAGGAACGCGACGCGATCGACGCCCCGGGCGACGACCCGACGACCTGGCGGTTGGCCACCGGCGAGGCGGCCGACGAGGCGACCCTGGCCGACCTGGCCTTCGCCTGGCGGGCGGTGCGCGCGGTGAAGAGCAACGCGATCCTGCTGGCGCAGGACGGCGCCACGGTCGGTGTCGGGATGGGCCAGGTCAACCGGGTCGACTCGGCGCGACTGGCGGTCAGCCGGGCCGGTGCCGACCGGGCGCGGGGCGCGGTGGCGGCCTCGGACGCGTTCTTCCCGTTCGCCGATGGCCCGCAGATCCTGATCGACGCCGGGATCCGGGCGATCGTGCAGCCGGGCGGCTCGATCCGGGACGAGGAGGTGATCGCCGCCTGCAAGCAGGCCGGCGTCACCATGTACCTCACCGGCACCCGGCACTTCTTCCACTGACCCGCCGCCGCGCGACCGGCGGCGCCGGGTGCGCTTGCGGCTGTGATGTTAGGAAGGGTCCCCTGCTATACACCAGGCGTTAGCAGGGGACCCTTCCTTACACCGATCGCAGCTCGGCGAAATGACAGG